>JBBRHE010000186.1:0-7251 GCA_038223165.1 Tepidisphaerales bacterium
CGACGGTGACGAGGTTGGCAAGACGGCTGTCTACCTCCTCAGCGATCTGTCCAGCGGCACGACCGGTGAAAACCTCTTCGTCGACGGCGGTTTCAACACAGTTGGACTGTAACTCCAAGCGCGGAGACGAATTGGCGAAAAGTGATCGCGGCGGCATCCAAGGTGAACTACCCCGTAACCCCTTGACGCCACCCCCAGATTCGCTAGTATTTCGCCTCGCCTTCGCGGGCGTAGCTCAGTGGTAGAGCGTCACGTTGCCAACGTGAATGTCGAGGGTTCGACCCCCTTCGCCCGCTTCGATCATCGCCGTAAGCCTTTGGGCTTGCGGCGTTTTCGTTCTTGGACTTTTCACGTCAGATTTCGCCTTCCCCTGAATAGTGTACGGAAAATGGCCCCCGCGGCGCGAAGGTTTACGCTGGGGTGTGCTTTGGTCGTTTCGATCGCTGGTGGGCCTAACCGATGCGTTCGGCCCCGCCCATCAGTGGGCGGAGAACGTCGGGGATCGTCACGCTGCCGTCGGGGGCCTGGTAGTTCTCCAGGATCGCGATGAGGACACGCGGGCAGGCAATGGCGGTGTTGTTGAGGGTGTACGCGAACAACGGGCTGGCTTTCTTGTCGCCACCGGCCGGGCGGTACTTCAGATTCAGCCGGCGGGCCTGGAAGTCGCGCAGGGCGCTGCCGCTGTGCGTTTCACCGTAGGCGCCTTTGCCACTGTCGCGGCTGGGCATCCAGGTCTCGATGTCGTACATGCGCCACTTGCCCTGGCCCATGTCTCCTGTGCAGTTCTTCACGACGCGGTACGGCAGCTTCAGGTGCTGAAGAATGCTCTCGCTGTTGGCGATGATCTCCTCATGAATCGCGATGTGCTCGGCGTCGTCGGCTTTGTGAACGACGACCTGCTCGACCTTGTCAAACTGGTGAACACGGTAAAGCCCCGCGGTGTCCTTGCCCGCGGCGCCGGCCTCTCGGCGGAAGCAGGTGCTCGTCGCGATCATGCGCTTGGGTAGGTCCTTTTCGTCCAGGATCTCGCCACCAAAGAAGCTCGCCAGTGGCACCTCGCTCGTACCGACGAGGACGCTCGCGTCCTGTGTGATGTACGCCTGATCGCGACCGGCGGGGAAATACCCTGTGCCGATCATACACTGCTCGGTGACGAGGATGGGCACGACGTACGGCTCATAGCCGCGTGAAACGATTACGTCCTGCGCGAACCTCAGGACCGCTTGGTAAAGCTGAGCCCCCTGCCCGCGCAGCACGTAGCTCCGGCTGCCCGCAAGCTTCACACCGCGGTCGAAGTCAAGAATGTTGAGTGCCGTACCGAGTGCAACGTGGTCTTTGCGACCGCCGTCCAGCCTGCGCGGCGGATGGTCCATGTCGGACCACTCGCGAACGACGACGTTGTCCTTGTCGTCGACACCGACCGGCCAAGACGGATCAGGAATTGCCGGCAACTGCAGCATGATGCCCGCTGCCTCGACCTCGGCGGCGGTCTGTTCGTCGGCGGCGGCCTGCTGCCTGGCTTTGAACTCGTTGCTCCTGGCGAGCAATGCGGTGACCTCGTCGTTCGTTCCACCCTTCAATTCTTTTTTGAGCCTGGCGATCTCCGGACCTAGTTTGTTCTGCTCGCTTTTGAGCGTGTCGGCCTGCAGTTGTGCGGCCCGGCGCTTTTCGTCGGCGGCGCGCCAAGCGTCGACCAGTTCGGGCGATCCCACGCGCTTCACGCGCGTCGCTTCCTTGATGGCATCGGGATTGTCACGCAGCAGTTTCGGGTCGAGCATCTGAGCACCTTATTTCGGGCCGACGTTGTAACCCGCTGCGCGCGCTTCTGCCAGTGTTCCACCACTGACTCGTGCTGGACTGATTGTGATATGTGTGACGATTTCACCCTGCTTTTAGAGCTATATCTGCATAATATGGGCACTGAATATTATCGGACTGTCGTGAAAACTTGAATGTTCTGGACGACGGAATTTCGATTGCTATGTTCCCTACCGGGTTCCTAACGAAAGGAGGCCTTCGTATGGCCAGAGGAACTGTTTACAAGAGCATCTCGGTGCGACGTTCACCGGTGCCCCGTTCGCGCGGGACATCGTCGTCGTCGTTCTTCGGGATGCTTGGTAAGTTGACCGCCGCGAGCAGCCAGTTGGAGAAGGCTCGCAAGCGTCGGTAGTCTGTTTTGCACTGGAACACAGTGCGTCCGGCTGCTCGGGCACCGAAAGGTTTCCGAGCAGCTTTCGTTATGGATGACAGCAG
Source organism: Tepidisphaerales bacterium (assembly GCA_038223165.1). Lineage (GTDB taxonomy): Bacteria > Planctomycetota > Phycisphaerae > Tepidisphaerales > Tepidisphaeraceae > DASYHQ01. The sequence continues at coordinate 2,254 of JBBRHE010000186.1, forward strand.
AAGTCGTGCATCGAACGCACGCCTCCCCGACCCCACCGCCGTCACCTTCGATTGGACCCCACCCACTTGGTCAGGAAACGAAGAGACGGCGGTGGCTCGGCACTTTCCGCGCTCCTTACCCCACCCCATCGACGGACGATGAGAACCAGCACTAGCGCTCGCACAAATCGAATGCAATGACCTGCCTGCCGCGCAGCGGCAAGGCCTGGCAAGGGCAACACCGTGAGCGACGAGCGGCGCATCCATGCGACGTTCGTAGACAATGGCACTCGATGAGCCATCATCCGTCCGTGCGATGGGCAGCTTTGCAAGTCGCGGCGCTTAGTGCGCCGCGCGTACCAGACGAAGCTGGTCGTGCAACCGTGTTGACAGTTGCCATACCATGTCGCGTAAAGCCAACCGCCAGGTCTGCTGGCGCGCATGCACGGCGAAGTCACCGGCCCGATCGTGGACGTTGGCCCGCAGGTCGAAGTGCCGGCCAATTCGCTTCATAGAGATTGTCAAAACGAATTGTCCCACGCGATCGCCGAGGCGAAGTGTGCGACGCAACCAGCTCATGAGTTGCTTACGTTGTGACGGTTTGAGCAGTACGTTTCCGAGATCCAGCTTAATCATTGGGCAGATCCTTGCTGTTAATTCGGTTCCCGCACGGTAAAAGCAACGGCCGTACCGCAGACGGGGACGTTTCTGGAAAGGAATATGCTTCAGTCACCCCATCGGTTGCAGGGTGAAATTCGAAAGTTGTTTGGAATCGACGCGGGATGGAGCCCGAAATTCCCATCCTGTCACTGAACCTGTGAGGCGGCGCTGAGCATTGGTCAATTGCCACTAACTGCTGCCTCTCGTGCGGTTATTCAGTGTCGCGGGCATCGATCCCTGTCCCACGGACCCTATCCATTCTGCCTTTTCTCGCAAGAAACGTCCCTTGCATGTATGGACGCCAGTGGGCATCGACGCTACCTTACCTGGCTCAAATGAACGGAAAGGAGCAAGCGAATGGCTAAGCCCCGGCGGCGCCGCAAGATCGGCAGCAAGAAACGCAAGGCGCGTCGCGACCGGCGTAAGCGGTAAGGCGATACGAACCTAAGAAAGTAACCGAGGGACGGCCCGACCGGTCGCCGCGCATCGCTCAAAGACGCGCGCGACGGGTTGGGACGTCCCTCTTTTCATTTGCCCTTCCGCTAACCGACTGGCGCCAACAATCGCAAAGTCCGATCCTCCCCTTATTAACTGAACATCTCCTCGCAACGTTGCGACTTCGGGCTCGGAGGTTGCTTTGGATGCGTTGAGCAACTCGACCCGCAACAGAATGCGAACAAACGGGCCACGAGTGCCCGCAATCTCGGTGTTAAGACCCTGTTAATTCCTTCCGTGACCTTCCGAGCTTAGCTACGCTCACGGATCGGTCGATAAGGTCAGCAGGTCAGTTACAGGTCTTTTAATGTCCAGCACGCTTACAACGTCATCCGGCACGGTGCAGTCGCTGCTCTACAACCGCGAGGTGAGCTGGCTGCAGTTCAATCATCGCGTCCTAGAGATGGCGATAGACAAGGGCATTCCGCTGCTCGAGCGGGTCCGCTACCTGGCGATCTTCGCAGCCAACCTTGACGAGTTTTTCATGAAGCGTGTGGGTGGCCTGCAACGGCAGCGCACCGCCGGTGTGTCGGAACTGTCGCCGGACGGGCTGACCGTTCTCGAGCAGTTGGACGCAGTGCACAAAGTTCTTCTGCCGATGCTCGACGAGCATATGGACTGCTGGCTGAACGACGTTCAACCGGCGCTGGCCGATCAGGGCATCCGCATCCGCACATACGATTCACTGGATGACACCGAGCGCGCCGCGGTCGACGGTTTCTTCAGTCGGCAGGTGTTTCCGATCCTGACCCCCCTGGCGGTCGACCCGGGACACCCGTTTCCCTTCATCAGCAACCTCAGCAAGAGCATCGGGGTCATGCTCGAGCACCCCGGTCGGTCCGAGCCGTTGTTCGTCCGAATCAAGATGCCGGAAAACCTGCCGCGCTGGGTGCCGTTGTCGACTCGGTGGCATTTCGTGCCACTGGAACAAGTGATCGGTGGGAACCTGGCGACACTTTTCCCCGGCATGAAGGTCGTCGAGTGGCATGTCTTCCGAGTGACGCGCAACGCCGACATCGAGATGGACGAGGACGACGCCGACGATCTTCTGGAACTGGTCGAGCAGGAACTGCGCCGCCGGCGTCTATCGCACGCGGTGAGGTTGGAGCTACCCGACGGCATGTCGCCGTCAATGCGCGAGTTCATCGTTGGCGCGATGGAGATCGACGCCCGCGACGTCTTCACGCTGCGCGGACCGATGGACCTCGACGACCTTTTTGCGATTGCGAACCTGGACCTGCCTCACCTGCGGTTCAAGCCATGGACACCCCTGATCCCACCGCGGTTGGAAGACGAAGACGCGGACATCTTCAGTGTGATCCGCGCCGGTGATCTGCTGGTGCATCATCCGTACGAGGACTTTGCGCAGAGCGTCGAGCGGTTCGTGAAGTCGGCCGTTGCCGACCCGCGCGTGCTGGCGATCAAGATGACGCTCTACCGCACGAGCGCCGACTCGCCGTTCGTCCCATCGCTCATCCGCGCCGCAGAAATGGGCAAACAGGTCGCCGTGCTCATCGAACTCAAGGCGCGGTTCGACGAACAACGCAACCTAGAACTGGCGCAAAAGCTCGAGAAGGCCGGAGTCCACGTTGTGTACGGACTGACCGGCCTGAAGACGCACACAAAGCTCGCGATGGTCGTCCGTGAAGAACCTGAAGGCCTGCGAACCTACGTTCACATCGGCACGGGCAACTACAACAGCAAGACCGCAGCGCTTTACACCGACCTGGGCCTGTTCACGTGCAACACGACGATCACCGATGACGTGATCGATTTGTTCCACTACCTGACTGGCCGCAGCTTAAAGCGAGACTATCGCAAACTGCTGATCGCTCCGGTCAACATGCGCGAGCGCTTCCTTAAGATGATCCGTCGGGAAACCGAGCACGCAAAGAATGGTCAGCCCGCCAGGATCGTCGCGAAGATGAACGCCCTGCAGGATCCTAAGACGATTACCACGCTCTACGAGGCCAGTCAGGCCGGTGTGCAGATCGACCTTCTCGTCCGCGGCTTCTGCTGCCTGCGACCGGTTGTGCCAGGGCTGAGTGAGAACATCCGTTGCGTCAGCACGCTCGGTCGGTTCCTTGAACACAGCCGCATCTTCTACTTCCTTAATGGTGGCAACGAGGAGTACTACATCGGCTCGGCCGACTGGATGTACCGCAACCTCGACTATCGCGTAGAGGCAATTACGCCCGTCGAAGAACCAGCGCTGCGCGAGCAGCTCAAGGAGATTCTCGACCTCGGCTTGGCCGACCATGGTTACGCGTGGACGCTTCAATCCGAGGGCAACTGGACCCGCAGAGTCACCCCCGATGGTCGCCCGGCGAGTGGAACGCAGGAACTGCTCATGGCCCGTTTCGCGCGCAGAGCGAAGAAGAACAGGCAATAAGTCGGAACTGGGAACGCGGAAATCGGATGTCAGCAATCCGGCCTTTTCCCGCGCACCCTTCCGACTTCCGCGTTCCGACCTCCCACTTGTTTGACACCCGCCACTCGCCCCCTCACACTCGGCGGACCTATGTCAGACCTCTTTCCCGACCGTCTGCTCGCCGCCATCGCCAAGAAGGGTTCGCCCATCTGCGTCGGCATCGACCCAATCTACGAACTGCTCCCCGACGCCGTCCTTCCCGGCGCCCGAAACCCTGATGACGCCGAGGGCGCGGTCGACGCCATCTTCAAGTTCACCACTGCCGTGCTGAAGCTCGTCGCGCCGCACGTACCGATCGTGAAGTTCCAGTCGGCTTACTTCGAGAAGTATCTGTGGGAAGGCGTCGAGGCCTATTACAGCCTGGTGCAGGAAGCCAAGGAACTTGGCCTGCTCGTCATAGGTGATGTAAAGCGCGGTGACATCGGCTCGACCAGCGGCGCCTACGCCTCAGCTCATCTGGCCGATCCACAGTTTGACGAGATGGACGACGTCGTCACGCCCGACGCGATCACGATCAACCCGATGCTCGGTCTGGACACGCTCGAGCCTTTCATCAAAGCCGCCAAGGATTACGACAAGGGCCTGTTCGTCCTAGTCCGCACGAGCAACCCCGGCAGCGCCGAACTGCAGGACGTCAAGCTCGCCGACGGGCGCACCTGGAGTGAGGCCCTCGCCGACAAGCTCGCACCACTCGCCGCCGACAAGGCACTCGTCGGCGATAGTGGGTTCAGCGCTTTGGGCGCAGTCGTCGGCGCGACGCAGACGTCACAGATTGACTCGCTTCGTCAGCGTCTGCCCAAGTCGATCTTCCTGCTGCCCGGCTATGGCACACAGGGTGCAACGGCCGACATGACCCGTGCCGCCTTCAAGAACGGTCAAGGCGCCATCGTCAGCGCCAGTCGCAGCATCCTGTACGCCCATCGCGACAAGAAGCACGCCGACAAGTCCGACTGGCAGTCCGCGGTGCTGGCAGCCGTTGAAGAGATGAAGGCGGACCTGGCACCAATAGTGAGATAGGCCAACCGGCGAGATCAAGTCATGAATCTTTCCGGCAAACGTGTGACGGTCGCGGGACTCGGTCGATTCGGGGGTGGTATCACCGTCGCACGCTGGCTCGTTGATCAGGACGCAAAGGTGCTCGTTACCGATCAGGCCACAACGGACGAGTTGGCCGACTCGGTGCGGCAGCTTGATGGTCTGCCCATCACTTTCCGCCTCGGTGATCAGCTGGAAAGCGACTTCACCGACACCGACCTCGTCGTTGCAAACCCCGCGATCCCACCCAGCAGCCCGTTCATCTACGCGGCCCGATTGGCGGGTGTGACCGTCACTACTGAAATCCGCCTGTTCGTCGAACGCTGCGCCGCAACGGTCGTCGGTGTCACGGGCACGAAGGGAAAGTCGACCACGACCGCGCTGCTCGGTCGAATGCT
>JBBRHE010000187.1:0-7222 GCA_038223165.1 Tepidisphaerales bacterium
AGATGTATTCGTTGATCGGCCGGCGCGGGCTGGCGTGGACGGCGACGAAATCGCTCGTCCGCAGCCGTACGGGCAGGTTGCCCAGAAACTTCCACCGAGCCGCCCTGCGAACCGCGTCGGGGTCGAGTTCAAACTGTCGGCGGGTCCAGAAACAGGCCGACTCGGCACCACTGTTAAAGTTGAACGGCTCGTACAACACCGCAAAGTCATGGTTCCCCATCAGCGACGCCCGACAGCGACTGGCGACTAAGTCCAGGCATTCCATCGGGTTAGGACCGTATCCAACGACGTCACCCAAACAGACGACGTGCTGAATCCCCCGCCGATCGATCTCAGCGAGGACCGCGGTGAAAGCCTCGAGATTGCCGTGGATGTCCGAAACAATGGCAAACATAAAGTCGTGGGCGGATCGTAAGACCGGACGGGGAAGCCGTCAAACCAAGGCCCGACGCACCGCCGCCAATGCCCTCAACCGATGCCCACGGCCGATGCTTTTCGCTAATGCCCCCACCGCGCCCCGACCCCGCTCGGAAGACCCCACCGAAACCGTGCCTGGTCTCGTTCCCCCGCCAAGGCCACACCCCCACCACGCCCCGCCCCCGCAGCCACCTACACCCATCACGCCCGTCTGATAAAACCCACCCCCGCCAACCTAACAACGCCTGTCACGCCAAAAAAGCCGCGCCCCGCCCTCCGTCCAACGCCACAAACTCTATCTTTCGCCGCGCGCATTCTATATTCCGCCGCGCGCATTCTAGAATCCTCGGCGCGCATTCTACGTTCCGCGGCGCGCATTCTACGTTTCCCGGCGCGCATTCTACGTTCCTCGCCGCGAATTCTACGTTCCTCCGCGCGAATTCTACATTCCCCCGCGCCAACTCTACGTTCCCTCTCGCGAATTCTACGTTCCGCCGCGCCAACTCTACGTTCCCCCGCGCACAAACAGCTCAGCGGCGCGCCCGTGCATCTGAACGCCGGGTGCCCCGACCGGCACACCGCCCGCGAAGCAAAAAGTTGAATGCGATTGCGCATTGCCCGGCTGAAAAACAGACGATAAAATCGCCTCACGACGTTGCTTACACGTCCGCCGAGCGCCTGAAACCTGCGTGGGAGAATGCACATGACACATCGAAAAGACTTGTCCCTTTTGCCGATCCCTCTGGAACGCGACGTCTTTCTGCGCACCCTGATCCGCGAACTTTCCGGCACGCTGCAGGATGTCGTGGGGGTGAAAGAGGCGTCCGGGTTTATCAGCATTGTCGGGCAGAAGGTGGGTGACGCGATCAATGGCCAATATCGCGAAGCACTGGGGGTGTCCAACTTGTCACGCGAAGAGGTCGCCGACGTTCTGGTGGATCTTAAACGGCGCATTCAGGGCGAGTTTTACGTTATTGAGGAAACCGACGAGAAGATCGTCTTCGGAAATCGGGTGTGCCCGTTTGCGGAAAAGGTACGTGACCGTCCAGCCTTGTGCATGATGACGTCAAACGTCTTTGGAAGCATCGCCGCGGAGAACCTTGGCTATGCCAAGGTGGAACTGAACGAGACCATTGCGACCGGCGCGCCCGGCTGTCGCGTGACGGTCTACATCAAGCAAACGGATGAGTCCAAGGCCGCACAAGGCCGTGAATACGTGAAGGCGTGAAGGCGTGAAGTCGATGGACGATACGCTCGTACAATTTCTGGACGTATTGCCAGAGCCGTCATTGCTGGTCCGGGGGACGGGCGAAATCGTGAACGCCAACTCGGCGGTGGGGGAACTGACGGGCTTGTCTCCCGCGTCTTTGGCTGGCAAGCCGATGGCTGACTTGGTGACTGAAGGGGCGGTCCGCCTGTCGGAATATCTTCGGCTGTGCTCGCGAAGCCGACAGTTATTGCCGGGCGCGTTCAACTGGAAGCGTCTCAACGAACCGCCCATTGACGTGCGATGTGATGGGACGGTCCTAATTCCTGCATCGCCCGACGAATCCGCTCTGCTCTTTATTCGCTGCCGGTCGAAAGCAGAAGCGATCGATCAGTTCGTGCTGCTTAATCAGAAGATAGCGGCGTTGTCCCATGAGATTATTGAGCGGAAAAAAATTCAGTTGCAGCGGGACGAGTTGTTCGAAAGCGAGAAGGCGGCACGCCTTGATGCGGAGAAGAACAGCCGGATGAAGGATGAGTTTCTGGCGACGTTGTCGCACGAGCTGCGCACGCCGCTCAATGCGATTATGGGCTGGTCGCAGATATTGAAGAACGATAGAGACGCTGAGTCGATCGACCAGGGGCTTGCCGTTATCGAGCGCAATGCCCGAGCGCAGACGCAACTCATCGAAGACCTGCTGGATATGAGCCGCATCATTTCAGGCAAGATACGGCTTGACGTGCAGTTGGTGGACCTGGCAACGGTTGTGGAGGCGGCGATCCAGACGGTGCAGCCCGCGGCCGACGCCAAGGCGATTCGTTTGCAGCCAACACTGGACCGGATGACCAATCCGGTCAAAGGCGACCCCAACAGACTCCAGCAGATTGTGTGGAACCTGGTATCCAATGCCATTAAGTTCACGCCGAAAGGCGGGCGCGTCCAGGTCTTGCTGGAGCGGGTCAATTCCCACGTCGAAATATCCATCAGCGATACCGGCGAGGGTATCAGCCCGGAATTTCTGCCCCACGTATTCGATCGATTCCGTCAGGCGGACGAATCGACCACCCGCCGGCACGGCGGATTGGGGTTGGGCCTGTCGATCGTCAAGCAATTGACGGAACTTCACGGGGGCTCTGTCCGAGCAAAGAGCCCGGGGGAGGGACAAGGCTCCACATTTATCATTATGCTTCCGGTACTGGTCTTACACGCCGAACCCGAAAGTCACCGTAAAGCCGCCCCGGAGCATCCTGCTCAACGTCGCGAAGATCGCGATTTGTGCAATGCGGTGTCGCTCAAAGGTGTGTCCGTCCTTGTTGTTGACGATGAACCGGACGCACGCGACTTGGTCCAGCGATTCCTTGAAAGCTGCGAAGCCACCGTCATAGTCGCCGGATCAGCCACAGAAGGTCTGGAGGCGGTGATGCGACATCGACCCCACGCCATCATCAGCGACATCGGAATGCCCGGTGCCGATGGCTACGAATTTATAAGAAGGGTCCGGTCGCTACCAAAAGATGAAGGGGCACGCACACCCGCTCTCGCACTGACTGCATTCGCCCGCGCCGAAGACCGCACGCGCGCGATGCATGCGGGTTTCAACCTTCATCTTTCTAAGCCGATCGACGGCAACGAGCTGGTCGCGATCGTCGGCAGCCTGTCGGGCCGCATCGGCGGTACTGTAGGGGGAGACTAAACAAGACGAGGATCATGGGACGGGTAGGATTGCCAGAGTGATGTACCTGTCCCGCTATCTTCCGTCTGTCCTTTATCGACCGTCTACGTTGCTCGACAACAGCCGCGTTACCTCTCCCGCGCCGCTGCCCCGCTCATCCCCGACAGTGTCCTTTCGTCGCGGTAAGTAAAAGCGACTGCAGTTAGTAGCCACGACCCAACCGTTCTCATCAAGGTTTCTTGTGCAGCCCCTTGTGTTAAACGAACACAGGCACAGGAATTCATTTAAATCTGTTGCGAATCCCCTCTCATTTTTAGTCAGCGGCACGACGGTTGAAGGTGGGTCAGCGTCCGGTCGGTTACGTCGTCGTTGCACGTCGTCCTGATCCGTTGAGCGTACGTGAACGAAGCCGCGTGGCTTGAGCCCCAGGGCGCGTGCCCTGCCTGAGCGCGGCAGAATTGATTCTCATTTCCTTTTGAAGGAGCAGCCCATGTTTAGCCGTATCCCTCTTTTCGTCGTTCCGCTTGCCAGCGCAACGTTCCTCGGCCTTCTGCCGGTCCATGCCAACGAGGCGGGTCCTGCGCCGGTGCTGGATGCCCCAGCCCCTGCAGCGCAACGTTTCACCGAGCCCGATGCGACTACCAACATCGTAGCCCCCTATGACCTTTATGGTGGGGTGAACCTTCAGTCGACCGCGTCGTCTGAAGGGGTTTACGGGTTTTTCAAGGGTGACAAAGAGTTCACGCTGACCGGTGCTGGCACGGCGGCCGACGATTTCGACACCAACTCGTTCGGGTTCGGTAGCCAATTGGGCTACTTCTTCGAGGACAACATGGAGGTCAGCGCCCGCGTCAACGGCGCGCTGTCCAGTGGTGAGTCGTCGTACCAGCTCGGCGTTGGTGCGGCGTTTGACTACCACTTCCGCTTGATGGACGGACGCCTGAACCCATTCGTGGGCGTCGTCGTCGGGTACAACTTCGGGGACGACGTGAACGACTCGTTCGCCGCCGGCCCGGAGGTGGGCGTGAAGTACTTCGTCAACGAGACGACCTTCCTGTTCGGCAACGTCTCGTACCAGTGGGCGTTCCGCGACGGTGGCGGTTCCGACGCCGCCGACGAAGGCTTGTTTGCCTACGGGATCGGCATTGGCTTTAAGTTCTAAGACACGGTCCTGGTCCCTGAAAATGTCCCCCGTGTGAATCCGTGGAATCGCGGCCCTGAAACGGTCGTGAGAGGACCAATCGCTTTAGTGAAGCGCAGGTCGTAGTGATTCTTCGGGACGGGGAGTCGGGCCAAGAGGGGAAAAGGGCGCGGGTGAACCCGCGCCCTTTTCTTTTTCAAAACTCGTGCGCCCTCGGACCCGTAACCCGCGGGTCGACTTCACGGCCGAGCGGACGATTGCTGGGCTGGCGTGGGTGAAGACGGGCGCGGCGTTGATAGGCTTGGGATTCATCGGCGAGCGAATCGGGCCTTTCCTACGCAAGCTTGCTTCCGCCTACAGTGCAGAAGTCGGAGCCGGGCAGCCGGGCGCGACGATGTGGGTGGGAACGATGGGAAGCGGCTCGGCCGTCGTCGGACGGTCCTTCGCTGACAGAACATTTACAAGACACATCTTTGCGCGTCAAAACATTTCGGAACGGCCGATGGTCCGGTGCAAGCGGTCGCGGCTTTACAGCCCTGGGGCGTGCCCGTACAACTGCCTGCAAACCCCGCAGGAACCCGTTGGCATGAGCGAGACGCAACCGCAATTAGATCGACAGCAGCAACCGGAACCGGTCGGCCTCGCGCTCGTCGGGCACGGCGTGGTGGGCGGTGGGGTCGCGAAAATCCTGACCGAGCAGGCGGACCTGTTGCGGGCCCGGACCGAGCTCGCGTTCGACCTGCGGCACATCGTCGTCCGCGACGTCTCTAAGCAGCGGCCCTTCGCGGGTGTGCCCGTCACGACTAACTGGCGAATGGCGGTCGAGGACCCGCGGGTACACGTCGTGATCGAACTGGTCGGCGGGACAACCGTTGCGCGACAGGTCGTCGAACACGCGTTGTCGCTCGGTAAGCCAGTCGTCACCGCCAACAAGAGCCTTCTGGCGGCCCACGGGCCCGAACTGTTCGCGCTGGCCCGCAAACACGACACGTGCATCGCGTTCGAAGCCAGTTGCGGCGGAGGCATCCCGATTATCGACGCGCTGTCGCGCGGGCTGGTCGCCAACCGCATCGACGCCCTCGTCGGCATCGTCAACGGAACCTGCAACGTCATCCTGACCCGCATGACCAAGAACGGCTGGTCGTACGCCGACGCGCTGAAGGAAGCCCAGAAACTCGGTTTCGCCGAGGCCGACCCGACGCTCGACGTCAGCGGTCGCGACGCCGCCCAGAAGCTGGCGGTGCTCGCCGGGCTCGCGTTCAACGTGTGCGTGAGAGAGGCGGACATCCACGTCGAAGGGATCGACACGCTGCAGAAGACCGATATCGCGCTCGCGGGCGAGCTGGGCTACGTGATCAAGCTGCTAGCGATCGCCGAGCGGGCCGCGGGGGACAAGGTCGCGCTTCGCGTCCACCCGACGCTCGTGCACCAGGACGACGTGCTCGCGGAGGTCAGTGGAAGCTTCAACGCGATCAGTGTGTACGGCAACGCCGTCGGTCACACGCTCTTCTACGGCCGTGGCGCGGGGTCCATGCCCACTGCCAGCGCAGTCGTCGCCGATTTGATCGGTGTCGCGCTCGGCACCACACCGCTGCAGTTCAAGCAACTCCGCGTCTATCCCGACAGCACGCAACCGGCGAATGTCTTACCTGTCGACGACCTGCAAAGCCGCTACTACCTGCGCGTGACCGCCAAGGACGCCCCCGGCGTGATGGCACAGGTCACGCGCATCCTCGGTGACAAAAGCATCAGCCTCGCCGCGATCAACCAACGGGAAGCGAATGAAGGTGAGATGGTGCCCATCGTCATCACTACGCACCTGGCTAAGGAAGGCGCGATGCGACAGGCATTGAAAGAGATCGACGCGTTGCCAAACATCCAGCCGGCGACCGTGTGCTTGCGGATCGTCGATCAACCGAAGGAATTCGCCGGTGGATAAACCAGCGATGGTGGTGCGGCGGTGATGAGAGGGAGCGACGAACGTGCAAGAATTACCACCAATACGACGCGTAACCATCGGGAAGAGTCGCAACGTGTTTCAAGTTGGCATTGCCCAGTGGTGTGAAGCCCGGCCGTAGGGGCGTCGGGTAACCAGGATAGTCGATGACCGTGGCCGGCGAAGTACGTGCGGGCACCCACTCGGCGTGGCCGTCGGTGAATGACTGATTCCCACCGGCGACAAACGCGCTCACACCTGTTGCACCACCCTTGCCCATGTGGTTGACCTGCCAAGCGCGAAAGTCGTTGAAATACATCACCCGGTCGGCAAAGAGAGTGCGTGGCGCGTTGCCGGGCTGCTTCTGACCGAACCGCTCAGGCCGGCGACCGGGAATGGCCTCGTCCGACCCGAACGCCAGTGCGTTGCCTCCACCCGAGCCCAGATACATGTACGACGTGCTGATGTACGGGTTGCCCCCGACGAAGTACGGTGAACCCAGGTTGTACAGAAACGCCGGCGCCACAGGGCACGTCCAATACCGTGCCCCGTCGACCTCCGTGTACGTCACGGCTGCCGGGTTGAACGGTGGCATCTTCATCGCGTCGTACATGTCCATGCGGAACGTGTCGGGCGCGGTATTCCCAAACGTGCTGACGTTCTCCAACGGGAAGCGCCCGCGGTTCTCGTTGGCGTACATAATCGCGAACACCGACAACTGGCGCACGTTGCTCAGGCACGCAGTGCGGTTGGCCGCGTCGCGCGCTTTGTTGAGCGAGGGGAGCAAAATCGCGATCAGCACCGCGATGATGCCAATCACCACCAGGAGTTCGACAAGCGTGAACGCGG
>JBBRHE010000188.1:0-7151 GCA_038223165.1 Tepidisphaerales bacterium
CCCCCATCGCCGGCAGCTACAAGTTGGGCTTCCGCTACGGCCTGGAAAGTGGGAATCGGCCGTTGGAGCTCAAGGTCAACAACAGCGTGGTAGTCAGTTCTCTCGACTTCAAAGCCAGTGGTAGTTGGACAACGTGGACAATGGTGGAACGGGTGGTGACGCTCAACGCCGGCACTAACAGCATCCGCCTGACAGCGATCGGCTTCAGTGGGGCGAATATCGATCGTCTGGAGGTCACCGCCTTGAGTACCGCGTCTGCTTTATTGACGAAGTTAACCTGAGTGGGATCATGTTCCACGATTCCAACGCCGCTAAACAGGTGACGGCAATTCTGAAATCCCCAATCGGTGGTTTGCGGCAGTTTTTACCGCAGTCCGAACCCATTTGAGGATTTCAGAATCACGCACGGCTATTTAGGCCGGTCACACCTCTATTTTGATAAAGCGAGGTCCTGTTCAGCGTATGCGGCCAGCGCGTCGAAGTTGTCAACGACCTTCTGCACTGCATCACATATCTGATCCATCAAGAGCGCGCACGGTTCGGCAGGTACCAACCGCGCACCGATCCCTCGTGAAGTCTGCAAGAGGTTTTATGGGCATATTCCTTGAATTCATGCAGGTATTCCCCCTCGGCGTAGTACGGGGTGCTGAACTCGCAGCAGGTGGCGTGAGTCGAAATGCGGGCAACCATGGATTGCGCGGAACTCGCAGATGGAATTGAGCTTGTCCCCGTCTACATGCCCACGACGCGTTTCACGGTGGCTTCAAGCTGTTGGAGGTTGACGGGCTTGACGAGATGCTCGACGAAGCCGGCTTCCTTGCTCAGGCGGATGTCTTCTTCCATGCCGAAGCCGGAGAGCGCGATGCCTTTGACGGGTCGCTTGGAGATCAACTGACGGATGAGGTCAAACCCACTGCCGTCGGGCAGGCCGATGTCGGAGATGATGACGTCAAACGGTGTTGCGTCGGCAACCTGTAGAGCGCTGGCGACGGTGTCGGCGGTCTGGACGGTGCAGCCCCAGCTCGTGAGGATGCGGCCCATGGCCCGGGCAGTGTCGGCGTGGTCTTCGACCAGCAGCACGGCGCATTCTTGAAGAGAACCTTTGGTCTTTTTGCTGTCGAGACGACCGTCGGCATTGGCTTCGGCCTGAATGGTTGCGGGCATTGTCAGGTGAAAGGCGGTACCCCGACCGAGGCCCTCACTGCTGGCGGTCAGGGTTCCACCGTGCTGCTCGGCGATGGCGCGACTGATGGCGAGACCCAGGCCCAGGCCACCGAATTGGCGCGTGACGTGGTTCCCACCCTGTTCAAACGCGTCGAAGATGCGAGGGAGTTTATCGAGCTCGATTCCCACGCCGGTGTCGGTGACGGTCAGTTCCAAGCGCCCACCGGGCACGTTGCTGGTGCGCAGCGTGATTCGCCCACCTTCCTGCGTAAACTTCACGGCGTTCTTCACGAGGTTCCAGAGGATCTGTTGCAGTCGGGCCGAGTCGGCCATCACCCGGGCGTGGCGGGCTTCCAGTTGCATCGTCACACTGAGGCGCTTGCCGCGCAGGTCGGCGTCGCAGATCGTCAGCACGTGACTAAGCTTTTCGTGCAGATCGGTTGGCCGAAGGTTCAGTTCCAGCTTTCCTCGGCTGATGCGCGTCAGGTCTAACAGGTCGTCGATGAGCTTTACCTCCAGCTCAACGTTACGACGGATCATTTGAATCTGTTCGCGCAGGAACTCGGTCAGCGACGGATCGTGCTCGAGCATCTGCACGGAGGTCAGGACGGGCGTCAGTGGGGTGCGCAGCTCGTGACTGAGGACGGCAAGAAAATGGTCCTTGGCGCGGTTGGCTGCCTCGGCAATATCACGGGCTTTGCGGACTTCTTCCTCGGCCGTGCGACGGGCGGCGCGGTCGGTGGCTTCGCGCAGGGCGCGGCGGACGGCGGGGACGAGGCGCTCCAGGTGCTCTTTGAGGACGTAGTCCGTTGCACCGGCTCGGAGGATGTCGACAGCAGCCTGTTCACCGACGGCGCCACTGACGACGATGACCGGCAATTCCGGCGCCAACTCGGCAGCGATCGCGATCGCGCGCAAACCACTGAAGCCCGGCAGGCTGTAATCAGCGAGCACCATCTCGATGCCACCGGCCGACAACGCAGCCCGCATCTCGAGTTCCGAATCAACGCGGGTGATCCGGTATTCCAGCCCGTCATCCGACAATTGAGCGCACACCAGCTTGTGGTCGAGGTCGCTGTCTTCGACATGGAGGAGGGACGTTATTGTCAAAGTGTTCACACGGTCTGCATTCACTCAAGGCATCGACCCACCCAACTCGACACACAAACTAGTCTGGCGTTCTCGGTTTGCCGTAAGCCAAATGCTAAAAGGGTTACACCCTTTTGCTGAGTTGAGGTGGTGGCTGATTGACGACCGCCCAGAAGAGCCCGACTTCCCGGATGGCTTTGAGAAACTCGTCGTGCGTCACGGGTTTCACCACATAGCCGTTCACACCGAGATTGTAGCTTTTGACCATGTCCTGCTCTTCGGCCGAGGACGTGATCATGACGATCGGCAGTGTCTTGAAGCGGTCGTCGGCGCGGATTTTGGCGAGGACTTCAAGCCCATCCATGCGCGGCATCTTCAGGTCAAGCAATACCACGGCAGGGCAGGATCCGTCATTGCACCCTTCGTGCTGACCTTGGCGGAAAAGGTACTCGATGGCCTCGACACCGTCGCGGCACGAGATGATTTCGTTGGCGAGCCCGGCCGCCCGAAGCGCTGCGGTGGTCAACTTAATGTCGTTGACACTGTCTTCGACGAGGAGGATGCGTTTTAGCTCGTTACTCAAGTCGAACTCGTCTCCGTCAGGGGGAGTGAAAAGAAAAGCGTGGCACCTTCACCGAGTTTTCCCTCGGCCCAGACGCGACCACCGTGCCTCGTGATTATACGCCGAACGTTCGCCAAGCCAATACCAGTTCCCTCAAACTCTTCCGAGCGGTGAAGTCGCTGAAACACACCAAAGAGTTTGTGAACATATTGCATGTCAAACCCTTCACCGTTGTCACGGATGAAGTAGGTAACATGCCCGTTATCCTGGCTCGCCCCTAACTCGATAACGGCACTGGGCTTCTTAGCACTGTATTTGACACTGTTGGCCAGCAGGTTCTGGAAGACCATGCGCAGCAAATTGCTGTCGGCGTTGATCGGCGGCAGCACAGGGACGCGCCACTCGACCTGGCGACCCCGTGTTTCCGGTTCCAGCACGCGAATGACCAGTCGGACGATCTCGTTGACGTCGACGTTGGTTTTTTTCAGGTGCTGGCGACCGATGCGCGACAGCGCCAGCAGGTCATCGACCATCCGCCCGGCGTTCTTGGCTGTGTCGAAAATGATAGTGAGGTTGTCGTTATCGTCGGCCGACATGCCTGGACCTGCAGACTTGCGCAGCAGCTCGGCGAAACCTGAGATGTGCCGCATGGGGGCGCGAAGGTCGTGCGAGATGGAATAGGAAAACGCCTCCAGTTCGCGGTTGGCTTCGGCCAACTGAGTGCTGCGCTCTTCCACCTGCTTCGTTCGCTCGGTGACGCGCTGTTCGAGCGTCATGTTCAATTGATGCGACTCACCGAGCGCGTGTTGATAAGTGCCTGCCAGTGCAAGGAATTGCCTGCGGGCGAGCCAGCCCAGCAAGAGGCCACCCAAAAGGGTCACCACGGCGATGGTGACGAGTGTCATCCAGCTGGCCCGCCGAGCCGCGCGTGACCGTTCGTCGCGGAGTTGCTCTTCACGACCGATTAACTCGACGAATTTCGCCCGACTGGTGTCTATTAGAATTTTTCCTACCTTGGTGCGCGCTTCGGCGAGGTAATTTGGGTCCTTGCGCTCCAGCGCCGCGATCGACCGCTCGGCAAAGCCCACCCATTGCTTGCGCAGCACGACGATCTCATCCAGGCGCGCGACCTGGGCGAAGTTGTCGCCAAACAGGGGTCGCAGCGCATCGGTTTCCCGTGCAAGTTCATCCCGGGCGTTGACGAATGGAGCGAGGAAATCCTTATCTGCCGTCAGCAGATAGCCCCGCAGGCCGGTCTCAAGATCGATCGTGAGCTTTTCAACTCGGTTGGCCTGTGTGACGGTGGCGTTGGCATGCTCGACGATGGCTGCGGTGTCACTGAGGCTCTTGATCTGCAACGCCAGGATGACGGCGATGCAGCTCATCATGCCGATCGGAACGATCAGCGCGCTGATGATCAGCCGTTTGAAGCTCGCCGTCGTCGGGACCGCCACTTCCATGACAGCCGATATACGGTTATCCCCAAGCGGCGTCTACCGTGGAAAGCGCATGTGATAAAACATCCACACTCCCCGATCGACCTCAGTCGAATTAGAATGGATCATCATGGCATCATTGGCCGGCAAACTTCTGATTGCCTCTCCGCGTCTGACGGACCCCAACTTCGTGCGCAGCGTCGTGTTGCTCGTGCAGGACGACGAGAACGGCGCGATCGGTCTGGTATTGAACCACCCGCTGGACGTGACCCTCAAGGAAGCAATCGAAAAGACACTCGGTGAAGAGCTGAGCGTCGAAGGCACGTTACATCAGGGCGGCCCCTGCGAAGGCCCGGTGATGGCTCTTCATGACGACCCAACGCGTTCGCAGATTGAAGTGGGGGGTGGCATCCACTTCACCACCGAGCGGGAGGACATCGAATACCTGCTGCGAACCGGGGAAGCCAGCGCGCGATTCTTCATCGGCTACGCCGGGTGGGGTGCGGGCCAGTTGGATGGAGAAATCGAGACCGGTTCATGGCTCAGCACGCCTGCCGAGTTCAAGCAGGTCCTGAATCCAGGTCCTCGGCAATGGGAGAAATGGGTGACCATTCTGACGGCCGAACTGGGCGTCTCCCCCGACGCGTTGCCGGACGATCCGTCCCTTAACTAGACTTAACGACGCTTCGCAATTGAGACACAGCCTCACTTGTTGTAACTCTATATTTTACAAAGTCTTGAAACTCATTCTCATCTGTCTAAATTGCTTGCCTTTTGGAACTGATGTTGCAATAGTTCTCCGGTAGATCACTTAAAGGAGAACACCATGTTGACTATCCACGACGGACAATGCGGCCTATGCACCCACTACGGTGAAACGCACGCCAACGCCCCCAAACTCGTTCAGATCCGTATGAAGCACGAGGCCCCAGCGGACATGATCGAAGAGTGCGGCCATCCGAATAACGTTAAGCTTCACCTGATGGTTACCCCCGTCAGTGGTTGCGCAGGATATGAGCCTGCGAAGCTGAACTAAAAACGCAGGTTTGCGTTGGATCAAAACGAAGCGGGAAAGACCCTCTGGTCTTTCCCGCTTCGTCTATTTTTGCGGTCTGCAAAATTCCCAGCAGCACGCTACCACGCGTATGCCTTGGGCGCTTCACCACCAGGGCCGGGGAAGATCTTGTCGAGCTTTTCGAGCGTATCGGGTGACAGCTTGATCTCTGCGGCCCGCAACGAGCCGGTCAACTGGTCCATCGTGCGTGGGCCGATGATCGGTGCCGTTACGACGGGGTTGTTGAGCAACCACGCCAGGCCGACGATCGCTGGCTCTTCACCAATCTCGGCGCAGAGCCCTTCGAAGGCTTCCAGCTGTTTGCGTTTGGATTCGACGCGTTTTTCGAATCCTTCCCCACTTCGCCGACCAGCCGCCTGCTTCTTGAGCGCGCCACCGAGCAAGCCACCAGCCAGCGGGCTCCATGGGATAATGCCCAGTCCGTAATGCCGGCAGGCGGGCACCACTTCCAGCTCGACCGTGCGATTGTCGAGGTTGTAGACGCTTTGTTCACTGATAAGCCCCTGAAAGTGCCGTTCCTTCGCAGCCCATTGCGCCGTGGCGATGTCCCATCCCGCGAAATTGCTGCTGCCGACGTAGAGCACCTTCCCCTGGCGGACGAGCGTCTCAAAGGCCTGCCACACCTCGTCCCAGGGGGCGTTGCGGTCGATGTGGTGCATCTGATAGAGGTCGATCCACGTCGTCTGCATGCGCTTAAGGCTGTTCTCGCAGGCCATGATGATCTTGCGAGCACTCAGCCCGCGCGCGAAGTTCGAGTCGGGCTGGGTCGGCAGGTCCATGTCACCGAACACCTTCGTCGCCAGCACCACCTGTTCGCGCCGCTGACTTCCCTGGGCAAACCAACGACCGAGGATCTGCTCGGTCACGCCTTCTCCACGCTTCCACCCATACACGTCAGCGGTGTCGAAGAAGTTGACCCCGACCTCCAGCGACTTGTCCATAATGGCAAAACTGTCCGGCTCGGTCGTGTGCGGCCCGAAGTTCATCGTGCCCAGACAAAGTGGACTGACCTTCAGCCCGCTGCGACCCAACGGACGATGTGTGATGGACATGCGTTTCTCCTTCTCACGTGCAGTTGAAATGACGATGCCAAACCACCCCACAACGACGCCGTGCCGGTGAAAGGGCGATCAGTGACGAGAAGAGCTTATGCGATGGGGGTGTGACAGTCAGCGGCCGGAATAAGATTAGCCGATTCGACCTAGCAACGCCTCGGTCGCCGGGCGGCACCGGCGACGACCGCCAAGGCCACCACGCCAATCGCAGCCGGCTCGGGAACCGCATCGATCGCGTGATAGCCGAGGTATCGGGCAGTGTCCGATGCTGCACTATCGACAAGCGTGTAACTCATCTGCGTCCAGTCCGCGAGGTTCAGGTTTTCCTTCGTGCCGGAACGGATCGAACTCTTACGCACGAGGCTTGTATCGGCAAAGTTCGACGTGCTGGTCATGCCGATCACGTCAACGACTGCGTTAATCGAGTAGGTGGAGCCCTTCCACAGCACGAGGCTGTCATCACCGCTGTAGGCCATTGCTCCCGTCGTGCCTTGGCTTCGATGGCCGTTGTTCTGAAAGGCGTAGCTGGGCAGTGTGGTGAAATCATGATATATGAGGAAGACGCCACCCGCTGCAATCGTCCCACTGATGGACAAGTTGGATGAAGAACTGGTGGTCTTCCAGTTCTCTCTCGCCGCGTTAATATAGAGCGATAGCTTGTACCGGTCGCTCGTGTTTCCAAGATCAACTGCAGTCGGCCCGGAGTTATAGAGCTCGATCCACCGGTTGGAAGTACCAAACCCCTCGTAATACTGCGAAATGATGATCGC
>JBBRHE010000189.1:0-7144 GCA_038223165.1 Tepidisphaerales bacterium
ATCGAGGCCGGTTTCCCGATCAGTTCCGACGGTGACTTTGAAAGCGTCAAGCAGATTGCTGGCGAGATCGAGAATGCGACCGTCTGCGGACTGGCTCGCTGCACGCCGAAGGACATCGATCGAGCGGGTGAGGCGGTGAAGGGCGCCAAGTCGTCGCGCATTCACGTATTTTGCGCGACATCGAAGATTCATCGCGAACACAAGCTGCGAAAGGGCAAGGAAGAGATCATCAAGATCAGCGTTGCCAGCATTCAGCAGGCCAAGCAATACACGGCGGACGTCGAGTTCAGCCCCGAGGACGCCAGCCGGACGGAATTGGAGTTTCTGGAAGAGATCGTGCAGGCCGCCATCGAAGCGGGCGCGACGACGATCAACCTGCCCGACACCGTTGGGTACGCCACGCCCGAGGGGTACGGCAACATCTTTTCGCACATCATCGCCAAGCTGCCGATCGTGCGCGAGCGGAACATCATCCTGTCGTCACACTGCCACGACGACCTGGGATTGGCCGTCGCCAACTCACTGAGCGCTATGCAGCACGGCGCCCGGCAGATCGAGTGCACCATCAACGGCATCGGTGAGCGGGCTGGCAATGCAGCGTTGGAAGAGATCGTGATGGCGCTGAAAACGCGGGCCGACTACTTTAAGATCGGCACACGGATCGACAGCACGAAGATCTTCCCCGTCAGCCGAATGGTCAGCACACTGACAGGCTTAGCCGTCCAGCGGAACAAGGCGATCGTCGGGCAGAACGCGTTTGCACACGAGTCCGGCATCCACCAGGACGGCATGCTCAAGCATCGCGAGACCTACGAGATCATGAATCCCGCGACCGTCGGCATTCCCAAGGGCACGTTGGTCCTGGGCAAGCACAGCGGCCGGGCGGCGTTCAAGGATCGCATTACCACGCTGGGTTATGATGTGACCGATACCCAGATCGAAGCAGCGTTCGTGAAGTTCAAGACGCTGGCCGACAAGAAGAAGGAAGTGTTCGACGAGGACATCGAATCGTTGATCGACGAGCAACTGGAGGTCGTGACCGGCCTGTGGGAACTGGTCGGCGTGCAGGTGACGACCGGCAGCAACACCATCCCCACCGCCACCATCAGCTTGCGCGACAGCAATGGTGAAACGGTCGTCGACGCCAGCATCGGAGATGGTCCGGTCGACGCGATCTATTCGGCGATCGGTAAGATGACCAACGTGCGCGTCGCGCTCACCGACTACCGCATCCGCGCTGTCACGCGTGGTAAGGAAGCCCAAGGGGAAGTGCAGGTCGAGCTCGACCACAACGGTCAAAAGGTGCGTGGTCGTGGCGTGAGCACGGACATTCTCGAAGCCAGCGCGCTGGCCTACTTGGCCGCGGTGAATCGCATGCGATCGATGGACAAGCGTGAGCGCCGCGTGACTCAGCACACCGTGGTCTAGGAAAGGGCGAGCGCCGACTTTCGAGTGAGATAGCGCGCGTTCATTTGGCGCTTGGCATTCGGCACTCGGCACTCCCTATCATCCATCGTAATAATCTGCTCGTAGCCTCGTTGTACGTCCCGGAGCGGTAAGACATGGGTGATGACATCGCTGTGGTCGAGATGAGTTCAGTGGTTACCGAGCGTACCGAACCCGCGTTACGGCTCCTGGATACCCCGCTGCCGAATGAATCGCGGCTGCTGCAGTTCGCGACCATCGCTTTAGCTATCGCGATTGCAACAGGTTTCTTTTTCTTCATCCACCACTACTACGCGCCCGGTCCTGGTGACATCGGGATCGACGAGAACGCTTACCTTGTTGGCGGAAAGCAGTTCGCCGAACATGGAACGCCGGCGCTGCAGCCGTCGTCACCGTTCGCGTACATCGGGCCCATGTGGATATTGGTGGCCGATGGGTCGTTTCACCCGAAATATCCAGTCGGGGTCCCACTCCTGAACGCGATTGCGATCTGGATCGGTGGTTCGTCGGCGGCGGCGTATTACGTGAGCCCGATCTGTGGCGCGATTGCAGTATTGGGAATGTTCTTCTGCGTGAGACCGATCGCAGGGTCAGTCTGTGGTTTGCTCGCAGCGATACTACTTGCAACGAATCCGTCCGTCCTTCACCTCTCGCTCGTTCCGTCCAGTCACGCGCCGGCGACGGCGTTCACCGTCCTCGGGATGGTGGC
Organism: Tepidisphaerales bacterium; assembly: GCA_038223165.1. Taxonomy (GTDB): domain Bacteria; phylum Planctomycetota; class Phycisphaerae; order Tepidisphaerales; family Tepidisphaeraceae; genus DASYHQ01. The sequence goes on from JBBRHE010000189.1 coordinate 2,156, forward strand.
GTTAATGTACTGGTGGCGATCAGGGCGCGTGTGGCTGGGCATTGTCGCCGGGTTGTGCATCGGCTTTACAGTCTCACTGCGATACACCGAGGGGCTGCTGCTGGCGCCACTCGGCCTGGCAGCGCTGACGACCGTGTATTTCAAGCAATGGCGGTCGTGGCTCGTTGCGGGCGTTCCCGTGCTGGCATGGTGCGTGCCGTTTGTCATACTGCTGGCCTTTAATCGTATAACGATGGGCCACTGGACCGGCTACGACACGACCAACGAGAGCACGGGCTTCACGATGGCCCAGTTTGCGAGCAAGTGGCAGTTCACGGTTCAGCAACTGCATCTGTACGGCCTGTTCTTCGTGCTTCCACTGGGATTACTCGGCATGTTGCTGATGCTGACAAGCGCCCGCTGGTGGAAGGTTGGCGTGGTAATGCTGGCGTGGTTCGTGCCGTCGATCCTGCTCTACAACGCGTATTACTGGGGCCAGAACATGCCGGGGCTGACCTACCTGCGGTTTTTCCTGACCGTCTACCCCGCTGCCATCGCGTCGGCGGTGTGGTTGGTGGCGATGGTGGCACGTGGCGCAGTGTCAGCGATGTCGGACGGAACTGCCGTTGGGGGTCGCGCGACGGTCGGGTCGTATGTCGGCGCGACGGCCTTCACGGCGATGGTCGCAGCGGTGGGTGTTTACGTCTCACTGGATGACCTCAGCCGCTTACGGCAATTGAACGCGAACCTGGATTTTTCAACTCAGAAGCTCTTCGACGCCGCCCCAACCGCCCGACCGTCGCACGATGGACCACCCCCTTTGATGTTCGCTGAGGACCTCGGCGTCTTCTCGCGATTGCTGATGCACTTTCAGTTCGCTGCCAACGGTGAGTGGTTTTCGGCAACGGCATTCACGCCCCGTGGCGCTCGGCAAAGCATGCTCATGCGCATCGGGCCCGGTGGGCAAGGTGGCAATGACGCCGACACCCCAGTGCTGATCCAGAAGACACGCATCCAGAAGAGTCAGGAACTCTACAAGGGCAAGCTCGCCAGCGACCTAGCCAAACTAGAGGCGACGACGATCAACACCGCGATCGCGAGTGGGCGCGACGTTTATGCAATCCTGACGCCCGCCTCGACACCGGAATATCAGGATCGTCTGCGCGAGAACGGTCTGACCGCGACAATCCTCACCTCATGGACCGAACCCGAAGCCACAGCCGCCACTGTCGCGACGCAACCGGCTCGCACACCAACCAGCCCAGCGCCAGTGGACAACGCGGGGCCCGATGCCCCACCACCGCCGAAACCGGACGATCGTGGCGGTCTTTTGGGTCGCTTTCGACCAGGCGGTGGTGGACCGAACAGTCGACGCGCACCGGGTGGACCCGGTGGAGGTGGCGGTGGGCCGTTCAGTCGCAACAACGACACATTGATCATGCCCGCGATGCGCATCCCTCGCTTTTTCGAGGCGTCGAGCACATTGCAGTTGCTGAAGGTCACCGTCGCCGATTCACCCACGACCAAGCCGAGCACGACCGCGACTCCACCGACGCCTTAGCATTCAGTCAGGGCAAGAGTTTGGCGAGCAGCTCTGCGTAATAGGTGATGATCAGGTCTGCTCCCGCGCGTTTGATCGACAGAAGTGACTCCAGCACCGCGCGATCGTGATCGAGCCAACCGTTGCGCCCGGCGGCTTCGAGCATCGCGTATTCACCGCTCACCTGATAAGCGACGACGGGCACTTGGACATTTGCCCGGACCGCGGCCAGCACGTCGAGATATGCGCCGGCAGGCTTGACCATCACCATGTCCGCGCCTTGGGTAACATCGAGCTTCGCCTCGCGAATGGCCTCATCAACTCCGCGCGCGGGGTCCATCTGATATGACAAGCGGTCACCGAACGACGGCGCTGAGTCGGCGGCGTCACGGAACGGGCCGTAGAACGCGCTGGCGTATTTCACCGCGTAGGACAGGATCGACACGTCGACGTAACCCGCAGCATCGAGGCCCGACCGCAGCGCTGCGACGGTGTTGTCCATCATGCCACTGGGGGCAACCGTCGTTGCGCCCGCAGCCGAGTGGTTGATGGCTTGCTTCACGAGTCGTTCGACCGTCTCGTCGTTCTTTACGACGCCCACGCCACCGCTCAGCACACCGCAATGACCGTGGTCAGTGTATTCGCAGAAACACAGGTCGGTGATCGCCGCCATGGGCAACTTCGCATGTCGCGCGGCTCGCAACAGTTGGCAGACGATGTTGTCGGGATTTAACGCTTCGGAGCCAACCGCATCCTTCTGATCGCGATCGATGACGCCAAAGACAAGGAACGCGCCAAATCCCTCCCCCGCCCGTTCGGTCAGCCAGCGCATCGCGACATCAGCCGACATCTGGTACACGCCGGGCATCGACGTCACTTCACGCCGTTCGTTCACACCTTCGCGGACGAACACGGGCAGAATGAAGTCGCTGCGTTTCAACGAGACGCGCTGCAGCATCTGGCGAAGTTGTGGGTGCGCGCGAAGACGGCGAGGGCGTTCAGCGTTCATCGGGCGTACATCAACTTAGGGGCCAAAACGCCGCGGGATCAATACGAAATCCAACTATTCCTTCACCTTATGCACCGTGCCCGACTGGTCGTCGATCCGGCGAATCAATGACCACTGCTCCTTGTAGTTCGCTTTGAGGAACTTCGTCGGCTGGCCCTCAACGCTGATTTCTGCGTCCAACGGTGTGCCCTTCCAGTCGAATGTCAGCATCGCTTCTCGCACCTTTGCCGCGAGTTCCGGCTTCAGGTTGTAGAGATAACCGAGCCCTGCGGTTGGGAATTGTTCCGACTTGTAGACGATCTGATACCCGTCCCTCTTCAAGCGGTTCTGCTTGACCGCGCGGTCGATCATGTCACTGGCGACGGCGGCGACCTCGTACTTGCGGGCGGCGATGCCGTCGATGCTCGCGTCCTGACCCCCGCTGTAACGCAGTACATAGTCGCGACCGGGGTCCAATCCCGCGTCGCTGCGCAACAGGACGATCGGGGCTTTGTAACCACTGTTGCTGCCCGGCTCGGTCAGTGTCAGCTCGCGACCGCGGAGCGTTTCAGGGGACGTGATTGCGCTGCCCTTGGGCGCGATCAGTTCCATGTTGCTCATTCCCGTTCCATCCAGGCTAGGCAGCATGACGACCGGCACAAACCCGCACACGTTGACCGCCGTCGGCACACTACCCGAGTTCAGGCCCGTCACATGCAGCTTGCCGTCGCGCAGCAGCTTGAGCTGGTCCTGAACGTCATCGACCAGTTCGTACTTCACGGTCTTGCCCGTCACCTTGGCCAGGTGGTCGGTGAACGACTTCCAAGCCGCCTCGTACTTCTCCGGTTCATCGGTCGCGATGTACGAAAAGACGAGCGTGTCGGGGTCGATCAGTTTGGACGCATCGGTCGGCGCGTCGGCGATCAGGTCTCCATCGCTGTCCGTGAACTGCGCACCGAGCCGGTTGGTGGTCGGCGTGCCCAGGCCGGTCATGTGCAGCATCGACTTGGTGTTGTGGTCCGCGACGCCCGGTTGGCGCGTCATCGCGACGTACAGCCCACCCAGCACCGCCGCCACGGGGACGAACAGCGCCAGCAACATCACGGTAAGAGAACTGGTCTTGCCGTGTCGATCAAATCGGTCGTTTCGCATGTCTCACCCTATGGTTGTCAAATTGGATTCGTCGCGCCCGCAGGTATGGTACCGTTCGGTGGCCATTCCGAGCAAGAATCCTTTGCATTTCGTTTTGGCGTTCATTCAACTGCCCAAGTTGTATGACACGGTATGCTCGACGCGTTTAGCGGCCGTGCCGAAGGGACGCATATCACACAAGTGCCCCGCTGGGGCGACCGCTAAACAAGACTATCCATTTTCCCGCACTCACTCTCAGAGCTGGCCCCCCCATTTTTGACACTCGCGCCCGCTCCCGCTATCGTGCCCCGCTCGAATTTTCTGGAGGAACACCGATGCCCGAGCCGCTCAAGATGGTTTATGAACAAGACGCCCCGATCGACGCCCTGAAGGGCAAAACCGTAGCCATTCTCGGCTTCGGCAGTCAGGGTCATGCCCATGGCTTGAACCTGCGCGAAAGTGGCATCAAGGTCCTCGTTGCCAACCGCAAGGACAGCGCCAACGGTCGCCTGGCGATCGAAAACGGCCTCGAGCCCGTTTCGGTCGAAGAGGCCACCAAGGCCGCCGACCTGATCATCATCACCCTTCCGGACGAAGTGCAGCCGGAAGTCTGGAACAAGAGCATCCTGCCTAACCTCAAGCCAACGACCGCTATCGGGGTGACGCATGGGTTCAACGTCCACTTCAAGACGATCACCCCACCGCCCGCCAACGATGTGCTGCTGGTTGCCCCCAAGGGCCCCGGGCACCTCGTCCGCTCGGAATTCGTCAAAGGGGGTGGCGTGCCCTGCCTGCTCGCGATCCATCAGGACTCGACCGGCAACGCCCGCAAGATCGGCCTGGCCTGGGCGCGTGGCATCGGTGGCGCCCGCAGTGGCATCATCGAGACGACCTTCAAGGACGAATGCGAGACCGACCTGTTCGGTGAACAAGCAGTGCTCTGTGGGGGTCTTTCCGCCCTCATCAAGGCTGGCTTTGAAACCCTGACCGAGGCCGGTTACCCACCCGAGATGGCGTACTTCGAGTGCGTCCATGAAGTGAAGCTCATCGTTGACCTGATCTACGTCGGTGGCTTGGACTACATGCGCTACTCGATCTCGAACACCGCCGAATGGGGCGACCTCAAGACCGGCCCGCGCATCATCACCGCCGAGACGAAGAAGGAGATGAAGAAGATCCTGACCGAAATCCAGGACGGCACCTTCGCCAAAGGGTGGCGCGCTGAGTACGAAGGCGGGATGAAGAATTTCAAGCGGCTGTACGAAGCGGACAATTCCCATCCGGTCGAAGTCACCGGCCGCAAGCTGCGTAAGATGATGCCATGGTTGAAGGCGAAAGAGCCGCCAAAGTC
>JBBRHE010000190.1:0-7093 GCA_038223165.1 Tepidisphaerales bacterium
TTCGACGAGGGTGAAACCCAGTGTGCGCGAACACGGGTGCTGTCGCGTGGTATGCTTGGATGCGATGCCCATACATTTGTCTCCTTACATGCAATCTCGCGGTTGTACGCCATGCGTTGAGATTGAGAGAAAACCGCGCAAAAGCTGCACAGGTAGAGGTCGCTCTACAGGAGGGCAACCATCATGACCCTGCGTCGTCGCATGGCATTGCATACCGGCGTGATGATCGTCGGGGTCGTCCTGATCGGGCTCGGCACGATATGGGGCATCACCGGTCTGCGCCAGGACCTTGGGGTTGCGCTCGACGCCAATGCGCGGCTGCGCGGGGCCTACGAGGTGGGCACCCAGTTGACGACCGCCAGGCGGTGGTTGCGCATCGAGACGCACTCGATCAGCCGCGCGTCGACTGCGTTGCGTGCGGCGGCGGTGAAACTGGATGAGCACATGAGCAACGACGCGCGATTGCCGAACCCGACGATCGCGTCGATACGGGACACGATCCACATCGCCGACGACGAACTGCCCAGCGACCCGGCGGCGGCGGTGCGGTCGATCGACATGGCACTGGCGGACTTGGCGCGGTTCTCGGCCGACGCGCGGCAGACGATCGTGTCGCGCCAGCAGGCCGCCGACGCCAAGCATCACGCGACGCTCGTCTTCGTCGCGGCGCTGTCGGCGATCGTCGTCGTGCTCACGATCGTCGTCGGGTTGGGCCAGTACCGAAGCGTCCTGCGACCCCTGGGCCGGTTGACCGACGCCGTCCGGCGCATGGCCGCCGGCAAGCTCGACGAACGCCTGCCAAGCAAGGGAGACGCCGAGTTCATCCAGTTGACCGATAGCTTCAACCACATGGCCGGCGAACTGCACGACCTGTACCAAAGCCTCGAGCAGCGCGTGGCCCAGAAAAGCAAGGAGCTTGTCCGCTCCGAACGCCTTGCCAGTGTCGGCTATCTCGCAGCGGGCGTGGCGCACGAGATCAACAACCCCCTGGCGATCATCGCAGGGTACGGCGAGCGATCATTGCATCACTTGAAGCGCAACGATGGAAGTCCCATCGACTCAGCGACGACCGACCGGATTGAAGCTGCGTTGCGGGTCATCTGCGACGAGGCCTTTCGCGCCAAGGACATCACCGATCGCCTGCTTTCACTGGCCCGGCCCATCACCGAGGCGCGCGCAACGCTCGATTTCGCAGCACTTGCCCGTGAAGTCGCCGGGACGCTCGCGGGCCTATCTAAGTTCAGCGACCGTAAGCTTGTCGTCACGAACAGTGACTCGGCAAGAACCCTCGTCACCGGTAGTGGTGGTGAATTGAAGCAGGTGATGGTCAACCTGCTCGTCAACGCGCTCGAGGCGGCGCCGGGTGGTGAGGTGCGCGTCGACGTGACCGGTGACGGATCGGTCGTCGAGCTGACCGTAACGGACAACGGTCGGGGCATGTCGACCGAGACGCTCGACCGCGTCTTCGAGCCCTTCTTTACCGAACGCCGTAGCGACCGCCCCGCCGGCACCGGACTGGGCCTGTCGATCGCCCACGCCATCGTCACCGACCACGGGGGTTTCATCCGCGCCGAGAGCAACGGTGTGGGGCAGGGTAGTCGGTTCACCGTGAGCCTGCCCACTGCGGCACATGCCACGTCTCTGCCAGTCATCGAGTCGAATCGCTCGTAGTGCGATCGACCTCCAGACCGGCCATTCGAGCCGTGTCGGATTCACTTGGTACGTTCGACGACGAACCGAGCAATCGCCCGCAGGCCGTTAGCGGCAGGACCGAGGTCTTTGATGGCCCGGAGCGCCAGTTCCAATTGCTCGGTCGCGGCGCGGATGCTTTCGTCCAGCCCCAGCAATTGCGGGTAAGTGTTCTTCCCGCGGTCCTTGTCCTTGCCGGTTGCTTTGCCAAGTTCAGCGGGCGTCGACGTAACGTCCAGGACGTCATCGATGATCTGGAAGGCCAAGCCCAGATGCCGCCCAAAGGCGGTGACGGCTTCCAACGTTTGCGAGGAGGCACCCCCTGAAAGAGCGCCCATGCGGCACGACGCGGTCAACAGTGCGCCGGTCTTCATGGCATGGATCTGCTTAAGGCCGTCGAACGATAGCGCAAGGTGTTGGCCGTCGATGTCGAGGACCTGACCACCGATCATGCCGGCCGGGCCGGTGGCGTGGGCCAACTCGCGAACGAGCGCCGGCGCGACGGCCGGGTCGGCGTCGGTTGCGAGCACTTCAAACGCCAAGGCGATCATTGCATCGCCGGCGAGGATCGCCATTGCTTCACCGTAGACCTTGTGATTGGTCGGTCGCCCACGGCGCAGGTCGTCATCGTCCATTGCGGGCAGGTCATCGTGAACGAGCGAGAAGGTGTGGACCAGCTCGATCGCGACAGCAGCCGCCAGGGCCGAGTCTGGCTTCACTGCGGGCGTCGCGCCAGCGCGACATGCCCGCGCCGTCTCCAGGACCAGTGCCGGACGCAAGCGTTTCCCACCGGCGGTCAGGCTGTACTGCATTGCCTCAACAAGCCTCCGCGGCGCAGTGGGGTGGCGCGTCGCCAGCTCGCGTAACGCCGCATCGACACGTGCGACCGTCGCATTGAGGATTGATACAGCATCATCGGCCATACGATTGCACCCAGTTTACGCACTCAAACGCAAACGGGCGACCCGATGTGGGTCGCCCGTCCGCATTCGTTGAACTAAACGGGCCAGTCGCTTTATGGCGTGACCACACCGAGCACCTGTCCGTCGATCCGCTTCCGCGCGATCGCGCTGGCGGCGACCACGGCACCGGCGTCGATGTCACCATCGACGTCGAGATTGCCAAGCGTGTTGGCAATCGACGTGGTCGACCCGCTGCGGATTGAACCTATGACCTTCAATAACGTCCAGTCGCCAGTAGACGTCGACGTGATCGGCGTGGTGCCGTCACCCAGGTTGCCACCGATTGTCACGTTGCCGAACACCCCTGCACTGATGTTGCCCAGCAGGTTGCCCGTGGTCTTGAACGTCGAGAACTTCTCACCAGCCGAGAGCGTGTTGCCTGCTGCCAGCACGGTGCCCGAAATGACGTCGAAGTGACCGATGTTGCCCTTCGTCTGCGTGAAGGACTTGAATGTGCCACCTGCAGTGATGCTGCCCGAGACGTTGCCACCCTTAACACTGACAGTGCCAATGTTACCGGCGACCGAGATGTCACCGATGATCGAATCGGTATCTTCATTCGAGCTGTTCGCAACCGACACCTTGCTCAGGTTGCCACCGACCGTAATGTCACCGGCGAGCGTACCCTTCACGGAAACGGTGCCGAGGTTGCCACTGACGATGATATTGGAATCGAGCACGCCACCACGAATTTCGACGCCACCCAGGTTGCCGTTGACGGTCAGCGTCGAGCCGACCCCAGCGAACGCCTGATTGTCACCGATGATGATTCTGCCGATCGACCCGTTGATGGTCAGGTTGTTGGCGCCCACGCCACCGAGCGCGGTGAGCGTCTTGATGTTCGTGCCACCGTTCTGATCGTCGATGATGATCTGACCGGTTATCTGCCCGGTGACCGTAATCGTCCCGATGCGGCTGGTGGCCCGGATGGTGCCGTCCAGATCACCGTCGATGTAGACGCTGCTGATCTGAGCGTTAGGCCCGATAGCGTTGAAGCTCGAGTTGTTGCCGAACGTGCCGTCGATGCGGATCGACCCGATGCGGCCCGAGACAGTACCTACGAATCGATAGACATCCGACCCTGGACGGAAGCGGTCCAGGCGACCGGTGGTAATGGCCAAGCCGTCGATCAGGCTCTTCGTGCGGATCTCGTTGATGCGACCAGCGAACTGGAATTCACTGGTAAACGCTTCGGCTTGCACCGGTTGATTGCTAAGGCTGCGCTCGCGGATCTGGTACGCCGAGACAAGTACGAGCGTTCCTGCACCGTTCGCCGACACGTTCTCGATGACGCCACTGTCGGTGACACCATCGATAATCGGCGTCGCGATCGTTGTGCCGAGGTTGGCATTGAGGTCGTTGAGCACACCGTTGGCGATCCCGATGATCGGGTCGAAGTTAACTCCGAAGAACGGGTCGAGCGGCTCAGTCTCACTGTAACGGACACTGCGGCCGTAATCGGTAACGGGAATGTTCTCGCCGTTGCCACGGGCAATGAGGCCTTCGAGGCGACCACCCGATGAAATCGAAGTGTTGCGAATGCCGTAGCCAGCCGCGGATATCTCACCGAAGCGGCCCAGGGCCAGTCCGTCGATTATGCTGGTGAAGATGCCAAAACCGTCCACGTTCAGCTCACCGAGATCGGAGATACGGATGTTCGATCCGATGATCCCACCCTTGCCGCTGATATCGATGGTGCCCAACAGCGGGATGCGCGATGTGATGCCACCCGGGTTCGTGATCAGGGTGATGATCGCGCCTTGATCGTTGCTGGCGCCTTGGCGAGTGCCGGACACAGCGATGTCGGAGTTGATGATCGACCCGTTGGTCAGCGTGATCGAGCCGATCCTCGTACCGGAGATAATGTCGCCGTAGATGTTTGACGAACCGGTGTTCTGGTTGGCAACCTGAAAGATGATGCCATCGGCGAAAAGGCCCGATTGAGCTACCGTGCCACTGCCACTTGGCGCCAGGCCCTCACCGATCTGGACGAAGCCGATATTGGTAGTTGCAGAGACCGGACCGACGATGCCTTCGAAGACCGCATCGTCATTGCTGCCGTCGGAGTTGGCTACGATCTCACTGATGCGGTCGACAAACACGTTGCCGATCGCCCGTGCAGAGCGGATTGAGATGATACCTGCAACAGCATTGATACCAATGCGCTGCCCCTCGAAGGGGAACAGCGTAGTCCGAATTGCAGCCGGAGCTACGACCGTGCCGGCGACGGACTTGGACAGACCGATGCTGCCGGAGGACACGATCTCACCGATCGAGGTGGCAGTCACATTGACGATCTCACCCCCGGTGGTGTTCGAGATTCGCGTGATGCTGGTGCCCCCGAGAATGTCGAGCACGTCGACCGGACTGGAACCGATAATCTCAATCACGACCGGCGTCGTGTCGGTGCCGAAGCCGCGGATTGTAACCGGCGCGATGGTACCGGCAGTGCCGACCGTACCGTCGTCGTTGACGCCAAGCGGCGCGCGACCGTTGTCTTCACGGATCGCCAAGCCGTTCGCATCCAGTTGCAGTGGCCCCTTTGCCCGACGGGTACGTGTGGTTCCAGTAGCGTTGGGTAGCGTGGGCAGTCCGTCGGCGTTATCGGTAAATCCCGTCGCCGACCCTTGGGCCTGCATGTCGATTTGGCTGACCTCGACGGGCCGCCCATCACCCGACACGCTCTCGATGCGCAAACCGACACTGCTGTCGCCACCGACGATGCCCGCTGCCATCACAACCACGCCACCGCTGAAGCGGATGCCGTAGGTGATCAGTTGAACTTGCGGGCCAAGAAACTCGGTCACTGGGTTGGCTGGGTCGATGTTGTTCGGGTCGAACAAAGGGTTGGGCGTGCGAACACCCAACGGGCTGAACCGCATGCGGACACCACTGTCGTCCGTCACTTCCGTGGTCTGGGCCGGGTCGAAGAGCGTGAATCCTCGCCCATCTTGTGGTGCGCCACCAGCGAAGAGACGATCCTGATAAACGATGCCGGGTGCGCGCAGGTAACGGACGTTACCACCTTGCCCGGTACCGATCTGCGGGCCTCCACCGCCCAGCGAGCCGAAGTCGGCGGCGCTTTCGATGAGACCGATCACACCGTCAAATCCGACGTTGTCTGCGTTGGCACGGAAACGACTGGGGTCGGTGGAACTCAAGTCACCGGCACGGACGACACCGATCGCGCCACCGACGTTGGCCTGCACGTAAGCAGCGCCCGCGGAAACGACGAGCTGAAGTTCGACGCCCGCGGCGCCGAGCACGCTCGTCACGCCCGTGCGGCTGCGGACCAGGCCGACCGAGCCGGTCGTCGCCTCGATGTTCAGACCATGCAGTGTGAGACCCGCCGAGGCGGTCAACCCGATCTGGGCGGCATCGATCGATCGGACGTTGCCGGCGCTGACGAGGACCTCGTCGAACGCCGTGAAGTCCGGTCCGCTGATCAATACGAAACTACCCGCGCCACCCGAGACAATCGCTTCACCGGCGAACATCGTGCCGAGGTCGCCTTGCGCGACGCCGTAACTGCCGCCGACTTGCGCGCCACCGTTGAAGATGTCGGTGACTGCCGCGATGCCACCGAGGGCGACGTTACCGACACCACGGATCGTCAGCGTGTAGTTCTCGATGAAAACCACTTCGAGGATGTTCTTCACTTCGAATTTGTACGTGCCAGGACGATCGGCGGTGAAGCGGAACGGTGACGTGTTATTGCGCCCACCGTGCTGTGCGTTGCTGGCGACCAACCGACCATCAGGGTCGTAAACGTTGACGTACTTGTCACCTAAGTTCTGCAGTTGGACCGTGTAGGTTTGTCCCGACATGAGGCCCACGCCAAAGACGTCACCGACCTCGGGCACCAGCGTCTCGGGGTCGGCTTCGTACAGGCCGACGACCTGCACGTACCCGTTAACGTTGTCCTCACCGATCGTGCGGAGGTACGTCGGGCTGTCGAGCGTGTCGTTGAACGCGAAGTCGGCGATCAATCGACCGGCCTCGAATGACGGTCCAACCGCGCCGAAGCGCGTCTCAAAATCGATAATTGGCGCGGTGAGGTCTGTTTCGACGTCCTCGTTGCGAACCTGCACGTTTGCCAGCACCGATTCGCCCGACTTCATGTGGCCAAGCTCGCCCCCCACTTCGACGTCGACGCCACTGTTGTAGATTGGGGCACCGTCGTTGACCTCTTCGGTGCCGATGGAGTCGAGCACGAGCAGCGCGCCGAGGTTGCCGTCGACGTTGAAGTTGTTCGCTACGGTCGGCGCACTCTTGCCCTGCCCAGCGGTAGCGCCCGTGACGAGCCAGCCGGCATAGAACAGGTCCAGCGAGCCGCCTACATCGACGATACCCGTGACGGTCCCACCGAACTGGAACCGACCGAAGTCGTTGCCGTCGATGACCGTAAAACCTGGCGTGTAGACGCCCGCGGGCGCGGCGCC
>JBBRHE010000191.1:0-7090 GCA_038223165.1 Tepidisphaerales bacterium
GCGACAGCGCCTTCTGGAACATCGGCCCAAGCGTGAGCTGGAACTTTTTCGCCGGTGGGCGCATTCGCTCGCAGATCGAAGTGCAGAATGCTCAGGAAGAGCAGGCCGTCGCCAATTACGAGCGAGTTGTGCTGACGAGCCTGGAGGATGTCGAGAATGCCCTGACCGCCTTTGACCGTGAGCAAGCCCGTCGGCGTAGTCTGGCTAACGCTGTGTCGTCGAACCAGCGCGCCGTTACGCTGTCCCAACAGCTCTACGAGCGCGGCTTGGGCGACTTCCTCGACGTTCTCGTTGCTCAACAGACCCTTTTCAACGCGCAGGATCAACTGGCCCGCAGTGAAGCCCAGGTATCGGCCAACCTCGTTGCGCTCTACAAGTCGCTCGGTGGTGGCTGGGAGTCGGCGGCGCAGCAGCTGTCGGCGGTGAAGTAGACACTGCCCAGTTGAATTCGGCGTTGGATCTTCGTTCGGCGCTTGTCGTCTCAGACGACTTTGACACTGTTGCCGGTGCGGATTGATTCCTCGATCGCCGCGATTGCGCGCATGTCCGCCAATCCATCTTCACCGGGTGTCCACGGTTGCTTGTTGTTCAGGACGCAGTCTGAGAAGTGGTCCATTTCCTTCGCGAACTGCTGGACTTCCTTGATATCGATCTTGTGCTTGCCACTCTTGTCGCCGACGGTCATCTGTAAGCCGCGATAGGCAAAGGCAGGGTCGAGTTCAAACCAACCTTTGTCGCAATGGACACGATAACGGCGTGATTCCTGTGAATTGAAACTGCACGAGCAGTTGGCGATGACTCCACTGGGGAACTTCATCGTCCACGCAACGGTCGCGGGCACCTCGCGAAAATTGGGGTCGTCGCTTGGTTGATGCTGCATCGCCTGCACGGTTTCGGGTTCTTCTCCCGTCAGGTATCGGCATGCGTTCAGGCAGTAGATGCCAACGTCACCGAGCGGTCCACCGGCCGTCGCTTTGCTGAGGCGGATGTTGGGGGCCTCTGTCAGTTGCGCGTTCGTCGCTTCGATGAACTGCATCTTTCCATACGCCTGCCGTCGGGCCAGATCGATCGCAGTCTGGTTGAAGGGTTCGTAACGCAAACGGTAAGCAATCATCAGCTTTTTCCCGTTCGCCTTGGCGGCATCAATCATTCGTTGACACTCGGCGACGGTCGGGGCCATCGGCTTTTCACACAGAACATGCTTGCCCGCTTCGAGCGCTTTGATCGTGTGCTCGGCATGCATGTGGTTCGGCAGAATGACGTAGACGATGTCGATCGTGTCGTCGTTTTTGATTTTATCGTAACTGGCGTAGTCGTAGATGTGTTCGCTACCAACACCGTGCGCTTTGGCTACTTGCTCGGCCTTGTCGCGATGGCCACTCAGAAAGCCTGCGGGCTTGCTGATGTCACACCCACCGAACGCGGGCATAATCTCTTCCAACGCCAATTGCCCGAGCCCGGCAATCGCGTAACCCGCAAGCTTTCCAACGATTTTCGGTAATTCCAAGTCGGGCGGCTGCTTGTCGGGTGGGGCCAGAGGCGGCAGAGAATCCTGGGCTCTGGCCAGCCCGGCTGCAAGCAACGCGGCGCTGGTGCCCAGCAAAAACTGCCGACGGGAATTGGATGATTCAGACGCATGTGCCATGGTAAAAACCTTTCAGATCGACCATTTGGCGTTCGGCAAATGATGTGCCGCCACGCAAACTTCACACTTTCGTCGGTGTGCCGGCGACGACGGGTGTGTCGACGATAACCGTGTGCTGCTGTTCTGCATCGGACACGTCGGTCAAACCGTTGGCGCGCAGGATGAGGACCGTCCGGTCGTCATTGACTTCGTCTCCAGCGATCAATTTGACGGCCTCAAGCACCGCGTTCAAGAGCTCGGCCGGGTCCGTTGTTGCTTGAGCCATAGCGCCGTCGAGGCCCTCGACCTCCAACATCGTCGAACTGCCGGTTGGGCGCGCTTCTGTAATGCCATCGGTGTACATCACGATGGTGTCACCGGGCGCTAATGTCAGGCAGGCCAGCGGGTAGGGCTCGTCGGGTACGACACCCAGTGGAAATCCCTGCGCCTCATCCATCGGCACGAAATGCTCGTCACGATGGCGCCGCAACCGGGGTGGGTTGTGACCGGCGCTGCTGTAGGTCAATTGGCGCGTCGTGGGATCGTAAATCGCATAGAACGCCGTGACGAATACGCCCGTGTCCGTTGTGTAACTGTCACAGAGGCGCTTGTTGACGAATGCCAGCAGTTCGTTCGGTGGGCTGGTCGGTTGCTCGAACCCGTGCGCGATCGAGTGCGTGACCGCCATCAATACCGCTGCGGGCGTTCCATGACCGGAGACGTCAGCGATCAGAATGCCATACCGCAGGCGGTGGTCGTCCGGATGTTCCGGTGGCAAGCGGAAGAAGTCGTAATAGTCACCACCTGCCCGGCGGCTGGTCTGATAGCTCGCGGCGAGGTCCAAACCGGGAATGTTCGGCAATTGAATCGGCAATAACGATCGCTGAATTTCACCGACGGCCTTCAACTCGCGATCAAGCTCTTCGAGCAGCCCCTGGGCGCGCAGCCGGCGTTCCTTCGCCAGGCGCAGGGCTTCACGATAGGTCAAAGTGATGTCACCCAGCCGTCGTTTGACGCCTCGGCACTGAATGATCGCCACCAGCGTCGTCGCCAGCGCCGCGATCGCCAGCACGGTCCAGGTGATGCGCGTCGTCTGCTGGGCCCGCTCGTCGCGCAGTTGATACTCGTTGTTCAGAAACTGGGTGACATCGTCCCTGACGTTGTCAAAACGTTCCTTACTGGCCTGCAGTTCCGCAACGCTCGGTTTCTCCCCATTGTTCTCGGCGGTACGAAGCATTGCACCGGCCCAGACGAGCCACTGTTGCGCGTCGGCATCCACCTTTTCGGCTAGCGTGTGTTGCAGTGGATTGTCCCGGACCTCATCTTTGAACGCCTGAATCGCCGCTGGCAGTTCGGGCAAACTGTCTCGGTAGGGCTGAAGAAACGATGGGTCGGACGTGAGGTAATACCCGCGGGTGGCGGTCTGCAGGTCCAGGAGTAATTTCTCGACGAGTAACGCCCGCTGGATGACGACGTTCGTGTGGTTCACCCAACTGAACGTCCAGAGCAGGTAAAAGACCATAACCAGCAGCCCCACCGCCAGCAGAGTCAGGCTGATCGCCGGTGATGCAGTCGTCCGGCGCAAACTGCGCGCGAATCCTGCATCGGTTGGTTCTTCCGCATCCACGCAGCGGACTGTATCGACGTCGACTAGATTGCGGGATGGCCAATCTTCTGCGTAACGGTTCGTTGGGAAGCCAGAACGCGTACGCGCTGAAGATGAAATGGTACGCGAGGACCATCTGTTCCCCTTCGGTCGGCTCCGATTGCGCGACAAGTCGCATCGCTTTGGTTGATACGACGCGACTTGTCGCGTGATTCTGATTCGGAACTACGCAAGCCTCATTTCATGTGCTTGATCATCTCATCTGCAAATTCCGAGCACTTGACCTTCTTCGCGCCGGGCATGAGGCGTTCGAAGTCGTACGTCACGGTTTTCGCATTGATCGCGGCCTCTAAACCCTTGACGATCAGGGTCGACACTTCAAGCCAGCCCAGGTATTCGAACATCATCACGCCGCTCAGGATGACCGAGCCGGGGTTGACGACGTCCTTGTCGGCGTACTTGGGGGCGGTGCCGTGGGTGGCCTCGAAGATCGCGTGACCCGTCACGTAGTTTGCGTTGCCACCGGGCGCGATTCCGATGCCGCCGACTTGGGCCGCTAGCGCGTCGGACAGGTAGTCGCCGTTGAGGTTCAACGTGGCGATGACGTCGAACTCCTCGGGGCGGGTCAGCACCTGCTGCAGGGTGATGTCGGCGATGCTGTCCTTGATGACGATGCCGTTGGGCAGTTTGCACCACGGGCCGCCGTCAATTTCCACCGCGCCGAACTCTCGCTTGGCGATACCGTAGCCCCAGTCGCGGAAGCCGCCTTCGGTGAACTTCATGATGTTGCCCTTGTGGACAATGTTCACACTCTTGCGGTTGTGCTTAATGGCGTACTGAATCGCGCTGCGGACGAGTCGCTCGGTGCCGAGCCGGCTGACCGGCTTGATGCCGATGCCCACTTCCACCTTGCCGTCGGTATCGCCCACCTGGTCGGCCCACTTCTTCGAACCTTCCGCTGTCCCGAAGCGGATCTTCTTAAAATCCTTCGGGAATTCCTTAGCGATGAAGTCGAGCATCTTCTGCGCTTCGGGCGTCCCAGCGGCGTACTCGATGCCGGCGTAGATGTCTTCCGTGTTCTCGCGGAAGATCACCATGTCCACCTTTTCCGGGTGCTTCACCGGGCTGGGAACTCCCGTGAAGTATCGAACCGGCCGCAAGCAGACGTAAAGGTCGAGCATCTGCCGCAGCGCCACGTTCAGCGACCGAATGCGACCGCCCACTGGCGTCGTCAGTGGGCCCTTGATGCCCACAAGGTAATCTTCAAACGCCTTGACGGTGTCATCGTGCAGCCACGTGCCAAACTTGTCGAAACACTTCTGGCCCGCGTAAACCTCGAGCCAGTCGATCTTCTTCTTCCCGCCATAGGCTTTGGCGACCGCAGCATCGAACACGCGCACACTGGCGCGCCAGATGTCCGGCCCGGTGCCGTCGCCCTCGATGAAGGGCAAAACGGGATGATCGGGGACATTGAGTTTGCCGTTGCTGATCGTGATCTTCTGGCCGGTGACGCTCATGTTCAGTTCTCCGCGAGGTAAATGGGACGAAGCGTCATTATGGGGATCGGCGGAGAAAGTCAAAGGCGACGGGTACAGCCCGCGCCTCGTGGTACCCGCTTGTTACCGAGGTGGCGAGCGCTCTCCTCGTCCGCGTCGGGCAAGTCCCCTATAATCGGCACCGTGTCAGACCGCCGCAGCATTCAACAGTTGAACCCGCACTTGGTGAACCGCATCGCGGCCGGGGAGGTCATCGAGCGACCGGCGGCGGTGGTGAAGGAACTGGTCGAGAACGCCATCGACGCCGGGGCGACGTCGATCGTTGTGGAAGCAGAAGACGGTGGGCGGGCGCTGATTCGCGTGGTCGACAATGGTGGGGGGATACCGGTCGACGAGTTGCCGCTGGCCTTTGCCCAGCACGCGACGAGCAAGATTCGCAACGACGATGATTTGTTCGCGATCGCGACGATGGGCTTTCGTGGTGAGGCGCTGGCGAGCATCGGGGCGGTTTCGCAGGCGCGCATCCTGTCGCGCGTGCCAACGAGTGAAGCGGCGTACGAGATCCACAACCGTGGGGGCATCATCACTACACCCCAGGCGGCGGCGGGGAACGTCGGGACGACCGTCGAGGTGCGCAACCTCTTTTTCAACACGCCCGCCCGTCGCAAGTTCATCAAAGGGGCGCCGACCGAGATCGGCAATGTCAGCGACATTCTATTGCGCATCGCGCTGCCACACCCGGAGGTGGCGTTCAAGCTGGTTCATAATGGCCGCACGTCGCTCGATCTGCCGATCGCGACACCCGAGCAGCGGATGCTGGAGGCGTGGCCGGACGAGTTCCACGAACTGCGCCTGCCCTTTGACGCCCGCGACGCGGAACTGCGGTTGTACGGGCTCGTGGGCCTGCCCGAACTGGCCCGGCCGACGGCGAAGTATCAGTATTTGTACTTGAACGGCAGACACATCAAGGACCGTTTCATCCAGCACGCGCTGCGCGAGGCGTTTCGCGGGTTGACGGAACCGGGCCGGCACCCCGCAGCGATTCTGATGCTTGAAGTGCCGCCCGGTGATGTCGATGTAAACGTCCACCCGACGAAGATCGAGGTGCGCTTCAAGGACGGCGGGCGCATTCATGGGCTGGTGCACAGTGGGATTCGGACGAAGCTGCTCGAGAGCGATTTGACGCCCGCAGCGATCCCCATGCGGTCGGATGCGTCACCTACAGTTCCCGAGCCGATGCGGGAAGACATGCGCGCGAAGCTGGCGGCGTTCTTTCGCGAGCCGGCACAGAGTCAGATGACTTTGCCGACTCCGATGGAACCGTTGGCGTTTCCGAACACGCCACATAGTGCGGTTGGGATCGGGCAGAGTAGTGCGTTTGTCGTGCGTTCCGGGGAAACACAAACGGTGTTGGATGAACGCTTGCGTCTCGGCGATTCTGATGAAACGCTGAAGCGCGAACGCGCAAGCGATCGTGCGGAGCCTGATCGGCGTTCCGCGCCCCCTGACCCTATCCCTCTCCCGATTCCTCTGAGTACAGGGGGGAGAGGGGACCAGGCGGGGGTAGGGGCGAGCCCGGCGCTGCAGTTGCACAACAGTTATCTCGTGGCGGAGTCGGCCGATGGTTTAGTGATCATCGATCAGCACGCGCTGCACGAGCGAATCATGTACGAGGACCTGCTGGCGCGCGTGCGGCGGGGGCCACTTGAAGCGCAGCAACTGCTGATTCCTGAACCCGTCACCGTCAGCTCGTCGCAACTGGCGTTGTTGGAGCACGTGAAGCCACTGCTCGCCAGGCTGGGCATCGACGTCGCCGAGTTCGGGCCGAACACCGTTGCGGTCCACTCGTTCCCGAGTTTTCTCCATCGGTTGCAACCGGGAACGTTCGTCCGAGAGCTGCTCGAGCGCGGCGAACAGGAACTGCTCGACCTGCACGATGAGGAACTGCTGCACGGCGTGCTCGACATGATGGCCTGCAAAGCCGCGGTGAAGGCAGGGGACCCGTTGTCTGCGCCGGAAATCGAAGCGCTGCTCTCGCGACGCGAACTGCTCGACCGCGCCAGCAACTGCCCGCACGGTAGGCCGACGACGTTGCGATTGACGTTGAAGGATCTGGAAAAGCAGTTCAAGCGAACAGGGTTTTAGGCGCCCATCGCACGTTCACGCACGTCCACGCAAAAAGGCATCGGCAGACCTTTCGGTTGCCGATGCCTTCAGAAGCGGATGGAGGCGGACTCCGCGTCGCGTAAAAGTTATGCGAACATCCGACGGCCACGGCGGACGACCGAGCTGCCACCGATGGCGGCCATGGTGGCCAGTCCCATCCACGCGCCGGCGGGGAGGGGGACGGCGACCGGTGGGTCC
>JBBRHE010000192.1:0-7041 GCA_038223165.1 Tepidisphaerales bacterium
TCCATCTCCTCGGTCATCGCGGCACGGAGAGCTAGGCGGAGTTGCTGTTGGGGCATAGTGGATTCACGTTTCCAAACTGAGCTGTAACTAAATTGACGAATCGAAAAATTCGATGCATTCGATCGCGTAGACCCGGATAAGCGTCGAACCCCCGGCTCTACGAAAAACCGTAACATTGTCGCCGGCACAAATAATGAATTCGGGTTCCTTAACTTTATAAGAAGCGCCGCTCGTGGTGATGATCGCGAACGGAATGAACGGCTCCGCTGTCGATGCCCGAATCAATTCATCATGAAAATCAAGTTCTTCGGCCATTCATTCGCCCGCTATGCTGCTTGAGTGGATTGCACCTCGACGGTAGCCACTTTGCGCAATGGGAACCGAACTAATCCTTTTCCGCGTATCCAAACGAGCATGCGTTCGGTCGTGAATGCGCACCAAAGCTGCTCGCCAATGACATAACGCTCGCCTGTGTCCAAGATGACGGCGAAAGGCATAAAGGGCTTAGCTCGCCTAGCTTCCCGCAATTTATTATGGATGTCCGTCGCGTCTGGCATCGCCGCTCCTTCACTTCGGCCGATACGGGTACGTCTCGGCCAAAATATCGTCAAACCGCTCTTCCAGCTTCGGATGCGGATCGTTATCCGCCTGTTCGACGGCTTCGTTTACTTCCTTGGCGACCTCTTCCTGCATCGCGTCGATCTGTTCTTCGGTCAGCAGGCCGTGCTCGCGCAGGCGCGCCTCGTAGAGCGTGATCGGGTCGCGCAGCTTGGCCTTTTCCATCTCTTCCTTGCTGCGGTACTTCATCGCGTCGGACATCGAGTGACCGCGGAAGCGGTAGGTGTCGGCGACAATGTAGCTGGGGCCTTCGCCTTTTCGGGCGCGGTCGACCGCAACGCCGAATTTTTCGATGACGGTGTCGACGTCGTTGCCGTCGACGTGGTAGTGCGGCATTGCATAGCCACTACCACGCTCGGCAAGGTCCTTTTCGGCACTGCTGCGTTCGACCTGCGTTCCCATGGCCACGCCATTGTTTTCGACGACCCAGATGACTGGTACCTTCAGCAGGCTGGCCATGTTCAGGGCTTCGTTGTGGGTGCCTTGGTTGATGGCGCCATCACCGAACATACAGAATGTGACGCCACCGGTGTTCTTGTACTTCTGAGCAAAGGCCAGCCCCAGGCCGACCGGGATGTGCCCACCAACGATACCGTGCCCACCGTTGTTGCCGACCTTGGCGTCGAAGAAGTGCATCGACCCGCCTTTGCCCTTGCTGCAACCGGTCGCCTTGCCGAACAGTTCAGCCATGCAAGCTCGCGGCGACATGCCCAGCGCGAGGCTATGACCGTGACAACGGTAGCCGTTGATCAGTTGGTCTTTGTCTTTCTGGTAGATCGACGAGATGCCGACCGCGATCGCTTCCTGCCCGCTGTAGACGTGGCAGAAGCCACCGATCTTCTGACCGGCCTTCTGATATTCCTGGACTGTGCGTTCTTCGAACCTGCGGATGAGCATCATCATCCGCAGGCGGGCTCGTTCGGCGGTGCCGTCCGATCCGTTGGCGGTGGGTGGTTTGCGGGTTACGGGTCGTTTGGCTACTTCGTCTACCACGGCCATGCGGGTTGCTCCGTAGAACGGTCAAATGGGCTGGCCTGGGCATGACAAAACCCAAGCTCGCGCGGACGATTCAGTGTACGCGCTTTTCGCCCGGCTTCAATGGGCATGCTTCACGCCGCAAAGCCCGGCGACCGGGCAGATTATAGGACTTATCACCCCCATTACACACCGGTTCCAACGAAAAACCGGGAGGCTGCGACGATGGTCATCGCGGTCTCCCGGTTAGCGGTGATATACCAACTGAACTGCCGACGATTAGTCGCGGTTCACGCTCTTGGTTTCTTCCTTGACGATGGTGCCGTCGGCCTTTTCCTTCACCGTCGTCTCACTCCTGGTGCGGTCACCGTCAGAGTCCGTCTTAACGGTTTCCTTGTGCGCGATCGTGTCATCGCAGCCTACCATCAAAGGCAGACCCAGCAGTGAAACCGACAGGAACGATGCCAAAATTTGACGCTTCATAATTGGCTCCTTTCGCCAGTAAATCAGACGAACTGAACTATTGCATACTCTGTGCCAAACCAGCCAAAAGCCGATTATCCGTGCTTGGCTTTCACACGCCGGGCGCATAAAGTGCTACGATTATCCATCTTGCCGGAGGCGGTTCCTGTGGACACGACAATTTCGACCATCAAGTACGACGATTTTTCCAAGTTAGACCTGCGGGTTGCAACGGTTCTCGAATGCAAACCGCACGCGAACGCGGACAAGCTATTGGTGCTCAAAATCGACCTTGGCACCGAACAACGGCAAATTTGCGCCGGGTTGCGCGGTCACTACGAGCCCGAGGCGCTTGTCGGCAAGCAGATCATTATCGTGGCCAACCTCGAACCCCGCACGATGCGCGGTGAAATCAGCCAAGGCATGCTGCTGGCCGCCAGTGACACCGCCACCAGCAAGGTCATCGTCGTCACGCCAATTGAACCCAGCGGGCCGGGGTCGAAGGTCAGTTAGTGGTAAGGCTGAAAAGGAAGGCTGAAGGATGAAGTTTCCTTTTCAGCCTTTATCCTCCATCCTTCCTCCTTACTTTGCATGCTTCGCGAACTGCACATTTCCAACCTCGCCGTCATCGCCGATGCGCGGATCGAATTCGCCGGTGGGCTTAACTGCTTCACGGGCGCGACCGGCGCGGGCAAGAGCCTCGTTATCGGTGCGATCGAACTGCTCCTCGGGCTGCGCAGCGGGTCGGACATGCTCCGCAGAGGCGTCGAGGAAGGCCGCGTCAGTGGCCTCTTCGAGCTGCGAGACAAGAAGACCGTCAAGGACCTCGAAGCCCTGACCGACATGCCACTGTCGGGCGAAGGTGGTGAATTGCTTCTGACCCGCCGGTTGTATGCCAGTGGGCGCAGTGGTGTGACGCTGAACGGCAACCCGATCACCCTTTCGATGCTGAAGACCGTCGCCGAGGCGCTCGTTGACGTGCACGGACAGCACGATCATCAGTACCTGCTGAAACCCGGTCACCAGGTGGATGTCGTCGACACCTACGGCGATCTCTGGGTATTGCGCGGCAAATACTACGATGCTTACGCGCAACTGACCGCGGCCAAGCAACGGTTGGCCGATTTGTCGACGAATCGCACACTTCGCGAGCAGCAGTTGGAGCTGTACCGCTTCCAGGCAAACGAGATCGACACTGCCGAGCTCGACGCTGCCGAGTACACTGAACTGTCGGCGCGCGTGTCGGTCCTGCAGAACCTCGAAAAGCTTAAGAAAGACGCCGGCGCAACGCACACGGCGCTCTACGAGGTCGACGGCAGCATCGTCGAGCGTATGAAGATGGCCGCTGCGATCATTGCGGACCTGGCGACGCTCGACGTGAGCCTGCAGCCGATCGCCAATGGCCTGCGCGACGCGACTATCGCGGTCGAGGAGTCTGCGTACGATCTGTCGCGCTATCTCGACAAGCTCGACCTCGACCCCGCAGAGCTCACCGAGGTCGCTGACCGGTTGAACACCATCAACCGCATCCTCAATAAGTATGGCGACCCAATCGAATCGACGATCGCTTACCGCGCCGAGATCGGCCAGAAGGTCGACGAGCTCGAGCGCGCCACCGACGATTTGGCGTCACTGGCCGCACAGATCGACCCACTGACACGCGAAGTGAAAAAGCTCAGTGCCGATCTCTCTGCCAGGCGACAAGTCGTCGCAAAGAAGCTTGGTCCGATGATCGAAAAGCAGTTGGCCGAACTGGGGATGGACAAGGCGCGGTTCAGCATCTCGCTGACGCCCGCCCCGACGGGGGCCGACGGATTGAACGCGACGCCCTCCGGCGTCGATATCGTCGAGTTCATTGCCCAGACAAACCCGGGACTGGCCCCCCAACCGTTACGCAAGATCGCGTCGGGTGGCGAGATGTCGCGCATCATGCTCGCGCTCAAAGGCATCCTGGCGCAGTCCGACCGCGTGTCCGTGCTCGTCTTCGACGAGATCGACGCCAATGTCGGTGGCCGGCTGGGCTCGATCATCGGCAACAAGTTGCGCGCGCTGGCGGACCATCACCAGGTGCTCTGCATCACCCACCTGCCGCAAATTGCGAGCTATGCCGACCGGCATCTAACCGTCCGCAAACAGGTCGTCGGTGACCAGACGCGCACAAGCGTGCGCACGATGGAGGGGGCCGAACGCCTCGAAGAGCTGGCGGAAATGATCGGTGGCCAGCGCATTACCGATACAACGCGCGCCCAGGCGAAAGAACTGCTCGAAACCGCCCGGTCGGAGTTCACCCGCCCGATCGGACCACCCGCGAAGGGCAAACCAGTGGTTTCGACAAAACGCGTGAAGAGCAACTCCTAATCCGTTGACGAGGTCGTGCCGATGGAGCTGAAGCCCACAGACAGCAATCAGGTGACCACCGCGGTCGCACGCAACATTGACTTGCGGATCGACGCCGCGATCAAGGTGCTTCGCCGCTCGCGCAGTGGGCAGCCCAGTGACGCCGCGGTGCACGAGGTCCGCAAGCACCTCAAGCAGGTCCGGGCGATGTTAAGGCTGCTGCGCAAACACGTTGGAAAAAAGGCCGTCGCGAAGGAGACAAAAGCGTTCCGTGATGCCAGCCGACCCCTATCGACCGTTCGCGATGCAGCCGTGATGATCGAGACGCTCGACGGTCTCATGTTGCATTTCAAAGGCCGCATTGACCCGGTTGTCACCGCAAAACTTCGGCGGGCGCTATTGGCGCGTCGGAGGGAGTTGCGTCAGCAGAACTTTGTGAAAGACAAGGTCGTCCCCGAAGTGTTGCGATCGCTGCAAACGAGCCGCCGGCGCGTGAAGGCATGGGGACACGAGCCGACGGGCTGGAGCATGCTTGGCCGGAGTTTGAAACGATCGTACCGTGCCGGCCGCAAGGCGATTCAGCACGCTTGGGACGATCCGCACGACGAGGGATTCCACGAAGGTCGCAAGCGGACTAAAGACCTGCGCTATCAGCTCGAGATGCTCGTCCCACTTTGGCCAAAGGCTGTAAAGGCTTTGGCCAAACAGGCCAAGGACCTGACCGATCGACTCGGTGTAGACCATGACTTGGCGGTCCTGCGCACACTCGTCCGCGGTGAACTACGGGACACGGTCTCAGATACCGATGGTGAACTGCTGCTGGCCATCATCACTGAGCGGCGTCTGGTCCTGCAGGAGCAAGCGCTTGAACTGAGCCAGAAACTGTTCGCTGAGCGTCCGCGTGAGTTTATTCAACGCCTCAATGCCTGCTGGCGCGCCGTGGACACGAAGGCGCCTTAGCGCCACTTCACAATCTGTCCGCTCCC
Organism: Tepidisphaerales bacterium; assembly: GCA_038223165.1. Classification (GTDB taxonomy): domain Bacteria; phylum Planctomycetota; class Phycisphaerae; order Tepidisphaerales; family Tepidisphaeraceae; genus DASYHQ01. Next base: position 5,379 of record JBBRHE010000192.1, read on the forward strand.
CGTTTTCATTCCGTCCCGTGAAATGTCAATTGGCGATTGCGCAAGGCGCGGGTAAGATCCGGCCGGCGGTTCGTACAACGCGTGCGGCGGCGATTGCAGTGATTCGAAATCACTCGATTCCTGTGCATCGCAACGCGGTCATTTCTTGGAGTGAAAAACTCATGCAGGCAGGCCAGTCCCTCCGGCGAGTCGCAACGATCGCTGTCGTTCTTCTATCTACTTTCATCCCTTCGATAACTTTTGCCAGTGAAGCAGACCTGCGGATTCCCACAGAGTTAAGCGGCACTGACGCCATAAGCTTTTTCGGTATGAGTGGTCACAACCTGCTGCTGGCAGGCATGTTCATCCCGTTCCTGGGCTTGCTGTTTGGATTGCTGATCTCAGCCCAATTGAAGCGCATGCCCGCGCATCGCACGATGCTTGAAGTGTCCGAACTGATCTACGCGACCTGCAAGACCTACCTGTTCACGCAGGGCAAATTTCTCGTCGGCCTCTGGGCGCTGATGACGGTCGCAGTCGTCGTCTACTTTGGCGTGCTGGCAGAGTATCCGACGGGCGAACTGGTGAACGGCATCGAGCAGGTGGTTCACGGTTTCCCGGCGGGCAGTGTGGCGCTGATCGTCATGTGGAGCCTGATCGGTATGGCCGGCTCGGTCGCGGTCGCGTGGTTTGGCATTCGGGTCAACACGTATGCCAACAGCCGCACGGCGCATGCGTCGCTGCGTGGCTACGGCTATCCGTGCTACGCGATTCCACTGAAGGCAGGCATGTCGATCGGCATGGTGCTCATCAGCCTCGAGCTGGTGCTGATGCTCTGCATTCTGCTATTCGTACCGGCGAACCTCGCGGGGGCGTGCTTCATCGGCTTTGCCATCGGTGAATCGCTCGGCGCCGCTGCGCTGCGCGTAGCCGGTGGCATCTTCACGAAGATCGCCGACATCGGGGCCGACCTGATGAAGATCGTCTTCAAGATCAAGGAGGACGACGCCCGCAACCCAGGTGTGATCGCCGACTGCGTCGGGGACAACGCCGGTGACTCGGTCGGCCCCTCGGCCGACGGGTTTGAAACATACGGCGTGACCGGTGTGGCGCTCATCAGCTTTATCCTGCTGGCCATCGCCAGCCCGGTCATCCAAGTACAATTGCTCGTCTGGATCTTCGTGATGCGCCTGCTGATGGTCATCACCAGCGGTCTGGCCTACTTCGTGAACGAAGCCATCGCCAAGGCCCGTTTCTCTGCCGTGCGCAGCTTTAACTTTGAGACTCCACTGACCAGCCTGGTGTGGGTGGCGTCGATCCTGTCGATCATCGCGACATACGCAGCGTCATATCTGCTCATTCACGAAATCACACTGAAGGACGGCACCATTAACACCAGCCTGTGGTGGCTGCTGGCGACGATCATCACCTGTGGCACGCTCGCAGGGGCGATCATTCCCGAGGTGACCAAGGCGTTCACGTCGGTGCACAGCCGGCACGTACGCGAAGTGGTGACGGCCAGTCGTGAGGGTGGCGCGTCACTCAACATCCTGTCGGGCCTGACGGCCGGCAACTTCAGCGCGTTCTGGGTAGGTGGCATCACGATCGGTGGGTTAATGGCGATCGCTTACGGAATTAGCCAGATCGGTGGCAACGTGACGGGATTGGCGTCGATCATGCCCGC
>JBBRHE010000193.1:0-6893 GCA_038223165.1 Tepidisphaerales bacterium
CTGGACAATTACCGGCTCAGCTTCCCCATCTTCGACGAATACTGGGGTGGTGGCATCGCTGACATCGTCTACGACCCCGGCAAGTACGTCGCCGGCGCCGTCTTTGACCTGTCCGAAAACGACCTGAAGATCCTCGACCAGAAGGTCAAACGCCGTCTCGACGGCGACAAGGAAATCGGCGTCTATTCCCGCATCGAAGTTAAAGTCGCGCCCCTGGGCAAAGGTGAGCCCGTCAAAGCCATCACCTATCAAGGAGTGAGCGCCGAACGCTATCACATTCCGCCCACCCAGCACTACATGGATCTTGTCATCCAAGGCGCTTACAGCTTCGGCGTGTCGATGATGTGGATCGCCTACCTCCAAAGCTTCAGCACCCAGGCCGGCCGCAAGCCACGACCACCGGTGTAGGGGGAATGGATCCCGGTCCGGCCGTTCGTAGAAGATTAGCGCTTGCGCCAACTCCCTCTCGCCGTACCGGCCATCGCTGGAACATGTTTGGCCCTTGTATTGTAGGGGCACGGGGGTATAGACTTGTTTAAGCAAAAATAGATTTGCGTTGATTTGCACGCCCTGACTGCGATGTCACCAGCACCCCATGCGCCTGACCGACTTCATTCTCGCGAATATGGAACCCATTTTGATGGATTGGGAAGTCTTCGCCCGCACCATCGCTCCGGCCGCGAAGATGGACGAGTTGGCGCTGCGCGACCATGCCGAGGACATTCTCAAAGCCACCGTTGATGACATGAAAACCGCTCAGAGCGCCGCCGAGCGGTCGGCCAAGTCCAAAGGGCGGCGTCCGGACACCGTCGGCAGCAGCGCGCTCAACGGTGCGTCCGAGCTTCACGCCGTCGGCCGGCTCGGGTCGGGGTTTGATTTGATCGAAGTCGTTTCCGAGTACCGCGCCCTGCGCGCCAGCGTGCTGGAGCTTTGGCACGACAGCAAGCCCAACGCCGACGACCGTGACGTCGCCGATGTCACGCGGTTCAACGAGTCGATCGACCAGTCACTCGCCAAAGCTGTCACGTCCTACACGCAAAAGGTTGATCAATCCCGCAATCTCTTCCTCGCCATCTTAAGTCACGACCTGCGCAACCCGCTGAACTCCATCGCGATGACCGCCCAGTTGCTCCCGCAGATGACCAAGCTCGACTCTGAATCGGCACAGATGACCTCGCAGATTTCGGTCAACGCCTCGGTGATGGCGCGGATGATTTCCGACTTGCTCGATTACACCCGCACCCGCCTGGGTGCCGGTATGCCGGTCGAGCCCGAATCGATGGACGCCGGTGAACTCTGCCGTCTATTGTATGAAGAGTTCCGCACCGCCCACCCGAAGCGAGCCTTCCATTTTGAATTCACCGGCGACACAAACGGCAACTGGGACGGTGACCGCCTTCGTCAGGCCGTCTCCAATCTCATGGGCAACGCCGTCCAACACGGCGCCACCGACGTCCCGGTGGGTCTTACCGTCCGCGGCGAAGCGTCCGAGGTGGTGATCGCGGTTCGCAACGGTGGCCCGCCCATCCCGCCCGGTGAGTTGCAGCGCATCTTCGAACCGCTCATTCGCGGCACCAGCGCCGAGCACCCCAAAAAGAACCGCCCCGGCAGCATCGGGCTGGGCCTGTACATCGCCCGCGAGGTGGCCAGGTCGCATCACGGCCGGATCGACGTCACCTCCACCGAAGCCGACGGTACCGCCTTCACCATTCACCTCCCCCGACACCCGGACATCGCGTCCGGCCAGCCGATTCTGGACGAAAAGCATATCAAGACGATGTAGTCGTCAGGCCGGCCGCTGCCATCCCATCCTGCCGAATCAAGGCCTGTTTCTACAGTTCGGTGAATTGCCCGTTCCGCAACCAGGACGTAACGGCCTACACTGACCTGGCAACGAATCAATCATCCAGCATTGAAGAACCCATGATCCTGATCGTAGACGACCAAAAAGACATTGGCACCGGCCTCGAACGCCTACTCCGCTATTCCGGCCACGAAGCCGTCTCCGTTACCGGTGGGGCCGAGGCGCTGGCGATGCTCCACGTCCGCAAGCCCGCGCTGGTCGTGCTGGATGTGAACATGCCCGACATGGACGGCCTGACCGTCCTGCGCACGATCAAAGAACACGACGAACTCAAAGACGTACCCGTGGCGATGTATTCGACCGACACCCAGCCCGCCACACGCGCCGAAGCCGCACGACTCGGCGCGATCGACTATCTCCAGAAAGGCACGACCGGTTTCGACGAGCTAGTCACCCACATCTGCAAACTCGCTGGCGAACCGCCCACGCCAAAATAGTGACTCATTTTAGAACTAATCACCATGTTGGAATTTAACCTTACACAGCGGGAGCGATCTCTATTAATCCGGCTGTTCGACTTGTCGCAGCAATCCAAAGATCACTTTGAAGCGCGAATCCTCGAAGCGGCCACATCGGGTCCAAAATGCGAGTTGGCAAGGCTTGAGTTCGGCGAGTTGGGTCCGGCGATGGAATTGACCAAGCGCGACCTCCGAGTTCTGAAAGACGAAGGTCTGATCTACTTCCATTGGCACCTCCCCAACCAGGGGACGGGGCGATTATCAAGTAGGGCGTTGGAGGCGGTGAAGAGCAACTTCAACACCCCCAAGCCGACCGACGCCGCCACCCAAGCCGCCGCCGCCACCGCGCGGGCGGTCATCGCCGACGAGCAAGCCATCGCGCTGCGTTTTGAAAAAATCACCGCCGAGCTGATTGCTCTCGCCCGTGAATTGATCGACGCCGATGAATCCGCCGCCGCCAGCCACGAAGCGCTCTCCATCGCCGACGAGCTAAAAAAGGAAGTCCCCGACGAGACGATCCTGATCCGCAAGATCAAGGGGTTCGTCAGCCGCCTGTCCCTCACCTTCTCCGGCACCGCCGACCTGGCGCTCAAAGGTGAAACGATCGGCGAATTCGGTGAACGACTGGCAGCGTGGCTGGTCGCGCTGTCCGTCTGGACCGAATGGCACGCGGCCCATCACCCCAAGCCTGATCCCTGCGCATAAGTCCTCGCCGTGCGCTGCCGAGCATTAATCGAGACACAACCTGCCGCCGGCACAATAATGGAGCGACGGGGCCAATGCCGGGCACCAAGTAACGCCGGGAAACATCTGGCTTTTTGTTTCGCTATAAGGATGCGACACGGCGACTTCGGCTCACGTGACGCAGAAGCAGAAAAGGGCACATCACTGAATGGCATGCAAGTATCCCATAACTCCGCGCCGCGACGGCATTTACTAAAATATGGCAACGAATGACCCCCTGTCAGAATGGTGGTGCTGATGTCTCCTTGGTTCTCCTCTGAATCCATTGCGCTCGCACTTGTTACCATTTTCGATCAGCGACGTCTGTCTATACGGGCAGTTGTCAAAGGAGATAAATGTCTCGGATGAAAGCGATTGTGTGCCGACAGTACGGTTCGCCCGACGTGATGCGACTGGAGGAAGTCGAGAAGCCGACCGCGGCGGGTGATCGCGTGCTGATTCGGGTGCGGGCGTCGTCGGTCAATGCCGGCGACTGGCACATTCTGCGGGCTGATCCGTTTCTCGTGCGGCTGGTGTACGGACTTCGCCGGCCCAAGTACCCCATCCTCGGGACCGATGTCGCCGGCGTCGTCGAGGCCGTCGCTGGCGAGGTCACGCAGTTCAAGCCCGGCGACGAAGTCTTCGGCGACCTGTCCGGCTGCGGCTTCGGTGGATTCGCGCAGTACGCAACCGCCCCGCAACGCTTGCTGGCGATCAAGCCGGCCAATCTCACGTTCGAACAGGCAGCGGCCGTGCCGTCGGCAGCCGTCACGGCGCTGCAGGCACTCCGTGACGCCGGCAAAATCACCAGCGGAATGCGAGTGCTCATCAACGGCGCATCCGGCGGCGTCGGGACGTTCGCCGTCCAGATCGCCAAATCGTTTGACACCCACGTCACGGCGGTCTGTGGCAGCCGCAAACTCGCCGGCGTGCGCGCGATCGGTGCCGATGAGGTGATTGATTACACTGCCGAAGATTTCACCCAGAGCGACAAACGCTACGACCTGATCCTCGCCGCCAACGGCAATCATCCCATCGGCGACTACAAACGCGCCCTCTCACCCGGCGGAACCTATGTCATGTCCGGCGGTTCGACCAAACAGATGTTCCAGGCGTTGCTTCTGGGTCCACTGATGTCGCTGACCGGCAACAAGCGGATGACCAGCATGTTGGTGAAACCCAATCAGGCCGACCTGCAATTCGTGGGCAAGCTCCTGTCCAGTGAAAAGATCACGCCTGTGATCGACCGGCACTACCCCCTGAGCCAAACACCCGACGCCATTCGCTATCTCGAGCAAGGCCACGCCGCGGGCAAAGTGGTCATCACGATAGAATAGCCAACTAATCAAGGTAGCGCTTACCGATGGCGATCGGCTCAGGGAACTCGTCGAGACGCCGTGATCTGCATCGTTTTACGCAGGGAAGGGAACATCACTCTATCCAGACCGGCCAGTGGCACAGTTGGATGAACTCGCGGATCGGCGGGTTAGCTTACGAGCCGACAATACAGGTCTGGGAGCACCGCGACCTGTGGCCGGGAAACATTGGGGAAGTGTCTACCTGTCACCTCTTCGAGCGAGATCGATGGAGGATCCGCGTTGGAAGCGCGTAAGGTATAATGTGCGCGGGACGACGTTATGGCGCGCACCGATCCTTCCGAGATTCGTAAAAATTCCTCGTCCATTTCCTCGACGGAATCGCAAGTCGTTCGTAAAAAGTGCGCGCAGCGGAGCTGCGGCGCGCACCGAGTTCGGTAGGGGTAGGACTCGTTGTGCTGGCGGATGGCGAGAGTCGTTCGCGATGTTCTTTGGCAATTGAATAGGCGTGTGTGTGGCGCGATGAGCGCGCGAGGACCTGCGTGCGCGGAGGTCGGGCGTGGGAACGCGAGTCGGAATATTGGGGTCGTATGGATCGCTGTCGGTTCGTGTCGTTTGATGTCGTTTGTATGTCGTTTTTATGTCGGTTCGCTGGGGGATGGATTTACGTAATGTGTTGCAGTTAATGACGTTAGGAAAGTTTGGTGGGCATAACTTTTTTTCGTCTCCGCAGAGAGCACGAGGACGACGAGGGATCAATCATTCCTTCTCTTACTACTCAGCGTGCTCAGTGTGCTTTGGGGTAGTTCCTCGTTTGGGCGCAGGGGTCACTCCAGCCGCTTGGCAACCACTTGGAGGTGTCCTGCGCGGGCTGCGGAGGTGGGGTCTTTGCTTAGGATGGCTTCCAGTTTGAGCAGGCGTTCGACGGCGTCTTTGCCTTGCAGGAGGAACTTGTTCGACCGCACGGGGATGATCGGTTTGCCCGCGATAGTGATGACCTCGAAGCCGGCGTGCTCGAAGAGTTTGCGCAGTGTGGTGGGGGTGAACATCGTAAGTGTGAAGCGTTCCTGTTCGTTGGCGGTGAGCCAGTTGGTCTTGCCGGTGTGGACGAATTCTTCGAGCGCGTCGAGGTTGCCGCGCTCGACGAAGTGGTCGACCGCAGCGAGTTTGCTGTCGGCGCTGGCGATGACGTGACCGCCTGGCTTGCAGATGCGGAACATCTCGCGGGCAGCGCGGACGGGGTCGGTGCAGATGGACAACGGGTCGCCCATGGCGAGCGTGAGGGTGAACGTTTCCGACGGCACTGCGGGCATCTCGACGATGTCGGCGACGACGAGTGTGGCCTTCTTGGCGCGGGCAGGGGGCATGTCGTCGAGCTTGGCGCGGGTCTGCTCGACCATCGAGGCAGAGTGGTCAGCGAACGTTGTCGCGTAGCCACTCTTGAGCAGCTTCAGGCCCCACTTGCCCGTGCCACAACCGAGATCACAGCATTGCGACGCCAGGTCGCGCGGCAGGTAGGGTTTCACCATCCGCCAGGTGAGCTCGTCGTGAAACTCCCAGTAGGGGTCGTCGTAGATCGCGTCGTACTGACGTGCGACACGGTCGTGGTATTTGCGGGAAGGGTCGCGGGCCATGGGTTATGGTTCCCCCTCGCGGGCGAGCTCGGTGAAGCGGTCGCCGCGCTGTTGGAAGTGGGTGAACTGGTCGTAGCTTTTGCAGCCCGTGCTAAGCAGCACGATGTCGCCGGCGCCGGCTTGCTGTTGAGCGAGTTTGACGGCCGCCCCGAGGTCACCACACTCGTAGACGGGCAGTGCAGGCTGGGAGGCGGATTGACGCAGAAGCGCCGCGATCTGCGGGCCGATCGTGCCGATGCAGAGCACCGCTTTGGCGCGCTGTGTCAGTGCGTTACACCACGCCGTCAACGGTGCGCCCGAGTCGTATCCACCGACGATCTGGAGGACGCGCTTGGGTGGAAACGACTCCAACGCCGCGATCGCGGCTTCGGGGATGGTCGCGATGGAGTCGTTGTAGTACCGCACGCCATCCTGTTCGTGAACCAACTGCAGCCGATGCGACAACCCGGGAAAATCAGTGACGGCTGACTGGGCTGCATCCCACGAGATCCCAAGAGCCGATGCAGCAGCGAATGCACCTTGGGCGTTCAACTGATTGTGCGCTCCGGGCAGCGAGAGAGCGAACGGCTTGCTGTTGGCAAGGGGGTATGTCGTCACACGGCCCGTCGCGTCGGGCGTGAAGGAGATCGAACCTGCGTCGGTGCTATTGAGAATGGCAATGTCGTCTGGCCGTTGAAAACGGACGATGTTCTTCTTGGCATCCTGGTACGCTTCGACCGACCCGTGCCACGCGATGTGGTCGGCTTTCACCATTGTCACCAGCGCCACGTGTGGCGACCAGTGCATTTCCTTGAGGTGTTCGAGCATGTAACTGGACAGCTCGAGGACGACGAGATGCGACGCCTCGATCTGGCCCAGATTGGGCAGAAGGGATCCACCGATGTTGCCACCGGTCCAC
>JBBRHE010000194.1:0-6890 GCA_038223165.1 Tepidisphaerales bacterium
GACGATTACTTCGTCCGCCTCGTCGCTGCGTTTTACCAGCGGGTGGCGACGGACGACCTCGTCGGCGCGATGTATCCCAAAGAAGACCTCGCCGGCGCCGCCGACCGTCTCGGCGGGTTCCTCATCCAACGCTTCGGCGGGCCGCAGACCTATTCGCAGCAGCGCGGCCATCCGCGCTTGCGGATGCGCCACGCGCCGTTCGCGATCGACACCCGCGCCCGCGATCGCTGGATCGAACTGATGTCCGCCGCGCTGGACGACGTGCAAACGCCCGCGACCGCCCGTCCCGTCCTCGACCGCTTTTTTGCCGACGCGGCCACGTTTATGATCAATCGAGCGGATTGACGGCCCATCTACTTTGGGCATAGCGTTCTAAGCGAACACGGACCCAGTACAAAGTTCAGATTCAACAAAAACCCTCCAGGAGATCGCAACGTGAAGATTGGTGCGAAACAAAAACTCGTGATGATCGGCGACTCCATCACCGACGCGGGCCGCGCCCGCCCGATCGCCGAGGGGCATGGCCAACTCGGCAACGGCTACGTCGCCATGGTCGACGCGCTCATCGGCGCTGCCTATCCCGATCGGCTCATCCGCGTCGTCAACGTCGGCACCAGTGGCAACACCGTGCGCGACCTGAAGAACCGCTGGCAGACCGACGTCGTCGAGCAAAAGCCCGACTGGCTCAGCATCATGATCGGCACCAACGACGTCTGGCGGCAGTTCGACTGCCCCAAGTTCCCCGAGTGGGCCGTCCACCCCGAAGAATACGAAAAGACGTACGACGAACTGCTGACCGCCACCAAGCCGTCACTGAAGGGGCTCGTGCTGCTCACACCATTCTACATCGAGCCCAACAAGGCCGAGCCCATGCGTGCCCGCATGGACCAGTACGGCGCGGTCGTCAAGAAGCTCGCCACGAAGCACGATGCGATCTTCGTCGACACCCAGGCCGCATACGACAAGGCCCTCGGCTCCCTCTACCCCGGCGCTTTCGCCGGCGACCGCGTCCACCCCAACGCCCACGGCAGCGGGGTGCTCGCACTGGCGTTTTTGAAGGCGGTCGGGTTCAGCCTGTAACGGACGGACGATCATTACACCGCACGTCGAGCGGCCACCCGCCAGGTGAGCCACGCGACCGCGATCAATGCCACCCCCCAGACACCCACGATCACCCCTGCCGCCATCCAGGACCGCGGTCTGGCTTCGGCCAGTCGGCGTTCAGCTTGGGCGCGGCATTCCGTCAAAACCGCCAGCGGCACCAGCCGCACCGCCAGCGCGATCCCCGCGGGCACGAGGATCAAGTCGTCCAGATACCTCAGCACGGGGATAAAATCGGGAATCATTGTCCGGAACCTGATGGTGCGGAATGGTGCAACTTCGGTCGATATCGCTTACCCATCCCGCCGGGATTGCCGCGTTGGTGGTGTCTTGTGGGCTCGGTGCGCCCATCGGTTACTCCTTCACTGCGCCACTGGCGAGGCCGTCGACGAAATCGCGCTGCAGCGCGAAGAACAGCAACGCTGCCGGCATGATGCCGACCAGCACACCCGCGTACATCAATCCGGTTGCGTCATGTGGCAGGGCACTCATGTTGGCCAGGCCGATGGGCAGGGTGTGCTTGGCATCGTCGATCAGAACCACTTGCGGCCAGAGGAAGCTGTTCCAGCTGCCCAGAAAACTCATCAGCGTGAACGCGCCGATCATCGGGCGCACGAGTGGCAATGCGATCGACCACCAGAGGCGAAGCTCACTGCACCCGTCGACACGGGCAGCGTGCAGCAGATCGTCCGGTACGTGGCGCATGGCGCTGATGAATAACATCACCCCAAAGACGTTCGCCAACCCGGGCACGATCACTGCGGGGAAGGAGTTGACCCATCCCAACCACGTCACCAGTTCAAACCCGGCCGGCAGCAGTACCTGTGGTGGAACGAGCACCGTAAGCAGCATGACCCCGATGACCATCCGGCGACCGCGGAAGTCGTACTTTGCCAGCGCGAACCCCGCCAGGCTGCAGATTAGAACGACCAGGACCGAGTACACCGACGCGAGGAAGATCGAGTTGAGCAGCCACGTGCCAACCGGTTGGCGTTTGAACAATTCGCGCATTGGCGCAAAGCGGTCGCTCGACGCGCCGCGCACCATCCACCAAAACGGCATCGCAAACGCGATCGCGCAGCTGATGGTGGCGAGGTTCAGGACGATCGTCGAGACCGCTCGCATGTCAGCGCCTCACCCTTCGATTGGCGACCAGCAGCGCGCTGCCCGACACGATCGCAGTTAGCACCACAAGCACCCAGCCTACCGCGGCGGCGAGTGGGGCGTTTCCTGTCTCGAAACCGGCATTGAAGAGATACATGACGATCGTCAACGCGCCCAAGCCAGGCCCTGGTCCACCAAACAGCAACACGGGCAGTTCGAACAGTTGCAATGCACCGACAGCGCCCAGCAGAGAAAGCACGCCGAGTGTCGCCGAGACGCCCGGCAAGGTGATATGGCGAAACCGCCCCCAACACCCCGCGCCATCGATGCTCGCGGCTTCGCGGAGCGCGGGATCGATCGCCTGCAACGCCGCCAGGCAATAGACCATCCCGGCACCGATCGAAAGCCACCAACTGGCGATGAGCACCGACGTCATTGCCAGTCGTCGGTCGGTCAGCCAACCGATCTCGATCGGTCGACCGAATATATTTCCCAACAGGTCGGCGACCGGCCCGTCACGCGGTGCGAGGATTTGGCTGAACAACACGCCCGCGAAGACGGGTCCGACGAGGTACGTGCTGAAAAAGAGGAACCGCAGCAACGATCGCCAATGCACTCGGCGGTTGTTGAGCAATATTGCCAAGCCGAGACAGAAGGGTATTTGGATCACGAGATACGCGGTCGTGTAGAAGATCGTGTTGAAAGTCGCCCACCAGAACAGAGGATCGGACAGCAGAAAGCCGAAGTTGGCCAGCCCGACAAACGTGCTGCGGTCTGTCGCGTGAAAGCTGAGCCACAAGCTGCGAGCCAGCGGATAGGCAAAGAACGCTGCGAACAGCAGCAGCAAAGGGGCGAGCATCGTCCACGGGGTCAGCGACCGTCGCGCCTGTGGGGAGATCATCGCCCGAGGTTCGCGAAAGCGATTCGCCTTTGCAAGTCGGCGTCGGCCTCGACCAGCCAGCTTGCGATGAGTGCTTCGAGGTTCTGGTCGTTGCCTTGCTCGATGGCCGCCGTCGCACGATACAGAACGAGCGACATCGCACTGGTCGCGGTCGCAGTGAAGGGAGTGACGACGCGTGTCGGCAACTGGCGGGCAAGGGCACCGTACGCTGCACCGATTGCTTGGCCGGCAAACAACGGGTCGGGATTCAGCCGTGCCGGTTCGTCCCACCAGTCGATCACTGCAGGCAGAACGTTAGATGAAGTTCGGGCTTCGCGGGCAATGTTGCTCAGATACAGGCGCTTGAGCAAGGTCCAGGCGTCATCGGGATTCGGATGGGCACGCGGGATTGCGACCATCGTTCCGCCCCAACTCGCGGTGGGGTGGTCGGAGCGATCGAAGACCGGAAGCCGGCACATCGCGAGCTTGCCGGCTAGTTGCGGCGCGTGCCGACGAAGGTCGTCGACTGCCCAATCGGGTGTAAGCACCGCTGCAACGTCACCCCTCTCGAGATCGTCCGCCCATCGACCCGGACCGGGGCTCGCGTCGGCACTGATCTTGCGTGGTCCTGCGACCATCCGAGCATATTGCGTGATCGTGCTCGCGACGCGTGGGTCGGTCAGTTGTGGATGGTTGTTGGAATCGACCGGGTTAACACCGCGCTGCTGGAGCATCATCGCGATGACGTCGGCCGAGCCAGACGGCAGTTGCATCGCGCGCGTGCGGCGACCCTGCGAGCGCTCGAAGGATTCGAATAAGAAGCAGCGGTCGTGCAGGTCCGACCACGTCGTGGCATTGGTTAAGTCGATGTCTGCGGCGTCGAAGAGGTCCTTGCGGTATGTGAGTGAAACCGGGTGGACGTCTAATGGAACGCCAAAGACCTCCCCGTCCTTTGACCAAGCCGTCAAGCGCGCTGGTGACAGCCTGCCGAGCCAGCCGGAGCGCTTCAGCCGGTCTGTCAACGGGACGAACGGCACGTCGGCAAGGGAGCCACTGAAATATTTTCCGACCGAACCGATCTCAATCTCAACGAGGGCAGGGACATCGGCACAACTCGCTGACTGTGTCAGTGATTGCAGTCGAACGTCCAAGGCCCGGGAAGCGACGAGAGAAATAGTCACGGGTAAGCCGGCCGACCGTGCGGCGTCGCGAAGTTCCGCTGCGTGTGGTGCGGAGAACGTCCAGACCGTTTCACCTGACGGCGGGGCGCCACCAGCGCGCATTAAGATGGCACCACCAGTGAGGATGGCGACGACAAGCAGGGATGGAAGTGTCCAGCCGTTACTCACGGTTTGTGATGATATCGGGTCGCGAGCCGGTCCGCTGCGATTGCTCAACGCGGGTTACCGGCCTAAACTTAGTGTCCATGTCGAGTGCCCCACACATTCTGCCGAACATTCCGAAAATCCGGACCCCGCGCCAGCAGGCGCTGCCCTACGAGCCGGTCTGCGCGATCTTCCGCCGATACCTGCACGGGCAGAAGCTGAAGTTCACGCCAGAACGGGCTGCGATGCTCGATACGGTGTTGCGCAGGACGGGTCTTTTCGAAGCCGACCAGTTGGCTGCGGATCTGAAGGAACTGGGGCATGACGTCAGCCGGGCGACGGTCTACCGCACACTGAGCCACCTGCAGGACGCGGGCATTTTGAAACAGGTCTTTTTCGACAACAAGCAGAGCTATTATGAGGTGATCGTCGGCCGACAGACACACGATTATCTGATTTGCGTATCGACCGGAAAGGTCATCGAGTTCGACAGCGAACGCCTGCGTGCCCTACGCGACGAGATCTGCCAACAGCACGGTTTCGATCCACTGTCGCATCAGTTTCACATTTTCGGATTGAGCCCCGAGGTCAAGGCCCAACAAGAGAAGCTGGCGGAGAAATAGCGAATTGGCGGCATGTCGCTTTCCCGCTTCATTGGGCCCTATGGCTTGCACGGTCGGTGACTAACCGTCAATACCGAGATGACTGCGACCGCATTAAGACGGTAACGAACGCGATCCCTCTAGCAGAGCGCCGCAAACGTTGCCAGCGAGAGCACGGCAATGCGAAGCTTCTTATCCCAGAACAGCGGGCTCAGTGTCAGGTTCATCATGATTCGCGGCCTCCACCGGACACATAACAACAAGCGTGCCACACTCTGCGATTCAGAACTTACCGCAAAACAAAGCAGGGATGAGGGAAAATCCCCTGTATCAACAGCTTAGGGTCGCCGTCTATAACGGATGAGGTCTAGCCGCTACATGCACCAGCGTCGACGGACCGGCGGTGTTGCGATCTTCCAACAACAGGAAATTCGTTAGCCGCCGAAATAATTTTGATGCGGTTTATTCGAAATCAGCAACTATGTGTTACAAGTTGGATCGTAACCTATTGTATAAGCGGTACTTGGAGTAGGTGATTGGACTTTGCCTCGCAGGGATTTTAAAGCCGAATAGCGATGGCAATTATTCCTTGTTGAAACCCTAACTTTTCTTTCTCGATTACGTATTTTAATTATATGACTTCGCTCCTAACCGGATCATCATCATTGGAAGTAAGCACCTATATCGAGTCGACCAAACCCGAACAGGTTTCTTACCGGCAGTTGTTAGACCTTTTGCGTAAACAAGTTGCATTCGATGAGGCGTTCCTCGTTGCGCTGCTGCTTCGCGGGACGCTGCAAGTCGTTCAACCCCCCCGACTTGCGGAAAACGTGCTTCGCATGTACGACCGCGAAGGCCAGCGTTTGGATACTTTGTCCTGGGAAGCGATTCGCACCCAGAAACCGGTACTAGCGGGTACTGATCGTGGTGACTTTGGGACGAAGTTCATGGCCCCTTTGGGCTTTGGCCAGGTTGTGGTCATCCCATTGGCATCACCGTTGATGGGTGGGCTCCCCGGTGCCCTGCATATCTATCGCAACGGTGACCAGGAGTTCACCGACGCCGACGTCGACACGTTGCGCGAGTTTGCGACCCAGTTGGACCAGCTTCACGCGACCGTCCAGAACGGTCGGAAGGCCACTGGTCATCGCGATCAAGACGCGGAGCAGCCGGCCGGTTTGCGATTTGCAATCTTTTCAGCCAACGGTTCACCGCTCGACTTCGCACAGGGAACTGCGTTCGACGAGTCCACACTCATGCGCATGGCGCAGATGACGAAGGATCGGTTAAACCACGCCGCCGACCGTGACCTGGTCGGTGATCGCGTTCTGATTGGGGACAAGCATGGTGACCATCTGACGTACCGCGCGGTGACGTACAACGCCTACCCCGCGTTGGGTGAAGGTCGTTTTGTGGGCTACTTTTCCCAGCCCGATCCGAGTGATTTGGCGGCCTTAAAGTCAACAGACGTGGCTGCTGATCCGGAACTGTCCCGACTGGTGCCAGCGCTGCGATTCATGCACAGCGAGTTCCGAAAAAGTCCGACGCTCGTTGACACCGCCAAAACGGTTCATCTGAGCCCGTTCCATTTTCATCGCCGCTTTACCGAATTACTTGGCCTGACACCAAAGCACTACTTACTTGATTGCCAGATTACCGACGCAAAGAAGGAACTGCTCGCCGGTACTAAAGACTTAGCGACCATCGCAGCGGACGGTGGTTTTGCTCATCAAAGCCATTTCACCAGCCGCTTCAAGCAAGCGACGGGTCAAACCCCGACCCGCTGGCGCCGCATGGCTTTATCCAAGGGCAATGCTCCAGAGTGAAGTAGTGTCCGGGCTTGTTACGCACCGCGTGTGGGTGAGTCGAAAGATATAC
>JBBRHE010000195.1:0-6825 GCA_038223165.1 Tepidisphaerales bacterium
AGGTGCTTCCTCGACCATCGCAGCGGCGGTATCGGTGACGGTGACGGCAGGGGCCACCATCTCCTGGGCCGTGGTGATGCCACACCACGCCAAAACGAGTAATGCAGCAGCCGCGGTCATCGACCAGCGGCGCTTCCAACCCAATTCTTTCATACTGGCTCCTGTAGAGACGAAACCCCTGAATCCCCGATCTCATGGCCGGTTACGCGATGGGCACACCCCGATCGCAGTGCGCCCAAATCGGTCAATTCACGGGACCGTACTGATTTTCCCGACTGCTTTGCCGCTACCGCTCACGAAAGGAGCGAACACTACGGCGTTACGACGGGGCGAAAGCCTCATAACAAAGCCGATGCCACACCTGAAAACAAGCGCCTAAACCGGGTTAAACGCAGGCATTGCACATATCTACGCGGTTCCATCCCTATCCCTTGTGGCTTTTGCCTTGTTTTGCTCGCTTAAAAAGTGCGCACCGTTTTATACGCATCTCCCGCAATGCATGTTTTACGTGCGACTGTCGATCCTGAACGGCCATTCCTGCGGTCCATTTGTGATAAGGCCCTTTGGGCCCTAAAATGACCGACTCGACTTGTCACCGCTGTAGCCAGGAAATCATGCAGATTCGCAATTTTTCGATTATCGCCCACATTGACCACGGGAAATCCACTCTTTCCGACCGACTGTTAATGCGTTTTGGTGCCATTACCGAGCGTGAGGCCAAGAGCCAGATGCTCGACGACATGGACCTCGAGCGCGAGCGCGGTATCACCATCAAGGCGTCGGCGGTCACCGTGTTTCATGAACACAAGGGTGAGAAGTTCATGCTGAACTTCATCGATACGCCCGGCCATGTCGACTTCCACTACGAAGTCCAAAAGGCTCTCCAGGCGTGTGAAGGGGCCATCCTGGTGGTCGACAGCACGCAAGGGGTGCAGGCCCAGACCGTCGCCAACGCCTACGCCGCCGTTGAGGTGGGGCTCGACATCATCCCGGTCATCAACAAGATCGACCTGCCCGGCGCCAACCCGGTGCGGGTGGCTGAGGAAATCGAGCAGGTCCTGGGTTTCCCCGCCGAAGACGCGATCCTCGTGTCAGCCAAGACCGGACAGGGCATTGATGAACTCATCAGCAAGCTTTGCGACCAATTGCCACCCCCGACCGGCAATCCCAACGCGCCGCTGCGCGCCCTGATCTTCGACAGCATCTACGACGACTATCGTGGTGTGATCGTGTACGTCCGCGTCGTCGACGGGAAGCTGGAAAAGGGCCAGAAGATCCGCTTGATGGGGACCGAGAAGGAATACTTCATCACCGACGTCGGCAAGCTTGTCCCCCGGCCGTCGCGCGTCCCCGGCATCGGCACCGGTGAGGTCGGCTTCATCGTCGCTGCAATTAAGGATCTGCACGATGTGCGCATTGGTGATACCGTCACCGACGCCACCTCGCCCGCGCCCGCAGCGCTGCCCGGCTACAAACCGATCCAGCAGATGGTCTATTGCGATTTCTACCCCGGTGGTGAAACGCAGTACGACGAACTGCGCGACGCGATGGACCGGTTGCAGTTGAACGACTCATCCTTCACGTTCGAACCGGAAAGTTCCGACGCCCTGGGCTTCGGCTTCCGCTGTGGGTTTCTTGGGTTGCTCCATATGGAGATCATTCAGGAGCGGCTCGAGCGCGAGTTCCACATCGAGGTGATTCAGACCGCGCCAACCGTCACCTACGAGATCCTGCAGACCGACGGCACCGTCGTGAAGATCGACAGCCCCAGCGAACTGCCCAACCCGACGGTTGTGTCCGAGATTCGCGAGCCGTTCATTCAGATGAACCTCATCCTGCCCGCTGAGAACGTCGGCCTGCTGATGAAGCTCTGCGAAGAGCGCCGAGGCACCTACCGCAAGACCGAATACATCGGTGCCACCCGCGTCATGCTGCAGTACGAACTGCCACTGGCTGAGGTCATCTACGACTTCTACGACCGCCTGAAAAGCGGAACGAAGGGTTACGGCACGATGGATTATGACGTCATCGGCTTCCGCGTCGGTGACCTGGTCAAGATGGACATCCTCGTCAACGGCGACCGCGTCGACGCACTGTCCGTCATCGTCCACCGCGACCAGGCCGAAAAGCGCGGCCGCAACCTCCTGGTCCGCCTGAAAGAGGAAATCGACAAACACCTCTTCGAAATCCCCTTACAAGCCGCCATCGGTGGCAAGATCATCGCGCGCGAAACCATCAAGTCCGTAGGCAAAAACGTCACCGCCAAGTGCTACGGCGGCGACGTGAGCCGCAAGCGCAAGCTGCTGGATAAACAGAAGGAAGGTAAGAAGCGCATGAAGCGCGTGGGCAGCGTGGACATTCCGCAGGAGGCGTTTATGGCGATTCTGGAAAGTGGCGATTGATGCAGCCAGACGATCTACCCGACGACAAGCAGACCAACCCTACGGGATAAAAAATCGTTCACAATGACCCTCGCTAGCCAACTCATGACGGCTCGCGAATTGTGCAAGCTTCCGCCGGAGGGGCGGTGGAAGTTGATTCGAGGGAAAGTGCGTTCGTTGTCGTACTTGGCGATGGACCATGGGTTTGTGGTCATGAACGTGACTCTACTACTAGCCGAGCATGTAAGGGCTGGACGTCCTGGTTTGGTCATGACTGCGATACGGGTTTCGTGCTGACACGCAATCCCGATACGGTTCGCGAGGCTGACGTTTCGTTTATCCGTGCGTCACGCATTCCGGCGGTGGGACTTGCGAAGTCGTTCTGGATTGGTGCCCCCGATCTGGCGTTCGAGGCACTATCACCGGATGATCGACCGAGCCAGAGCGTCGGGTCTCAGAGCGTTCTTGACGTTACTATGGCGGCGAACGGATTCGCCGTTGTTGTTTACAAATACCTAACATTTTGGTTGATTAATCCGCGACGGCGTGCTAGAGTGGTGTTGATGACGTACGCATCCACCGAGCGGCGGTGGGATGGACGGGCGTCGCGGGAAGGCTTGGTTTTACGGGGAGAAAAGTCCTATGGATCGCCGTCGTTTCATGTCGTTTTCGGTCGTTTGCATGTCGGTTCCCTGTCGGTTCGCCGAGGATCGATTTTTCGTAAATGGTTGTAATTAATAGGGTTGTAAGATTAGACGGAGATGATTCTTTTTTTTTCTGATAGAAGAGGGCCGGGAATGCTTGGGATTGCTTGGGCGGCAGCACGAGGGGAGCTGGCTGATGTCTCGGGGAGCGGATGGGTCCAGACGCACGGGGGCGGCTCGGGATGATGCCGACGTCTGATAAGCCTGCGAATCGGACCTAACTTGCGCCCGAATCCTGCCGATAGACCTCCTAGAACGACGTATAGGAGCTAAACCATGCCGGGTATTCAGATTGGGCAGTTGTTGATCGAGCAGGGCGTGTTGACCCGTAAACAGGTTGACCATGTGCTGGCGATCCAGAAGCAGTCGCACCGCCCGTTCGGTGATTTGGCCGAGCGGTTGTTCGGGATCGATCCCAAGGCTGTCGAGGACGCCTGGGTCGAGCAGTACGTGCGCACTGCGGGTGTTGTCGACCTGGACGACCAGAAGGTCGAGACCGATTGTCTGCGTCTGCTCAACCGCAGGCAGGCCTGGCAGTTCCACACACTGCCCCTGCATCGCGAGCGTAACGACCTGCACGTAGCGACCAGCGCCGAGAACCTCGTGCGGGCGGTCAACTTCTCGGGCAAGAAGCTGGATGAACCGGTCTACTTCCTGATCGCCGAGCGCGAGCAGTTGAGGGATTTTCTGATGAAGCACTACCCGGTGCCGAACTTCATCGCACAGTACGCGGCGAGGATGTGACGCCGTAGGGTGGGCACTGCACACCGTCGCTGTTTTTCCGAGCAATGCCAACGGTGGGCAGTGCCCACCCAACGGGTCAATCGACGACCCGCGCATCTTGTTGTGCGACCGTAGCAGTTGGCGGGACCATCACGCTCGCCTGCCCATCCGTGAACGCGACGGTCCAGCCCAACTCGACGAGCACGTTACGGAATGGGCTGGTCTTAGTGGGGATGATCGCTGCGTCGGCGTTGGCCTCTACCAACGTCTGTCGGCGGACGGTGTCGTCGCAGAAGTAGGTGCGGCTCCAGAGGTCGATCGGGAACGCCGTCGTGTTCCCGGTCATCAACACCTTGTACTGCCCCGCGAGCCGCCACGCGAGGTAGCCACCCCACGAGTAGTCGTTGATGATGCGCTTGCTATGGGGTGTAACGCTCGTCTCCAGAAACGCCACCGCAGCGACGGGGTAACCGGCTTCGTGGCGGGTCATCCAGTCGTCCAGTAGCACGTCGCGCGGGGGAAGGGACGTCGCGACCCGTACACCGATGATGATCGCCAGGATCGCCATGACGGCCCGCAGTGCTGGGCGGGCCAGCACACCGTCCGACATCCCACCAATCGCCTGCGCGAACAGTGGCGCGACCATGATCGCAAAGACCGGCGACATGCGACCCATCTTCAAGAGCAGAAAGGAGGCCAGCGCCAACGTGAGCCAGTCACTAACCCGCAAAAGCCGCCGATTCGCAACGATCGCAGCGACCATCGCCAGCACGATCGCCAGCGCGACGTATCCCATGGTGCCGAGGTAGAACGGCCTAAACTCCTGCACCATGCCACTGGCGACGATCGGGTCGGTGAACTGGTACTGAAGCAGAGACTCGATCGCGCCCGGCAGCATGGGCGTCGCGAGACAAGCCAGTGATGCACCGGCGGCCAGCGCGAACGATCGCTTGAGTCGGTGGGTTGCGTCGACCTTCATCTCATCCGTCGCCCGCCAACGTTCGACGAGCGACCCAGTAAACAAGGCCCCCATCCAACCTGCGATCAGGATCGCAAACAGATGCACGTTCACGAGTACAACGGTCAACGGAATGACGAGCCAGACGGCGCGCGTCGTCTCCCCACGAGCGCGGTCGCGATAGATCAGTCCCGCGATGGCGGCCATCAGCACGAATGCCATCGTCACAGGGCGAAAGCTCAGGAACGGCAATGTCAGGAACGTCGCCGCTGCCGTCGCGACGGCGACGCCGAAGAGCGCGGGCGCAGGGACCTCAACGCCGTTCTGTGTGCCACAGGCGGCTTGCCCGGTTGCGTTCTCTCTTTGAGAAAGAGCACGGGCGGGCAAGTTGCCCGTGGCACGGGACGTTCCGAACTGTGCGGCCCGGCAGGCCCACGCCGTCAGACCGACGATCGCCACGCTCAGGACGGCGTACGTGATCACACCCGCACGGTGCCCACCGGTGTCCCAGATCAGCTTCATCCCCAGCTCGGCCAGCCACGAGTAGGGCGTCCACGGTTGGCTCTTGGACATGTAGGACGTCTGGTCGACGATGGGTTGAATGCCGTCTCGCCACAGGTGATCGGCGGCGATCAGGTGCAGGAACAGGTCCGGATCGACCGGTCCATACAACACCGCCTTGGCGGCAGCAACGAGCGCGACGATCGTGATCAACAGGACGAAACCGACCCGCACATCAGGCTTGGGAGCAAGGGAGGCAGACATGACAAGGTTATCGGCAAGATGCCACGAAACGGACGAACCGTGGTGGCGCGATGGTTATCGGTCCAAGCCGAGAGAAGCGAACATCGCTTTGGCTTTTACCAGGGTTTCTTCGTACTCCGCAGCGGGATCGGAGTCGGCGACGATGCCACCACCCACGGGGACATGAACGAGACCGTTCTTGATGACCATGGTGCGGATCGCGACGTTGAACGCCATCGACCCGTCGGCTGCGAGGTACCCGATCGCCCCGCAGTACGGACCCCGGCGAACGGGTTCGAGTTCGTCGATGATCTGCATCGCGCGGATCTTGGGCGCGCCGGTCACACTGCCACTCGGGAACGTCGCCCGCAGCAGGTCGATGAACGAGACGTCACCGCGAAGCCGGCCCTCGATTGTCGCGACACCGTGAAACACTGTCGGGTGCCGCTCGATCGTGCGTGGCTCGGTCACGCGAACCGAACCGATCTCGCAGACGCGACCGAGGTCGTTGCGTTCCAGGTCGACGATCATGTTGAGTTCTGCAGCGTCCTTGGCCGAGTCGCGAAGCGCGGTGTCCATGCCATCACCGATCGGCCGGGTGCCTTTGATCGGTCGGGTGACGACCCGGCGATCCGCATCGACCGACAGGAACAGTTCGGGCGAGTTGCTGATGACCGCGTAGTCACCGTAGTTCAGAAACGCGCCGTACGCCGCAGGGTAGTCGCGGCTCAAGCGGTAGTAGATGTCGGCAGCGGGCTCTCGCAGGCCGACCGTGAACCGTTGCGACAGATTCACCTGGAACACGTCACCGGAGCGGATGTAATCGATGACCCGCTGCACCGCGGTCTCGTATGCCGCTTGCGTAAATCCACTGGCCAGCGACACGTCGCTCGTCGCATGCTGTGGTTCCGGGAAGTTCGTCCGCTCGAAGGTAGGCACGCAATAGTGGAAGTGGAACAACGGAAGCTGAAGGTCATCGGTCGCTGCGCTCGGAAGCGTCGGTTCAAACAACCGACCCAGGTCGTAATTCAGGTGACCGATCCAACGACCACCCTTGATCTGGAACTGGTGGCTCATCCAGTCGAGCGCTTCGAGCGGGTCGGTCCAGCGCTTGAAGACCGTGCCACCGGCGATCGTCGTCGCGACAACTTCGCGACCGGTGGCGTCGCAGCGCAGCGAAAGGCGAGGTTGAACGAACCCGCTCGCCCACCGACTGCCGCGGGCGATTTGTTCCGGCGTCGTCGAGAGGTTGATGCGCGGCTGGGGCGCCGTCATCGAGCTCGAGGTGTTGTGACGCTCGCTGGTCATTGCTGCC
>JBBRHE010000196.1:0-6769 GCA_038223165.1 Tepidisphaerales bacterium
ATCCTCGTGCTGACGCGCTCGCCTTGGGTGGCGCTGTTGGCGCTCATCCCGTTGCCGATCTGGACGTGGTACTTCATCAAGTTCGGCAAAAAGGCCCAACCGGCGGGCAAGGCCGTGATGGAGGCCGAGGACCGCAATGTCTCGCTCATCACCGAGAACATCGCCGGCGTGCACGTCGTGAAAGCGTTTGCGACCGAAGAGAAGGAGATCAGCAAGTACAGCGAGAACCTCGACTCGTTCTTCGACCGCGTGCTCTACCGCATTCGCCTGCACGCCAACTTCACGCCGATCGTTCGTGGCATCGCGACGGCGAGCAACCTCATGCTCTTTCTGGCTGCGGGGATGCTGATCATCGACGGCAAGCTCAACGCGGGTGATTTTCTCATTCTCGGCACGAGCATGGGCGCGATCCTCGGCCGGTTGCAGCAGGTTGGCGCGATCAACGAGCAATACCAGAGTGCGATCGTCTCGGCGCGCCGGCTGTACGAAGTGCTGATGGCGCCAGCGACCGTTCATGAGGACGATGGCGCTCGCACGCTGCCCCCGGGCCCGGGCCACGTGCGCTTTGAAAAGGTCTGCTTCGGGTACGACCCGACGAAGCCCGTCCTCTGCGACCTGGACTTTGAAGTGCCCGGTGGCAGCGTCGTGGCGATCGTCGGGCCAACCGGCGCGGGCAAGTCTACGCTGGTCAACCTCATCGCACGGTTCTACGACCCACAGCAAGGGACCGTCCGCATTGATGGTGTGGACATCAAGGAAGTCTCGCTCAACCAGCTGCGCACCGAGGTCTCGTTCGTCTTCCAGGAGACGTACCTGTTCAGCGACACCGTCGAAGCCAACATCGCGTACGGCCGACCACACGTGAGCGGGGGACCGGTCGAGGCCGCGGCCCGACTGGCGCAGGCGCACGAGTTCATCGAGAAGATGCCCGATGGGTACCAGACGGTGCTCGCCGAGCGCGGCAGCAGTTTGTCGGGTGGACAGAAGCAGCGTCTGGCGATCGCGCGGGCGATCCTGTCCAACCCGCGCATCCTCGTCCTCGACGACGCAACGGCCGCGGTCGACCCCGAGACGGAAGACCTTATCCGCCGCGGGATGAAGTTCGCGATGTACGGGCGGACGACATTCGTCATCGCGCACCGGCTCAGCACCGCCAAGCGTGCCGACCGGGTCATCGTGCTGGAACAGGGTCGCGTCACGCAGGTGGGTTCACATAACGAGCTGATGGCCCAGGACGGTCACTATCGCGAGATCGCCGCGCTGCAGTTGTCGGGCCCGAGCGGGGCGGACGAGGAGAATCCATCGCACATGAAGCGCGTGCGCGACAACAAGCTCGTCAACGCGGTGACCGCCGCGGCGCGCGAAAAGGAACATCGGGACGACGCCGGTGGGGAGCTCTAATCCATGACCACAGCCACGCGCAAGCCCCCGACCGTCCGATCGCCCGTGGGCACGACCAGCAAGGCCAGCGGCAGCAGTGGTGGCGAGGAATCCGAAGATCAGAAGTATAAGAAGATCGACCTGGCGCTGTTGCGCCGGATGGGTCGCTCACTGTGGCCGTTCCGCAATCGGTACGCGACCGGCTTGGCCGTCAGTGTCGCGATGACGCTGCTGGACTACACCGGTCCGATGTTCATCCAGCACATCATCAACTATGCCAGTGGCAAGACCGGCATCCCACCGACCAAGTCACACATCGCAGCGGTCGTCGGTGTATGGGCGCTGGTGGCGCTCTGCGCGCTTATTCTCGACCGGTTCCGCATTTTGATTTTCACCGGCGCCGGTGAACGCGTGCAGTTCGCGACCCGCCGCGCGATGTTTCAGCAGCTGCAGCGGCTGTCGATGAGCTTCTACGACAAGAACAAACTGGGGCGCATCATCAGCCGGTGCACCAGCGACGTAAACGCGATGCGCGAGGTGAACGTGTGGGGCATCAACCACATCGTCATCTGGTCTCTCCAGATCATTATCTCGGCCGGGTTTCTGGTGTACACCGACTGGCGGTTGTTCCTGTCGGTCATCTGGCTGGGCCCGGTATTGTTCATCGCCAATCGCATCTACCTGACTCGAAGCGCCAACATGTGGCAGGAAGTGCGCGAGGGCTTCACGCGCGTCAGCACGAACCTCGCTGAGAACATCACCGGCATCCGCGTGGTGACGGCGTTCAACCGGCAGGACACCAACGTCGGAAAGTTCAACAGCCTGCAAGTCGACAACACCGCTAACAACATGCACGCGGCTCGTGTGAACGGCATCTATCAGCCGATGCTGCAGTTGATCGGCTTCGCTGGCAAGGTAACGGTGCTGGCATACGGCGCGTACCTTGTCGTTCAGGGCCGTATACGCCTTGGCGACGTGGTGGCTTCACTTCTGTATCTTGACCTGTTCATGGGGCCGATCATCGCGTTCGGTAACTTTTACAACCAATTGATGCAGTCGATGGCCGGTGCCGAGCGCGTTTATGCGCTGCTGGATCAGAAGCCCGAAGTGGAAGATGTCGCGGATGCCAAACCGTTGCCACCGATCTCCGGGCACGTGAAGTTCGAGGACGTGGTCTTTGGCTATAACGCCGACCGCCCGGTGCTGCACGGTGTCAGCTTCGAGTGCAAACCGGGTCAGACCATCGCGCTCGTCGGCGCAACGGGAAGCGGTAAGAGCAGCATCATCTCGCTCATTGCCCGTTTCTATCAACCCCAGCAGGGCCGCGTGCTCGTTGATGGGCATGACATCCGCCATGTGACCGGTGAATCGCTGCACAAGCAGATGGGCCTCGTGCTGCAGGTGAACTACTTGTTTACCGGCACGGTCCTGGAAAACATTCGCTATGCGCGCCCCGAAGCGACGCTCGAGCAAGTGATCGAGGCTGCCAAATCTCTCGGCACGCATGATGCGATTGCTTCGCTGCAGGATGGCTACAACACCGAGGTCGGCGAGCGCGGCGCGAACATGAGCCTCGGCCAGCGCCAGTTGATCTGCTTCACCCGCGCCTTTCTGGCCAACCCCGGCATCTTCATGCTTGACGAGGCCACCAGCGCCGTCGACACCAACACCGAAGCGATCATCCAGACGTCCCTCGAAAAGCTGCTCGCTGGCCGGACGACGTTCATCGTGGCCCACCGGCTCAGCACGATCATGAAGGCCGACCAAATCCTCGTGATCGACGCCGGCAAGATCATCGAACGCGGCAACCACAACGAGCTGATCGCCCAAAGCGGAAAGTACGCGCACCTGTACGAACAGTTCTCGTCGCACCACGCGTGATAACTATTGATGCTTGCTTGCCCTGCTGAGAGTTCGAGCAGCGCGGTTTGCCGTGCATTTCATCCCGACTCTTAACCAAAATTTGACTCAGCGGGCGTGGAGGATGGAAGTCGTCCACGCCCGCTGTCGTTTGCGCTGTGTCCGATAATCTGAATTTTGCGGTCGATTGCTTCATCGTCGCGTAAGAGTGACCGATGAACGGTGCATGAAGTACGAGG
This sequence comes from Tepidisphaerales bacterium, assembly GCA_038223165.1. Lineage (GTDB taxonomy): Bacteria > Planctomycetota > Phycisphaerae > Tepidisphaerales > Tepidisphaeraceae > DASYHQ01. Next base: position 3,480 of record JBBRHE010000196.1, read on the forward strand.
TGTGCCAGCCGGGATCGCGTCGAGGCATTGCGCTGATTTATATGACGATCACACTGACGATCATGTTGTCGTTCGTGACGTTCGCCGTCGATTTTGGTCGCATCCAATTGATCGACACTGAGATCCAGCGTGTTGCCGACACTGCGGCGCGGTACGGGGCGTTTGGCTTGCGGAACATCATCTACGGCACCTCCGCCGCAAGCAGCAACGCGATCGCGGCGGCGCGGGACAACGTGGTCGATGGACAGCCCTTCGAGCTGGCGACGTCTGATGTCGAGCTGGGCATCTGGAACCAAACGAACCGGACGTTCACCGCGTCCACCGCCAGTGCCGCTAACGCCGTTCGCGTCACGGCGCGGCGGACCAGGGCCACCAACAACCCCGTCCAGCTTATTTTCGGTGGGCTGGTCCGCATGCCGACGGTCGACCTCACCCGTTCGGCCATCGCGCTCCTCGACAACCCGTACGAACAGCAGATTACCGTGCCGGCGACCAGCAACCCGTTCCTTGCCGGCGCGGCCGCCGGCACGGTCGCCAGTTGGCCCAACCCGCACAACAACCCTGACTTTGCAGACGGCACCACCAGCATCCGGTACAACGGGCAGACGATCCAGGTCCCCCAGGACCACTGGTGTAGCCCCGAGGCGGCCAACGGTGTGCCGATCACGCCGGGCAAGACCATGACCTTCGACGGCGTCAATGGTGGCGCGACCAACGACTACAACGACAGCAACCGCTACACGGCCGACGGCAACACCGGTTGGGTCACAGGGAACACCAACGGTAGCGAGAACGGAATCTCGGACATCAACGCGCCGGGCAACTCACTGGTCGGCGTCTACCTAAACGACAACGTGCCCCGCAACAGTGTGGCGCCGCCGAGTTTGAACTTCAACGATGCCGAGTCGCGCAACTTCTCCCAGTTGCAGCCGCAGCTCAAGCAGTTGTTCTTCATCGGGGACGGTCGCCGCGACAACGGTGAGGTCCAGCAGTTCGTCGTTCCGGAGGGCGCGACGCGACTGTTCATCGGCACGTGGGACAGCTATGAGTGGAACAACAACGCCGGCAGTTTCACATTGACACTTCACGCCGGTGGCACGGTCACACTGGTGAAGTGAAGCCCGGCGTCGTTTACCTTGGCCTCACGAGCAGTTGTTCGACCACTGCCCGGTCGGGCAGGTTTACGCAGAGCATGACGCAGTCAGCCAGGTCTTGCGGTTGAAGCATTTTTAATCGCGCCTCGGCCGGTGGGGGAACGGGGCGCTTGTCGAGCAGAGGCGTGGCGATATCTCCCGGGTAGATTGCGCACGCGCGGATGCCGTTGATGCGTTCTTCGAGATTGATGGACTGAGTTAAACCGGACAACGCGAACTTGCTCGCGACGTACGCCGCGCCCGCTTTGGCGTTGGCGAGCAGGCCGGCGTCGCTGACGATGTTGACGATGGTGCCCCGACCGTTGGCGCGCATCGTGGGCAACACGCCGCGCACCAGATAGAACGCGCCGTTCAGGTTCGTCGCGATCACGTCCTGGAAGGCATCCGCCTCAAGCACGGCCAACGAACGTTTGGCAATGTTAATACCAGCACAATTGATCAAAGCGGTAACGGACCCCCCAAGTTGTTGGATGGCTTGCGATACGGTCGTCTCGACCGCTGCGGGGTCACCAATGTCGCAGGGGAAGGGGTGGACATTTCCGGCGTTGGGACCGGCCATGGCCTTGGTGGCTTCGAGCGTGGCAAGTGTTCGACTGACGAGCGCGAGGTGCCAGCCTTCACTTGCCATGCGCAGCGCGATCGCCTGCCCCACGCCGCTTCCCGCACCGGTGATGATCGCAGTGTTGTTCATAACTCACACCTTTTCCGTAAGAGCGGCTTTAGCCGCCGGTCTTCCGTTGTCGTGAATCATTGCGGACGGCGGCTGAAGCCGGCCCTACGAAACCGCGACGCGAATGCTCAATCGATGGGCAACGGGGGCACGTCGATCCATCGCAACTCACTTGCCGACAGAATCGCAGCGTCCATCACCTGTTGCACTCGTGCGCCGTCCCACAGGCTCGGCGTGGCGGGCCGACCTTCACGGACCGCGTTGACGAATTCGACGTTCTGGTCGTAACGGAACGTCGCGACGGGGTCACCCTGGTTCGGGTCGCGCGTCGAACCGGGGTAAACGAGGAACTCGTGCGGGACGGCGACCGTTTCCAAGTCCTTGCCACCGGGCTTGCCGACCTTCAGTTCCAATGGCCGTTGCGTCGTGAACGCCAGTGTGCCACCGGGGCCGTTTACTTCAGCCAAATCGAGCCCGTAGTGTCCTTCACCACGACCGGTGGCGAGTTTCGTGCTTTCCAGCACGCCGGTTGCGCCGGTGTTGTAACGAGCCATAATCGCGACCCAGTCGTCCAGGTCGCTGGCGCTGTTGCCGGCGCGGGTGTCGAGAAAGCGTTGCTGGTCGCTCACCAGCCGGGCAACCGGGCCGACGAGAAAATGTCCGTAGTCGATGCGATGTGCAAGCATGTCGCCCATTTCACCCGAGCCGGCCAGTGACTTCACCTGTCGCCACCCGAGGTTGCGGTCGCCCCAGTCCTGAAAACGTTGGGCGCGAAAGTGGTAGGGCTGGCCGATGTCACCGCGATGGACAAGGTGGTGCATGTAGCGCATCGCCGGGACGAAGCGATAGGTGAACGCGGTCATGTGCCGCACATCCGCCGAGTCGGCGGCCTCGGCCATCGCCTTGGCGTCGGCGTGGTTCATCGCGAGCGGCTTTTCGGAAAGCACATGCTTGCCCGCCGCGATGGCCGCCAGGGCGATCGGCGCGTGCATGAAATTCGGCGTGGCGATGATCACGGCGTGGACATCGTCGCGCGTGACGATGTCTTCGTAGTTCGTGGAAGTGACGGTGATGCCGCTGTCGCGGCTCGCCTTTTCCAGCGTCGCGGGATTGTTGTCGCACAGCGCGACGACCTTGGTTTCCGCGCAGAGCGCGAGGCCTGGAAGATGATTTTGCAGCGTGATTCCGCCGCAACCGACGATGGCAATGCCGAGGGGTTTCATTGGGAGCGCGCGTTGTCGCAGCGGTGCGCGGCGGGGGCAAGTCCCGGTTTCGGTAATGCGCTGTCACCGGCATGAGGGACCGTGGGTGGGTGAGGAGACGGAACGAACTGGAAGGCGCGTAAAGGAGCGGCGTGCTTCCAGCCGCCGAACGAAAAACCCACCGCGAAGCGCAAACATCAGCGCTCGCATCGGACAGAAGAATGGCGCTTCGCGCGACGGTTTGGGTCGGCGGCTGGAGGCACG
>JBBRHE010000197.1:0-6754 GCA_038223165.1 Tepidisphaerales bacterium
ACCGCGATCAGATTTTCCCGTTGGCGACCCCATGGCCTCGCTGCTATACTCGTTTTTCAGGTAGCAAATCACATGCCCACCTGTTTCGAGCCCATGTAATGTCTGGAGCGTAATGCAGTTAAGTCAGTCAACTTCGATGCGGATGGACCAGCGGCAGTTGTTGACGCCGCGCATGATCCAGAGCATGGAAATCCTGCAGCTTCCACTACTTGCGCTGGAAGAACGGATTGAACAGGAACTACAGAACAACCCTGTACTTGAGATGCGTGAAGGGGATATGGAGGGTGACTCGCCCGCCGATTCTTCCGACGCCCCGGCGTCCGGTGAGGGAACCACCTCCACGCGCGACCTCGAAGACGGCAACCAGGCGATGGTTGTTAAGGAAGATGGGTCCGACGACTTCGACCGCCTGAGCCGCATCAGTGAATATCTGGAAAACGAGGAGTTCTCACCCAACGCCGGTCTTGGGCATCGCGTGTCGGGGATGGAAGGTGAGCGCGATCGCAAGCTCGACGCGATGAACAACACCGCTGCCCGGTCGGTGACACTGCAGGAGCATTTGATCGGCCAGTGGGCGTTCATCGAATGTACCCCCGTGGTTCGCAAGGCGGGTGAGGCCGTCATCAATTACATCGACGCCGAGGGCTACCTGCGGACGGACGTTGAGACGATCCAAAAAGAATCCAAGACCCCGCTACTCCCAACGGACATCGCCGACGCCATCCGCCTTATCCAGACGCTCGAACCAACCGGTGTCGGCGCTCGCAGCCTTAGTGAATGCCTGTTGATCCAACTCGATGTCCTGGAAGACGACGAAGACTTTGCTGACGATCACGATTTCGACCTCGAGCGCATACTGGTCCGCGACCATCTCAAAGACCTGGAGATGAACCGGTACCCGCAGATCAGCAAGCGGCTCGGCCGACCGATCCCGGAACTGCAGCGGGCCGTGAAACACCTGGCCCGCTTGCACCCGCACCCGGGCAAGCAGATTGGTGGCGACGACGCGCCCCCCATCACGCCCGATGCGGTCATCTACTTCGACGAGGAGACCGGCAAATACGAGATCGAGATGACCCACGACCCGGCTCCGAACCTCTATATCAGCGGCATGTATCGCAAGATGATGAAGGAACGGTCGGTCGACAAGAAGACGCGCGAGTTCCTCTCGAACAACGTGCGCAACGCCCGCTGGCTGATCGAGAGCATCGAGCAGCGCAAGAGCACGATCATGCGGGTCATTCGCGTGGTCGTCGACGCGCAACAGGAGTTCTTCGAAAAAGGCCCCGAGGCCTTGAAGCCCCTGCCGATGATCAGTGTCGCCGATCAGCTCGGCATTCACGTCGCGACGGTATCGCGTGCCGTCAGTGAAAAGTGGATCCAGACACCGCGCGGTGTGTACCCGCTTCGCCGGTTTTTCTCCGGTGGCACACACAACGACGCTGGTGAAGAGATGAGCTGGGACGCAGTTAAGGAAAAGCTCAAGATCATCATCGACCACGAGGACAAGCAGAACCCGCTCAACGACGACGAGATCGTGGAGAAGTTAAAGGAGCAGGGCATCGAGCTCGCCCGCCGTACGGTCGCCAAGTACCGCAAGATTCTCAACATCCCGACGGCCCGTCAGCGCCGCGAGTTCTAATCGGTGCCCCTGGTCGCACGCCGGGGACAGAGCGCAGCGAAGCGCTGGATTCCGCGTTGGATTGGCGCGTCAGCCTCTTCTGTCAACATCCAACTGCCGTTATCATCCCGTCGACCTTTCTCACAAGCACCCGGAGGAATTCGCCCGATGTCGACGTCCAAGTCCACTGATGCCCTTCGCATCGGCATTATCGGTATGGGCGGCTACGCCGGCGCCATCGCAGACCGTTTGGGCGAAGCCCAGGAATCACCGAAAGGTCGAGTAAAGGTCGTCGCTGCGTGCGATCCGAACGTTGCGTCAATGCCCGATCGCGCTGCCAAGCTGACTGCGGTGGGTGCGACCGTCTCCGATTCGATCGACACCCTGCTGGCCGACCCGCAGGTCGAGCTGGTGTGGCTGCCCATCCCGATCGATCTGCATCGCCCGTTCGCCGAGCGCGCGCTGGCTGCGGGGAAGCATGTTGTCTGCGAGAAGCCAGCCGCCGGTTCGGTAGACGACGTCGATGCGATGATCGCGGCGCGCGACCGGTCGGGCCGCGAGTGCCTCGTCGGGTTTCAGGATGTCTATCAGCCCGCGACGCAGGAGTTGAAGCGCCGACTCGTCAGTGGTGAACTCGGTCGCCCGACGCGTGTGTCGGTTCTCGGTTGCTGGCCGCGTGCTCTGAACTACTTTGCCCGCAGCACCTGGGCCGGCGCGATCAAGAGGGGCGACACGTGGGTGCTCGACAGCCCGGTCAACAACGCGATGGCCCACTTCGTTCATCTGGCGCAGTACCTGCTTGGGCCAACGGAGCATGATTCGGCGTCACCGGTCGCCGTCGAGGCCGAGCTGTATCGGGCCAACGACATTCAAAACTACGACACCGCCACCATCCGCGCGATGTTGCCCGGCAACGTGCCTTTGCTGGTTGGGATGACGCACGCGTGCGCCACGTCGATCAACCCCGTCATCACGATCACCACCGACCGTATGACGATCTGCTTTGACATCCAAGGTGGGGTGTTCTACGGCAAAGAAGGGGATCCCGACTTCAAACACGTTCCCGTCGCATCGGGCACGCCATGGTACGTCACCGACGCCCTGGCCCGCAGGTTGCGAGACCACGATGCCAGCGCGCCGGTCGGCACGCTGGAGATGGCGCGCGCTCACACAGTCCTCATCAACGCGGCCAGTGAGGCGACGCCGATCTATCCACTGCCCACCGGCGCCGCGGCGCTGAACGCCGATAGCGTCATCGCGGTCAGTGGCCTGGAAGCGGCGCTCCAGCGCTGCGTGAACGAAGGAAAGCTTCTTCACGAGACCGGCGCGATGCCTTGGTCGCGCCCCGGTGGCCGGATTGACCTCAGCAATGGTTACCAGCATTTTCCCGGTCCCAAGCAGCTGGCGTAAAACGGGAAACCTCATAACGCATCTGCGCACGACGTCGGCACGCTTTCTGCAGGTGACGAGCACAGGCAGTAGGATTGATAGTTGGTAAGCAAGACAGAAGCGATCGATGCGTATGCGCGGCAAGGGGGATAAGCTCTGGGACCACGCGAGACTGTCGAGCGCGTACGAGCGTTACTTGTATTTGTGCATCTATCCCGGTTTGTCATGGTTTACAGTCAGTGCAAGATCAGAGGAAATCATCTTGATTTGCCTACCTATCGCTGCGCGCCTAAAAGGTATTGGTAACCACCTGACGAAGTCGACCGCCAGCATCTATTAAAAGGATCTTTATGCCCACCACTGCCAAAGCCATTGCTGCCAGTAGCGCCAAAGTTCCCCTTGCCCCTGCCAGTATCGCTCGCCGCGAAGTTGGGCCTACCGATGTGGAGTTCGACATTCTCTATTGCGGTGTGTGCCATTCCGATCTGCACACCGCGCGCAACGAGTGGGCCGCCTGGCCGACGGTTTATCCTTGTGTGCCGGGGCACGAGATTGTCGGCCGCGTAACGAAGGTTGGCAGCAAGGTCACCCGCTTCAAGGCCGGTGACCTCGCCGCCGTCGGGTGTATGGTCGACTCCTGCGGCAGTTGTCCCAGTTGTCAGGAAGGCCTGGAACAATACTGCGACGTCGGTGGAACGATCTTTACCTACAATTCCGGCGACCCGCACAAGACCGCACCCGTCACGTATGGCGGATACTCACAAAAGATCGTCGTCACCGAAAAATTCGTCCTGCACGTCTCGGACAAACTCGACCTTGCCGCCGTCGCGCCGTTGCTTTGCGCGGGCGTCACGCTCTACTCCCCTCTAAAGCATTGGGGTGCGGGCCCGGGTAAAAAGGTTGGCATCGTCGGCCTGGGTGGGCTCGGTCACATGGGCGTGAAGTTCGCCCACGCGTTCGGCGCCAAGACAGTGCTGTTCACGACGTCACCGAGCAAGATCGAAGACGGCAAACGCCTCGGTGCCGATGAAGTGGTCGTCTCGAAGAACGCCGACGAGATGGCCAAGCACGCGCGCAGCTTAGACCTCATCGTCAACACGGTCGCTGCGTCGCACGACCTCGATCCGTTCCTCGACCTGCTGAAGCGCGACGGCACGCTGGTTCTCGTCGGCGCGCCCGAGCACCCGCATCCCTCACCGGGCGTGTTCAACCTCATCTTTGCCCGCCGGTCACTGGCAGGCTCAGGGATTGGTGGCATCCTCGAGACGCAGGAAATGCTCGATTACTGCGCTGAAAAGGGCATCGTCTCGGACATCGAGCTTATCAAGCCTGACTACATTAACACCGCCTACGAACGCATGATCAAAGGCGATGTGAAGTACCGGTTTGTCATCGACATGAAGGCACTGTAAACGCGCGACTCAACCGAAAACCTGAAAACTGTGGGAGCAACTTCCCACGGTTTTCTTTTCGTATGATATCTGTGGGTTGCGTGAACAGGCAGATCGCGAGTAGCGTGTCCAAACTTAACGAGGTGCCGATGATCACGCGTCTTTTGACCGCTTCTACAATCGTCTATCTGTCGACCGTGGCGTATGTCTCGGGGCAGACGCCGACTACGGCGCCCACCACGAGCCCGACCACCATGGAATCACACCTGCGCGACGCGAGCTACGGCATCGGCTTTGACATGGGCCGACAACTCTCCCAGGCCCCGGTCAAGATCGACGCCGACCGCGTCATCGAAGGGCTGCGCGACTCGCTCGGTGGCAAACCGTCGGCCGTCCCCGAGGCCCAACTGCGTGCCGCGATGACCCGCCTGCAACAGGAAGCCATGGCCGGCGCAGAAGCCAAAGCACAAACAGAAGGCGCTGCCAATGTGAAACTCGGTGACGCTTACCGCGCCGAGAACGCCAAGAAACCCGGCATCGTCACGACCGCGTCCGGCCTGCAGGTTGAAACGATCACCGAAGGCACCGGCGCAAGCCCAAAACCGACCGACACCGTCAAGGTCCACTACACCGGCACCCTCATCGACGGCACGAAGTTCGACAGCAGTGTCGACCGTGGTGAACCGATCAGCTTCCCGCTGAATGGTGTAATCAAAGGTTGGACCGAAGGCCTCCAACTGATGAAGGTCGGCGGCAAGTCCCGCCTCGTCATCCCACCCGCGATCGCCTATGGCCCCGGTGGCCAAGGACCAATCCCGGCGAACTCGACGCTCGTCTTCGACGTCGAGCTACTCGCGATCGAAAGCAAGTAGTTTGTCAGACGACACGGAATGCGGCCCTCACCAGTGTGGTGATGAAGCGCTGTCCAGAAGCGCTTGCACAGCTTGTTCGGCGATTCGATAACCCGGGGGTTGATTATTAACCCGCCTGGCAAGTTCATGCCCTATGATGAACCCATGGCGTACTCTCAGGCTCGTCGTTTTGACATGACCGTTCGCGTGGGTTGCTCCCTCGTCTACGAGGCCACGGGCCCAGCGACGTTGCTGCTGAACATCCAGCCTTGGTCCGGGAATAACCACCAGGTTGTCTTTCAAGCCCTGTCGCTCGGTCACAATCTGCCCGACGCGCCGTTCGTCGACAGTCACGGCAATCACATGCACCGTGTCAGCCTTGCGCCGGGCACGAACTGCATTCGACATGACGCGATCGTCGCTGTGTCGTCTGAACCGGACAACGCGGGCCTTCGCGTCGAAACACCGCTGTCGCCTGAGGCATTGCCGTCGGACGTGCTGCGCTACGCAATGCCCAGCCGATATTGCGATTCCGACAAACTCCTGGACTTCGCGTGGGACAAGTTCGGCCAGGTTGAACACGGCCTGCCCCGCGTCGATGCGATCAGCAAGTGGGTGCACGAGAACATCGAGTACCGCTACTGTTCTGGCCGGCCCGATCTGTCCGCATGGGACATCCTGCAGCGCGGTTACGGTGTCTGCCGCGACTTCGCCCACCTGGCGATCGCGCTCAACCGCACCTTTAATCTGCCCGCCCGCTACGTCACGGGGCATCTGCCCGACATCGGCTTCCCCGACCCCAACGACCACATGGACTTCCACGCCTACGCCGAGGTGTATGTGGGTGGTGAATGGTTCACAACGGATGCCCGCTTCCACGTCCCGCGCATCGGCCGCATCAAAATCGCCTGCGGCCAGGACGCGGTCGACGGCGCGTTCTCGACGATCTTCGGTGGCGCATCGCTGACGCATTTTCAGGTGTGGGCCTACCAGGTCGAACGCAATACCGTGGGTGTCGGTGATGTGCTGGATTTCGCCCGGCGTCTCGACAACCGTGTGGTGGTGCAAACTGAACCAGCGTACTCCGTTGACCGTTAGTGACTCGGCAGAACTTTTGATCATACCCCGAGGCGTGCCTTCCACGCTTTCAACTGTTCGTCGAACGCCTTGCCGCGCGTAGCCCCAGCGCTGTGGTAACGTTTTACGACGTTCGCGGCACTGAGGCAGATGTAGACGTCATCCGTCGCGCGGACCGTACTCTTCGTCGATTCGATCATTTCATTGAATGCCACGACGCTTAGATGCCCGAGGGGATGCTTCTCCGTAGATGTTGCCAGACGATTAAATGAAAAACTCGGTGCCAACCTTGCGGTTGCACCGAGCACAGATCAGCGATAATCCTTGGCCTCAGTAAATAGACACAGCCAAGGCCTCTACTGCACGTCGGGTCGCATTTTTTTCAATGCCCGGCGGGCGGCAGAACCCAGGCCAATCATTCCGGC
>JBBRHE010000198.1:0-6715 GCA_038223165.1 Tepidisphaerales bacterium
ATGGTCCCGTGGGACAACGGCATGGAAGCGGCAGCCCTGCCGAAGGTGAACGGGCCGAGTCTGGCGTGGATTGCCGGGCCTGAGAGCGCCTTGCTGTCAAAGGATCATCACTTTGCTATCGACGCGACCGTTGAAAAACAGATCGTTTTGATCAATGACCATCGCACGCCACTTGCGTACAGCGCGGCGTGGCAAGCGACGATCGGTGACGCAGTTGTGGGATCCCAGACTTTGTCCGGCACAATCGAGGTCGGCGAAATTGTGAAACTGCCCATCTCGTTTAAATTGACCCAACCCGGCGCCGGCAAGATTACTCTGACCGCTCGCATCGGGCCCGACTCGTCTGAGGACGTGTTGGACTTCGTGTCGTTCGCGCCCGAGCCGCAGAGCAAGGGTGAATGGCTCGCGTTCGACCCAAAGGGTGAGACGACCGAACTATTGACGCGCCTAGGCTATTCGGTCAAACCATGGACGACTGGCGTACCACCGGCCGATGCGGTTGTGATCGTGGGTCAGTCCGCCCTTTCGGGTGACGGACAGACGGGACAGCGAGATTTGCCCGCCGATTTAACGGAGTTCGTCCGTTCCGGTGGCCGGCTTCTGATCATGGGGCAGGATCCGGACTGGATGCGGCATGCGCTGCATCTGCGCGTCGCCAATCACGTCGCGCGACGCGTATACGCGGTTGACACGTTGCATCCGATCATGGAGGGGTTGGACGACAAATCCCTGTCCGATTGGAACGGCTCCGGCGCGCTGGTCGAGCCGTATCCCCAATACCCGGGCTACGAAACGACGCTCGCATACGGCCGGCGCAACGGCAATCAGGGTAGCGTGACCTCTGCCGCGATTGAGAAGCCGCATCGCTCGTCATTGCGGCCGATCCTCGAATGTGAGTTCGACCTGGCCTACTCGCCGCTGATGGAAATGGAGTTCGGTGAAGGCAGGGTCACGGTCTGCACACTCGACGTCGAAGCGCGCACGGTCATCGACCCCGCTGCCACGAAATTAATGAGGCAGATTCTAGAAAACGTGCGCCATGCGCCCATCCAACCCAAAGCCAAGCGCGTCGTCTACTTGGGAGACGACGCTGGTGCAGACTCACTGGAGAAGCTCGGCGTTCAATTCGTACGCTCGAAAACACCGCAACCAAACGACCAACTGCTCATCGTTGGCGGCGGGGCAATTGATGAAGCGGCGGTCACGACTTGGATCAACGGCGGCGGGAAAGCCGTCGTGCTGCGTCGAACCTCAGACGAATCATTTCTCGGTGCGTCATTCATCGAATCGAAATCGTTCCACGGCTCCACGGCGATCCCGGACTGGTCGGAAACAGCGGGCCTCAGCGCCAGTGATCTTCACTTCCGAGCAGATACACCGGCGTGGCTCCTCGCCCCCGCCGACGTCGTTCAGGTCGCGGCGGACGGGTTGCTCGGCCGGCGCACGCTCGGTAAAGGATCCATCCTCTTCTCGCAGCTCAGCCCCAACGCAGTGCCCGCTGACGAAAAACGATACTTCCGGTTCACCCGATGGCGTCAGACGCGGGCCTTGTCGCAAGTGCTCGCCAACGCAGGGGCGACGTTTCAGCAGGACGAGCAACTTCTTAAGTTGTTACATCAGCCCGATCACGCTTGGATGTTGGCCGGACAATGGAATGCAATCCCAACCGCCCCCCAACCCGAAAGCCCGCGGCGAGAGTGGCGGGGTGATTCCGGGATATCTCAAGCGGCTAAAACGCTCATCGCATCGAGCAACATCAGCGGCGGCGAAAGCGTGCCCGTGCCGGCATATATGGAAAGCTATGGCCCGACGTGGCGATGGATCGATGGAGAAGTCGTATTCAGAAAACAGATTGACGTGCCCGCTCGGTTGGTCGGACGAGACATGTACTGGTCGCTGGGCCGGGTCGATGAAAAAGAGACCAGTTTCATCAACGGCCAGCAGGTCGGCACGAGTTCGCACTGGTTGCTTCCGCGGGGGCACAAGGTCAATAGCGGTTTGTTGAAAGCAGGTAGCAACACTTTGTCTGTTCGCGTCTTCGATTCCGGTATCCATGGGGGCATGTGCGGCGACCCCGCTCATCTATACCTTAGAACGCTCCCCATTGCAGAATCCCCTTTCTATCACGATGATTACATCGCCGACGGCGTAGATGAATCCGCCACAGACACCGCCGGCTGGGATAGAGCCTTGAAACGTCGGGCAATTGCCGATAACCCGTACCGCTACTATCGATGGTAATAATCATGTCCGTATTGAATCGTAAAGTTGAGCAATCATGCTGACTTGACCTTCATCATTCTCACGGGACCTCTTCAGTTTCGTTCTCCGATGATGAAGCGACAGGACACCAAAGTCTGCATCGTCTGCAACCGCCCGATGACTTGGCGACGGAAGTGGGCCAAGACCTGGGACGAGGTCAAATACTGCAGCGACGCCTGCCGTCGAAGCAAGAAAAAAGCTACACTTTGCCAGCAGCGATGGTGACGTTGCCCAGATTCAGACACGTCGGTGGAATGCAGCAGGGTTTCTGCGGGATAAAACACCGACCTCCGCATGGTGCCTGTCGTTGACAAGAGCCGCCAGGGGTGCCACTACGTGGTTTTACCAATCCGATTGCTCCGGAAGTTTTTACGTTTGCCCTGTCCACGTGCGTCCGGGGTCGGCAGTCAGGAAAGTGGCGCGGATCTTGTCGAGCGCGGGTTTGGGGAGGGGGCCCTTGTCAACAACGGCGAGGTTGGCGGCGAGGTTTTTCGGGTTGGTCGTGCCGATGATCGCGGTGTGCACGCCGGGCTGGCTTAGGGTAAAGCGAAGCGCCATCTCGGACCAGGCATCGGCGGGGAGGCCGGCGTCGGTGGGGGACAGGCGCATCTTGGCCAGCCGTTCCGTGTACGTCTTCACGTAGTTCTGATACATGCCTTGCTGCTGGCTGATGTCCTTCCACGCGGCATTGGCGATCGGGCGCTTCGCGAGCACGCCGACGTTGTTCGCGACCGCCTTGGGTAGGACGGTGTCGATGTTGAGCTGATCGGCGATGCTGATGCTCGTCTCGAGGACCGCGATGTCAGGCATCGTGACCGCCAACGCTGCGATGTCGTTGTCACCACTGTAACCTGCGAAGCGGATCTTCCCCGCTTCGCGCGCCTTCACAAGGCCGGCGAGCGCGTCGCTTTCCTGCAATAGCCGCGCGTTGCAACTGTGCAGGAGCATGACGTCGATCACGTCCGTGCGCATTTGCTTCAGCGCCCGATCGACGGTCGCCAGCACCACTTCAGCAGTCCACGCCTTCCCGGGCAGTTCAGGAAACGCCTGACCACACTTGCTGACGAGCACGTACTCATCGCGGCGGTGCGAGATGAACTCACCGATGAGCTCTTCCGATCCCGGGTACGACGCTGCCGTATCGATGAGGTTGATGCCCAGGTCGAGCAACTCGTTGAGCAGTTTGCCCGCAGACTCCCGTTCCGTGTTGAGATAGCTCACGGGGGCAGAGCCAAAGCCGAGCGAGGTAACTGAAAGTCCAGTTTTGCCGAGGGTACGTTTCGTCATAGGTTTATCTTAGGAGAGGAAGCCAGCGAGATGCCAATTGGTGAAAGAATTGTCGCGGGGTTACGATTGACGATAGTCTTACGGCACAACAGGCGAGTTGGATGCCGGTATTGTTCTGAGGACATTTCTACAGGGTTCGCAAACGGGTTTACGCATATGAAACATCTGCTCGCTACCGGTATCGCTGTTGCATCGCTCTCGAGCGTCGCAGCGGCGGCGATTCAGTTGCCATCGATCATTTCTGACAACATGGTCCTGCAGCGATCCGAAAAAACACCCCTGTGGGGCAAGGCCAACGCCGGTGAGAAGGTGACGGTTCATTTCAACGACATCACTGTCGAAACGGTCGCGGATGAGAAGGGAAAATGGCGCGTCGACCTGAACCTGACGAAAGCACCACAGACGCCGGGTGAGCTGACGATCGCTGCGTCGGAGACGGTCACGTTGCACAACGTTGTGGTTGGTGAAGTGTGGCTGTGTTCGGGTCAATCGAACATGCAATGGAACGTCGCGCTGAGCATCAACCCTGCAGAGGAAGCCGCGACCGCCAATTACCCGCTTATCCGTCAGTTTGCGGTGCAGAACAAGCTGTCCAATACGCCGTTGGAGGATGCCCAAGGTCAGTGGGTTGTCGCGTCACCGCAAACGGTGGGTGGGTTTACTGCGGTCGGTTACTTCTTTGGTCGCGAGATTCACCAGAAAACCGGTCAGCCGGTCGGTTTGATCAATTCGTCGTGGGGCGGCACCGATGCGGAATCGTGGACGAGCGATGGTCAGTTGATGAAGAGCGATCGGTACGCGAAGTCGATCGAAATGCGGAAAATGTCGTTCGAGAGCCTCGGTGATGCACAGTCGAAGTTCGAGACAGAAAACGTGGAGTGGGAAAACAAAAACCTTCCCAAAGACGAAACAAACGAAGGTCTGGCCAAGGGTTGGGCGAAACCTGAAACGAACACCGCGGATTGGAAGACGATGCGCCTGCCCCAGACCTGGCAGAACGCGGGTTTGCAGCACAACGGCATCATCTGGTTCCGTAAGGACGTAGACGTGCCGGCAGATCTTGCGGGCAAGCCGGCGCGCCTGGAACTGGGAGCGATCGACGATGCCGACATCACGTACGTCAACGGTGAGAAAGTCGGCGACACCTTCTCGTGGAACGCGATGCGGAACTACGAACTGCCCGCGGGAACGCTCAAGGCCGGTCGCAACGTGATCGCGGTGCGCGTGTGGGATCATGGTGGGGGTGGTGGGATCTACAACGGTGCAATGCGGCTGGTGATTGACGGTGCCGAACCGATCAAGATCGACGGTGACTGGCACTATGCGATTGAACGCAAGTTCACCGTCGACATGAGCAAGCTGCCTCCACGGCCGGCGGCGCCCGCGACGAACAATCCAAACCAACCGGCAGTGCTGTACAACGGGATGATCGCACCGATCGTCCCCTACGGCATCAAGGGGGCCATCTGGTATCAAGGTGAGAATAACAGCGGGCGGCACGCACACTATCGCGATCTGCTCGGACTGATGATCGGTGGCTGGCGAAAGGACTTCGGCCAAGGGGATTTTCCGTTTTACATTGTTCAGTTAGCCAACTTCATGGCCAAGGCCGACGCGCCGACCGACACCAACTGGGCCAAACTGCGTGAGGCCCAATCGCAGGCGGCCAGCACAATTCCAAACAGTGGTCTGGCCGTCACGATCGACATCGGGGACGCAGCGGACATCCACCCGAAGAATAAGCAGGACGTCGGCAAGCGGCTCGCTGCGATCGCGCTGGTGAAGGATTACGGTCAAGCCGGTGAGTATTCCGGTCCGGTTTATGCGTCGCACAGGGTCGAGGACGGTAAGCTCCGAGTCACCTTCAAACACACCACCGGTGGGCTAACTGCCAAGGGTGGCGAGCTCAAGGGTTTCTCGGTTGCAGGAGAGGACGGGAAATTCTCCTGGGCCAATGCCACGATTGATGGGGAGACAATTGTCGTGCAATCCCCCAATGTCTCGACCCCGACAGCGGTCCGCTATGCGTGGGCAGACAACCCCGAATGCAACTTATACAATGGCCAAGGGTTCCCGGCAGTTCCGTTCCGATCGGACGCAGCCAAATGAACGGCCAAGATCACCGGGAAGCGCGCAAAGGGTCGATAAATGATCCTTTCACAGAGTTGACACAAACGAAATAGTCTGTACAGTTCTCCGCTCACCTTTTCGGAAGGTGAACGCAACAGTGTCGACCTGATTGGCCCCTCGGGGCAAGCCAGTAGCGGCCTGACGGAGCATTGAGAGACGACGCCGGCGAAACGAAGACGGAAGCGAAGTTGATATGACGGGTGATCGGATTCGAATTCGGATGGAAGCCTACGACCACCGGGCCTTGGACTCCTCGGCTAAGGAAATCGTAGACCACGCCAAGCGTACCAACGCCCGTGTGTGTGGCCCCATCCCGATGCCGACCCGGATCGAGCGCTACACCGTGCTGCGCAGCCCGCACATTGACAAAAAGTCGCGCGAACAGTTCGAAATGCGGACGCATAAGCGCGTCATCGACATCTTCGAACCGACCGCCCGCACGGTTGAAGCCCTTAACCGCCTGGTTGTACCGGCCGGTGTGTTCGTGAAGATCAAGGCCTAGTTTTTTAGACGACATACATCCACCCCTGACCTAAGGGGTGTTTTGATTGGCGATCCGCTGGGGTTCATCCAAGAACCCATCGCCCTTAAGGTCGATTTGACCTGACGGGACGCGGAATCGCGAGGATTTTTGTCATTTGTGGCCGACCCCTTTGGTTGGCTAACAATTATGGAGCGGTTTACGAGTTGGGCCTGTGTCGCCAAACTCCTCTGACCGAATGAGATGACGCCAGCATTGATTGGTAAAAAAGTCGGCATGACGCGCATCTACGATGACAAGGGCACCATTGTGCCGGTCACCGTCGTGCAGATCGAACCGAACGCGGTCACGCAAGTGAAGACGGTCGAAACGGATGGCTATAACGCCGTCCAGCTCGGCTTTCGCGAGATCAAGCCCCGGTTCAGCACTTTCCCGCTTATCGGTCATGCTGCCAAGGCTGGTGTCGCACCCCGCAAGGTGTATCGCGAGATCAATCTGAAGG
Organism: Tepidisphaerales bacterium; assembly: GCA_038223165.1. Classification (GTDB taxonomy): domain Bacteria; phylum Planctomycetota; class Phycisphaerae; order Tepidisphaerales; family Tepidisphaeraceae; genus DASYHQ01. The sequence goes on from JBBRHE010000198.1 coordinate 6,663, forward strand.
CCGCGACCGACAAGAAGCTTGGTGACAGTGTCACGGTCGACATCTTCGAAGGC
>JBBRHE010000199.1:0-6681 GCA_038223165.1 Tepidisphaerales bacterium
GAGTCAGCTGTCTCGCGATTCAACACCGCAACGTCGTTCCAACCGAGCCCATTTCTCGGGAAGCTGACGGGCGATGAATGGCGCCGGTTGCACTGCATCCATGCTGCACATCATTTGAGCTTCCTCGTGCCGAAGGGGTGAACGGGTAAATGTCCTGTTCAACCTGTTTAGCCGCGTCGCTTGCGACGTGCTTTTCTGATATTCGCTCGATCAGTCGATGCCTACATTAAATAGCGCGTGCGATCCACCCGGCTAAACGAGTGTCAATCGAATGCCTCGGGCACTTCACCCTTAGGCCGTGTCTTCCATCGTCGATGGACCCACCAGTATTGGCCTGGGTCGTCACTGATGAAATCTTCGATGGCTTTGCTGTATCGCTGGGTGATGTAGCGGAGGGGATCGGGCTGGTCTTGCCAGTCGGCGGGGTAGATGACGTCCTGCACGCCGATGACGAACTTGAACTCGTCACCGATTCGCCGCGCGTAAGCGACGACGACGGGGGCGTTGTACTGCATCGCGACCAGGCCAATCGACTTGTACGTGCTGGCACGGCGGCCGAAGAAGTCGACGAAGATGCCCTTGGGCCCGGCGTTCTGGTCGGCGACGAAGCCGACGGCGTTGTGGGCTTCCATCTCCGCGACGACGTCCTCGGTCGCGCCCTGCTTGACGATGACGCGCTGACCAAGCCGTTCGCGGACGTCGAAGAGGTACTTGCTGATGTGGGGGTTATCCAAAGGCCGGGCGACGCTGGCGGTGGGGAAGCCGAGCGTCGCCATCAGGTAGCCGAGGATCTCGAAGTTGCCGTAGTGGGCCGTCAGCATCAACAGACCTTGTTTGCGGCTCAGCAATAGCTCGAGGACCGGCTCGAAGTTCTTCAGCGTCACGTAGCGGGGCCAGGTGTCCAGGCGGATCAGTCGCGTCGTGAACAGCACCTCGACGGCGGCCATCATCATGCTCTGAAAGCTGCGTTCACCGAGGACGGCAATCTGGGCATCGGTCAGATGTGGGAAACTGCGCTTGAGGTTTCCCAGCACACGGTTGCGATGCTTGCGATCGACCCGGTACGCGATCGACGCGATGAGCTTTGCGGTCTTATGGTTGAGGTTGACGGGAAAACAATGCAGCGCCGCGGTGATAAGCCGCAGGATGAGGTACCCGAGTCGGTCGAGGAGATCGTTGCGCTGCTTGGCCATATCGGGCGGCGGGGATTCTAAGGATTTGTTTCAGGAATGACGAGGGAGGGCATCATAACACGCCGTGAAGCTTCAAATACTTCACCCCCGCGCTGGTGGCGGACTGGCGATCGGGTAGCTCCAGCGGGTCGATCGTCAGGAATCCGTGATACGCAGCGCCGTCGAGATTGTGCAAAAGCTCGTCCCACTTCGTGTCCCCGCGACCGATCGGCATGGGTTTTGTGCGATTGTCGGCCCCACGGGCAGCGTCGCGAGCGCGAACGTGACGAACGTGCGGACCGAGGACCGAGAAAATCTCATCGACCGACCACGCATCGCGCAGCAGCGAGACCGGGTCGAGATCGACGCCAAACCACGGACAGCGGGCAGCGTTCAGCACGTGCTGCAACGCCGCGAACGATGACAGGTCTGACCGAAACGCCAGGGTGACCCCGAACCGGTCGGCCCGGTTGGCCAGTTCCAGCATCGCCGACGTGACCGATGCCTCAAACGCCAGTTCCACCGGTGTCGCAACCCGTGCAGGCATCGGCGGGGGGACCGACACCGACGGGGGCAAGATCAACATCCCCACTAGGTCGGGGTTCACCGTCGGCTTCGGTTTTTCGACGACGATCGGTTCGGGCAGCGGGCCCAGGTCCACGCACACCAGCCGAGCCTGCAATCCGAGCGCAGCGTCCATCACTTTGCCCAGTTGTGACAGCAATCGGTCGATATCCGCCCCGACACCGAATCCTTTGATGCCCAGGTCGACGCGCAGACCGGCCAACTGCATGTCTTCGTTCGACAGGACGTGCAAAAATTCCCGCCGACCGGTTTGCGATAGGTCGGTCACGTCAAACGACGACGAAAACGCGTCGAACTGCACCCCACCCAACCCCAGTGACCGCGCCATCTGTGGCGCCACCCGTGGATCGGGCGACAACGCGGCGGCGACGACGGACAGCGTAAGGGAATCGGATGGCATGGGTCGGTCAGTGTATCCGGGATCGAACGAACGACGCGAGCCATTCAAAAGTCGAAATCACCTTCACCCTTACCTCTTCCATGGATACATGGGAGAAAGGCCGGAGGGCAATCGCATCACGCCGGTCCCGTATGCTGGAATTTCACCCCGTTCCCCGTACACTTCCACCCGATTTTATCGCTCCTGAACCCGAGCGATGTCCCGACCGTTGTCCCTGTGCGAACCAACCATGCCCAAGCGAACTGACATTCACACGATTCTGATCATCGGCGCTGGCCCTATCGTCATCGGGCAGGGGGTTGAGTTCGACTATTCCGGCGTGCAGGCCTGCCGCGCGCTGAAGGAAGAGGGTTATCGCATCGTCCTGATCAACAGCAACCCCGCCACGATCATGACCGACCCCGAGTTCGCCGACGCCACGTACATCGAGCCGATCCTTCCCGAGACGATCGAAAAGATCTTGATCTACGAGAAATCCAAGGGCACCCCGATCGACGCCGTCCTGCCCACCCTCGGCGGCCAGACCGGCCTGAACACCGCGATGGCCTGTTTCGACCAGGGCATCTTCAAGAAGTACGGCGTGCAAATGATCGGCGCCGACCGCGAAGCCATCCACCGGGGTGAAGACAGGCAGGTCTTTAAGGAACTGATGCTCTCGATCGGCCTGAACGTGCCGCGCTCGGGCGTTGTTCATAACATGGACGACGCGCGAAACGTGCTGGCCGAGCTCGGCTTGCCGCTCATCATCCGCCCGGCCTTCACGCTCGGCGGCACCGGGGGTGGCATCGCGTACAACATCGAGGAATTCGAAGACATCGTCACGCGCGGCATCGACGCGTCGCCGGTCAACGAAATCCTGATCGAGCAATCCGTCATCGGCTGGAAAGAGTACGAGATGGAGGTGGTTCGCGACCGCAAAGACAACGCGATCATCATCTGCTCGATCGAAAACATCGACGCCATGGGTGTCCACACTGGCGATTCGATCACCGTCGCGCCGATCCAGACGCTGACCGACAAAGAATATCAGCGGATGCGCGACGCCAGCATCAAGGTCATCCGCGCCGTCGGCGTCGAAACCGGTGGCAGCAACATCCAGTTCGGCATCAACCCCGACAACGGGGACATGGTCGTCATCGAGATGAATCCGCGCGTGTCGCGCAGCAGCGCATTGGCATCAAAGGCCACGGGTTATCCGATTGCCAAAATTGCCGCAAAGCTTGCCGTGGGTTACACGCTCGACGAGCTTCCCAATCCCATCACCACCAAAAAGCGCGTGGGCGCGCCCAGCTCCGCTGGGCCCGGCATTACCACTCAAAAGGAAGACTACGAGCTCTACACCAGCGCTTGTTTCGAGCCGACGATCGACTACGTCGTCATCAAGATTCCGCGTTGGACCTTCGAAAAATTCCCCGATGCCGACGAGACGCTGACGACCCAGATGAAGTCCGTCGGTGAAGCGATGGCCATCGGCCGCACGTTCAAGGAAGCCCTGCAGAAGGGCATCCGGAGCATGGAAGTAAAGCGCTTCGGCTTCGGCTTAGATAAATACGACAAGTGGCTGAATTCCACCCGTACCACGGGCGGCTCGCCCGAGTCTTCGTCTGCTGAAAAAGAAAATCACGGACGGGCCGCCCGTGGTACGGGGTTGCCGGCGACGGCCCGTCATTCCGACGACCTCAACGCCGACAAGACCACGCAAGGCGAGTCCGCCGACGACATCTGGCCGATCCCACAGGACAAGCTGCGGCGAAAACTCTCCGTCCCCAGTCAGGGCCGGCTCTACTACGTCCGCTACGCGATGAAGATGGGCTGGACCGTCGACGCGATCCACGAACTGACAAACATTGACGTGTGGTTTTTGTCGCAGATGAAGGAGTTGGTAGATTTTGAGGGTACGCCGGAAGAGGCAGCGGCGCACTGGGCGTACAGGGACACGAAGCCCGAGGTCTTTGCCAACATCATGCAGGCGGCCAAGCAACTGGGCTACAGCGACGTTCAGTTGGCACAGAACTGGGCCAAGCCCGTCTCGGAAGTGCGCGCCGCGCGGAAAGCCGCCGGTGTTATGCCCGTCTACAAGCTCGTCGACACCTGCGCCGCCGAGTTCGAGGCCGCGACGCCGTATTACTACAGCACGTATGAGACGCCGGTCACCGTGAACGGCAAGGTCGTCCACGAAGACGAAATCCGCCTCACCGATCGCAAAAAAGTCATCATCATCGGCGGTGGCCCCAACCGCATCGGTCAAGGGATCGAGTTCGACTACTGCTGCGTGCAGGCCGCGTTCGCGATGCGCGAGATCGGTGTCGAGTCGGTCATGATCAACTCGAACCCCGAAACGGTCTCGACTGACTACGACACATCGGACTTGCTGTTCTTCGAGCCGCTGACGCACGAAGACATTCTGAACATCTGCGAGCGGCTGAATGGTGGACCGTTTGCATCACTTGCCAGTGGCCATTTGCCAGTTGCCAGTGAAGGCAAAGGCACCTCTTCCACTGGCAACCGGCAACTGGCAACTGCCAACTTATTGCAAGGCGTCATCGTCCAGTTCGGCGGCCAAACGCCGCTGAACCTCGCCCGCGGGCTCGCCGAGGCCGGCGTCCCGATCATCGGCACCTCGATCGACTCGCTCGACGCCGCCGGTGATCGTGAGCAGTTCCGCGATTTGCTGCAGAGACTTGGGCTGAAACAGCCGGCCAACGGCATCGCCCGCAACATCGACGAAGCCCGGCAGATCGCCAAGCGCGTTGGCTACCCCGTCCTCGTCCGCCCCAGCTTCGTGCTCGGTGGACGCGCGATGGAGATCGTCTCGGACGAAGACCAGCTCAACTACTACATGGCCAACGCAGTCGACGCGTCGACTATCCAGGACGCGCCGATCCTCGTCGACAAATTCCTGGATAACGCGACCGAGTGCGACGTCGATTGCATCGCGGACTATGAGCCGGAGGAATTAGTTGCCAGTGAAGGCAAAGGCTCCTCTTCCACTGGCAACCGCCAACTGGAAACTGGCAACTCATTGCCCCGGAACGCCATCGTCATTGGTGTCATGGAACACATTGAAGAGGCCGGAATTCACTCGGGTGACAGCGCCTGCTCGCTGCCACCTTACAGCCTGTCGAAAGAGATCGTCGCGGAACTGAAACGACAGACGAAGGAGCTGGCCAAAGCCCTGCGCGTCAAAGGGTTGATGAACGTGCAGTACGCGATCAAGGACAACGAGATTTACGTCATCGAGGTCAACCCGCGGGCGTCGCGAACCGTGCCATTCGTCAGCAAGGCGACGGGCATCGCGTGGGCGAAGATCGCGGCGAAGGTGATGGCGGGCAAGACGCTGGCGGAACTGAACGCGACCGAACAGCCTGACCCCAAGCACGTCAGTGTGAAGGAAGTGGTCTTTCCGTTCTCCAAGTTCCCGGGGGTCGACGTCATCCTCGGCCCGGAGATGCGCAGCACCGGTGAGGTGATGGGCATCGATACCAACTTCGCAGCGGCGTTCGCCAAGAGCCAGATCGCTGCGGGGACGAACCTGCCGACGAAGGGGACCGTCTTCATCAGCGTCAAGGATGAGGACAAGGCCGCTGCCGTCGAACTGGCTCAGCAACTGGTCGAACTTGGTTTTGAGATCATCACGTCCAGCGGCACGTACCATGCACTGGCCAAGGCCGACGTGCCCTCCAAGCGCATTCCCAAGCTGAGCGAGGGTCGGCCCAACATCAAGGATTTCATCAAGAACGGCCAGGTCGCAATGATCATCAACACGCCGACCAAAAAGGGCCCGCAGACCGACGAAGGCAAGATCCGCTCGATGGCGGTGCTGGCCAAGGTCCCCATCGTCACCACAATGACCGGCGCCACCGCGGTGGTGAAAGCGATCGCCGAGCTGCAGAAGAACGGTTGGAGTGTGCGACCCTTGCAGGAATACGTGGGCACCGTCGCGAAACGTTGAGCGATCTCTCCCTCTCCCCCGCGTACCCGCAGTAGGCCGGGAGAGGGCCGGGTGAGGGGAAGTGGTCGGTCGAATCTTTCTGGCAATTGCACGCAGTTTACGGCGCGATCCCCAGCAATCGTTGATACTGACCCAGCACCACATCCCAACTGAACCGCTCTCTCACTTCGACCAAACCATTGCGAATCAACCGTTGGCGCAAGTCGTTCTCTCGTATCAACCGATCAATTGCAAAGCTGAGTTCCGACGGCGAATGCGCGTTAACGAGCAATCCCGTCTCACCATCGCGCACCACGTCGACCGGCCCGGGCACGCGCATCGCGACGACCGGCACACCGCTGGCCATCGCTTCGATCAAGACCAATCCGAATCCTTCCGCGATCGACGGCAGCACCAGCACCGCGATTCGGTCGAGCGCGTCCTGTGGCTTGGCGATCGCGCCGTGAAGCGTGACTTTGTTGCCGTACCCGTTGGCAGCGATGAAGTCCTCGATCCGTCCCCGGTCGGCACCTTCACCGAAAATGTGGATGTGGATGGGCCGGTGGGCCACAACCTCCCGCGACGTGATCACC
>JBBRHE010000200.1:0-6635 GCA_038223165.1 Tepidisphaerales bacterium
AGACCGCCCGGCGGGCGCAGGCCGTGGGTTTGAAACCGTATCTCGTCATTTTCCTCAGTGACAACTGGGCCGACATGGTCAAGCAACCCGTCCCGGCGATCTGGAAAGACCTGGATGAGCCCGCCACGCTCGCTGCCGTCGAGGTGTATGCAGACCGCGTCACCCGGCACTTCACCGACGCGGGCATCAAGGTCGACTTTTACGAGATCGGCAACGAAATCGACTTCGGCATCTGCGGTGTGTTTGAAGAGGAATGGCCCAAGCGCGTCAGCCGTGCGTATATGGAAACGCGGATCTGGTCGCGGATGGTCCCAATCCTATCAGCGGCGCAGAAAGGCGTGCGAAAATCCCAGCCAGACGCGAAGTTCATGCTCCACCTGGCGCAATGGGCCGACCCGGACTATTGCATCGCGTTTTGGGAATACATGCTCGCCAACGGCGTCGCGGTCGACCTGCCGGGCCTGAGTTACTTTCCCACGTCCGCCAAAACGGGTGAAAACGGACTGGCGACCTTTGAAAAGCACATCGCCACCGTCGCGACGGCTTTGAAGTGCCCCGTGACGATCGTTGAACACGGCTACCCAAGCTCGCCGAACTTCACCGGTCAGTTTGCCGACTGGAACAAGCCGATCGACGGTTACTCACTCGACGAAACCGGCCAGGCGCAGTGGCTCAAGGACTTCCTGACCGCCACCCGCGCCAACGAACACGTCAACGGTGTTTACTACTGGAGCCCCGAGTGGACCGACAACACCATGTGGGACGCATTTGCCCTGTTCGACGCAAATGGCAACGCCCGACCGGCGTTGACATCATTCAGACGCTGATCGGCCGCTTGACGTGACACGGTCTTGCAGACCGGCAAGTCACATGCTTCACGGTTCAGAAAACCATGTCCCGCCGGATCGTTCGTGACAACCACACCGCCCTCTGCACAATATCTCGATTGATGTACAACCGAATTCTCGCCTCACTGACCTTGCTCGCGCTCACGACGACAACAGGCCTTGCCGCCGACCGATCGCTTGGTGTGAAGGACATTTACTTTGGCAACCTGCACGCTCACACCGCCGTCAGTGATGGCACAGGCACACCGGCCGAGGCGTTCGCCTATGCCCGGGATGTCGCGAAGCTCGACTTTATGGCGTTGACCGAGCACAACCACCTGCTCGCGGGTGAACACGCGACGCCTGAGCAGCGCAAAGCCATCTACACCGGCCCGGTGAACAGCGCCCTTATCCCCACCAGTGACCGGTTCACCACCCCCGGCAAATTCGTGGCGATCTACGGGCAGGAGTTCTCGTCGATCTCCAAGGGCAACCACGTCAACGTGTACGACGTCACCGCGCCCATCCTGCCGACCGACGTCCCCAACGGTGACTTCGCGGGCCTGTTGAAGTGGATGGCTGCCAACCCCGACTCGAGTGGCGCCCCGGCCATCATGCAGTTGAACCACCCGGGCCTGGGCATGCGGCCGGGCACCATGCTGAACAAGAACACCTACGGTCGCGACGATTTCGGGGACGACACCGGTTGGCTCAAGTCGATGACCCCCGTCACCCAACTGCTCGAATTGCTCAATGGTGAACCTCCCAAGGGCATCCTTGGCAAACGTTCGTCGCAGATCGCCGAGGAGTATTACCGCGCGTTCCTGCAGTTGGGCTTCCGCGTCGCACCGACGGGCAATCAGGACAACCACAAGCCCGACTGGGGCGACCTGACCGAGACCCGCACTGGCATCATCGCGCCCGAGCTGACGCGCCCGGCGATCCTGGCCGCCATGCGGGCGCGCCACGTTTACGCGACCGAAGACGTCAACCTGCGGCTGATCGTCCGCGTCAACGGGCAGTTGGCTGGTGATGTCATCCCATCCAGGGTCCCACTGGGTGCAGTGAAAGTCGAATTCGAGATCGCCGACGCCGATGAACCCTACGCGCGGTACGACATCGACGTCTTCGGTGGAACGATCGGTGGCCCCGAAGCGACGATCGTCAAATCCATCAAGCACGAAGGCAGCACAGCGCCCGACAAGCCCGCAGCGATCGACGGCCTGTCACTCGAAAAGAACGGTCAGTTCCTCTTCCTCCGCTTCACCCAACGCGCCGGCGACCAACCCGACCGCGCGTGGACCGCGCCCGTGTGGCTCGATATAAAGTAGAAGGGACGCCGGCATCGTTCTATGGCGCATTTAAATCATTCGGTGCGCCTTGTGCCGAGTTGTCATCCCGAAAGGGAGCGGCAGCGACCTGAGGGATCGAATGTGCGGACGCCTGTGGTCTATCGAGATCCCTCGGGGGGCTACCGCTTGCCTCGGGAAGACGTGCTGCGTTGGAAGTGAACATGCTCTGACGAAGCAGGCTATACGAGCATCGGCCTTGCCTCACCCCGCCTCACCCACATGTCGATCGCGGGCGTAGAGGTCCAGGTAGTAGTATTGCAGTTCTTTCCCCGCGACCGTCTTTTTCTTGTCCAGTCGGAAGTGGAACTTCTGGAACAGCTTGACCGCTGGCAGTGTGCCGATACCAGTACCGAGCGTGACCTTGAGATAGCCGCGGTCCTGGCAGAAACCGATCGCCGCTTCGAGCAGTTTGCCACCTATTCCACGCCGCTGGCTGTCGACACGCACGCGCAATCGGCGGATCTCACCGACGGCGTCCTCCAGATGCAGAACACCGATCATGCCGACGATTTCCCCCGTGATGTTGACGGCGACCCAGAACCCGTGCCCGGTGTGCGGTGAGTAGGCGCTGGCGATGTCGTCGATGTCCAACCCCATGTCGTTGCCGGCCAGTGTCGCCCCACCGACGAGCCCCTGCAGGTACAACGCCTTGCACGCAGGCTGATCACCGGACCGAAAGTTGCGAAGTGTCACGGGGATGTCATTGGATTCTGCCACAAACTGATTGTACCGACCCAGTGACGTCGCGGACACTCGGATGGAAAACACCCCTCCATCAAACACCGACGCCCGGCGAGGATTCGCCAGGCGTCGTGGGTTTTTGCCTGAGGACCCGCAATGGCACAGGTCCGATCGTGCTTATCGTGCTTAGTCGTAGTAAACCGCGCTCAGGACCGCGCGGTTGCTGTTGTCTTCAAGGTTGGTGAACTTGGCCGTAACGGTGCCGTTCAGGTCGAACGTGGCGTAAACGCCGTTGTTGAACGCGACCATGTCGGTCGAGCCGATCAGCACACCGTTGTCGTCGAAGAGCTCAATACGCTGGGCGCGACGCTTCTTCTCGTAGTCTGCGGCGTAGAACGACACCCGCTGGGGCGCGCCGATCTCGGGCAGTTCAAGCGTGATCGTCATCTCGTCGCGCGTCTCAAGCTGCGCGGCAATGCGGTTGGTCGAGCTGAGGTACTTCAGCACGGCGGCCTTGTTGGTCGAGGTGAGCGAGTCGACAACGCGGACCATGCCACCGGTCTGGTCGAGTGAGAAGCTCTGGCCAGGGGTGAACGTGTCATCCCGATCGCCCACGATGAACGCCGAGTCTGACCCGTACACACCGCGCCAGAAACCACCCTGCGTGCGGTTCTGACCGATGAAGTGGCCTGATTCACCGACAACTTCGTCGATGAAGATCGCGCTGATGACGGCATCCGGACCCTGTAATTTCGTAAAGCGGATCTTCGCATCACCAACCACGTCCCACGTCAGGTAGACGCCGGCGGTGAAGTTGGTCAGCTCGCGCTGGTCGAGCAGGTTGCCAGCGGCATTGAGCAGCTCGACACGCTGGGCGCGCTTCTTTTTGTCGAAGTCGATGGCGTAGATCGACACCTGATGCGGCGCGGTGTCATCGTCGAAGTTGAGGTCGATGACGGCCGATGTTTCCGTCGCTGAGTAGCCGACGCTGCCCTTTCTGCTCTCACCTTCCTGGAGCAGCGCGCCTTTGCGAGTCGTCGAGTTACTGACGATGCGGGTGGTGGCGTCGGTGATGGTGCCGACCACACCCGTGGGGAAGTCGGTTCGCCCGATGATGACAGCGCCGTCGGTGTCGTATTCTTTGCGGAAGTCACCACCGGTGGTGGTGTCGGCGCGGAAGTTGCTCGGTCCGACCGGCACGGGGTCGACGAACAGGCCGTTGAGGACGACGCTTGCACCCTTGACCTTCGAGACGCGGATCTGGACCTGACCGGAGATATCGAGCGTGACGTACTTGCCCTTGGCAAAATCACCGACCTCTGTGACGGCCAGTAGCGCGCCGGTGCCGGGGTCGAAGACCTCGATCATTTGCGTGCGCTTGGTGCCGGAGAACTGCGTGAAGTAGAGGCTGATGCGGTGCGGCAGGTTGGGGATGCCCACGCGGACGTCGATGAGGTCTTGGGCCTCGTAGAACGTGCCGACCTTTTCAGTGCTGGTGACAGATTCGAGCGCGTTGGACTTGGTGCCGGCGTTACCGGTGCCGATGCCGGCGGTGTTACCGGTCTCGTCGGTGACGGTGTAGGTGACCAACGGATCGTTCAGCAACGACGATCGCACGTCGCCGGGGATGTCGTACGCTTCCGAGCCGTACTTGCCCTTCCAATCACCACTCGTGCCGGCGTCAACCTTCACGACGGAGTTGACGATGCTCTGGACGGCTTTGTAGACGTTGAGACGCCCACTGGTCGAAACGAGGAACGGCAGATCGTTGGGCCGGTCGAGCGATTCGAGCACGTCGACACTGGCGAGCAGCGTGTCCTTCAGTTGCTGCGCCGTTGCTCGGGGGTTGGCCGAGGCCATGAGCGCAATCGCGCCGGCGACCTCGGGCGCTGCCATCGAGGTGCCACTGAGGAATTGGTAGCCACCCCCCGGCTGGGTCGAGTAGATGTCCGATCCGGGCGCGGCCAACTGCACGCTGGTCTGACCGAAGTTGGAGAAGTCCGAGATCTCGTCGGCGGCGTTCGTCGACGCGACGGCGATGACGTTGAACTGGCTGAGCGCGAACTTCGCGGGGACGTTGAAGCTGGGGTTGTTGTCGAGCGTGTCGTTGCCGGCAGCGGCGATGAACAGGATGCCCGCCTCGCCGGCCTCACGAATGGCCGTGGCCGTTTCGAAGTTGTAGACCGGGTCCGTCCCACCGAGGCTGGCGTTGATCGCGACGATGTTGATGCCTTGGCGCTTTAACAGTGTCGCGTAGCGGATGCCCTCGTTGATGCCCCCGAACGTACCACTGCCCGAGTCGCCGAGCGCCTTGATCGGCAGCAGTGTCGTGTTCCACGCCACACCGGTGATACCGACACCGTTGTTTCCCTTAGCGCCGATGATGCCCGCGACGTGCGTACCGTGCGTGTCGACGTCGTCGACGTCGTTGTCGTTCTCGGTGAAGTCCCAGCCGTACACGTCGTCGATGAAGCCGTTGGCGTCGTTGTCGATGCCGTCACCTTCGATCTCGAACGGGCTGACGTACCGGTTGTCGATCAAATCGGGGTGGTTGATGTCCATGCCCGTATCGAGCACAGCAATAACCGGGGTGCGCGCCAAAAGGTCATACCGACCCTGCGCATCGACCGAGCGCGTGCCGGTGGTGATGTCCCACGCCAACGGAGCGCTGATGTTGGTGAACCGCTGGTCGATGTTGTAGTCCGGGTCGTTGGGGACCGTGGACATCAGCGTCCGCATTTCCAGTGGTTCGGTACAGACGAAACGACGGCGGGTGGGGACGGTTTGACCCATGGTGCGCTGATCTCCGGAGAAAGACGAGTAGAGCGGACAACTCTGCCGGCGCGGTTACCCCAAATCCAGTTCGCGGAATAGATTGGGAAAGCACCGTCTGCCGATCTTGGAGCGTAAATACCCCCTCCTGACAAGTCAACAAATACCGCCAACCCACACAACGTCCTGCAATAACGTCGTCCTCGTCGAAACCGAACGCGTCAGTGCCGCATCGCCAGCTCTTGGATGTTACCGAGGCGCTCGATCGTGTCCGTGTTCAGGTCATAGCGATAGACCGTTCGAGCGTCGCTCTCGGCGTAATAGCGATACAGTTCGACGTTGCGCACACCGAGGTCGTTGGCGCGGATAACCGTGGCATCGTCTGGCCAGGCTGTCTCGGTTGTGACCCGCCGGATGACGGGGGATCGGCTAGCGTCCGCAGAGACGTCGACGGATTCGTAGGAAAGCGTCACATTCGGCCGATCTGGCTAGACGTCGAAATACTTCGCCTGTGGGTGATGCACCACGAGGGCATCGGTGCTCTGCTCGGGCACGAGCATGAAGTTTTCGCTGAGCGTGACGCCGATCGCGTCCGGGTTCAACAACTGCACGATCTTGGCTCGGTCCTCGAGGCTGGGACACGCGCCGTACCCAAAGCTGAACCGGCTGCCACGATAGCCCTGCTGGAAGAGTTGCGGAATCTTCGTCGCGTCCTCATTGGCGAAGCCCAGTTCCTGGCGCATGTACTTGTGCCACAGCTCGGCGAGGCCCTCGGCACATTCGACGCCGAAACCATGCAGGAAGAGGTAGTCCTGGTAACGGTTCGCTTTGAACAGTTCCGCCGCCACCTCGGCCGAGCGGTCCCCGACGGTGACGAGCTGCAATCCCAGCACGTCGTACTGCCCGGACGCCTTGGATCGGAAGAAGTCAGAGACACACAACCGCCGGGGGGTATTTTGGCGCGGGAACGTAAACCGCATCTGCTCGCGCGGCGTGCGGAACG
>JBBRHE010000201.1:0-6633 GCA_038223165.1 Tepidisphaerales bacterium
CCGAGCCGAACTGGGAAGCCTGCCTCACGATGGTCGTCCCACCCGAAAAGGCCCCCGACCATGCCGAGATCGTCGAGATCGGTTTTGAAAAGGGCAACCCCGTCAGTGTGAACGGCAAGTCGTTGCCCGGTCACGAGCTGCTGGCGTTGCTGAACGAGATCGGTGGCAAGCATGGCGTGGGTGTGACCGTCCTGGCCGAGAACCGCCTCATCGGCATGAAATCGCGCGGCGTGTACGAAACGCCCGGTGGCACCATCCTCTACGAGGCCCACAAGGCCCTCGAACAAATCTGCATCGAACGCGACACGATGCACTTCAAACAACAGCTTGTCCTGCGCTACGCCGAGCTGGTCTACTACGGCCAATGGTTCCACCCGCTGCGTGAGGCGATGCAGACGTTCATTGACCACACGAACCTGACCGTCACCGGCACCGCGCGGGTCAAGCTGTTCAAAGGTCGCGCCATGCAGATCGGCGCCAAATCCCCTAACACGCTTTACGACCCCCAGCTCGCCTCTTTCAGCATGGAAGGCTACGACGTCACCGCCGCCCGTGGGTTCATCGATTTGTTTGGGTTGCCAATGAAGGTCGCGCAACAGGCCAAGCGGTGGTAAAGAGTCGTCGCCGACCCGCAGACCTTTGTCTTTACCCGGCGAACGTCAGCGTGCGTCGGGATGGGGGTTAGTGAGACGATTAGGATGGAAGGTCGCGCTTTCGGGCAGAGCGGGCGACGATTACACCACCGATCAGGCCAGCGAGGATGGATGCGGCAAGGATGCCGATCTTCGTGGCCGACAGATGGCTTGCGTTGCCGGGGAACGCGAGGTTCGCGACAAACAATGACATCGTAAAGCCGATGCCGCACAGGAATGACACGCCGACGACCTGCGACCAACTGCCCCCCGCCGGTAACGCCGCGATCCCCGTTCGGATCGCCAGCCACGCGAAGAGCGTGACACCGACCGGCTTGCCGACCAACAGGCCCAGCAGCACACCCCAGGTGATCGGGCTGGCGAGCGCCTCGGAGCCGCCTGTGCGCACGTCGACGCCCGCGTTAGCCAGCGCAAACAGTGGCACGATCAGGAAGCTGACCGGGTGCAGCAGCGCATGCTCGACGCGCGCCAGGGGCGTCTGGACGGCCTGCGCGGCTTCTTCCATCGACTTGATGGAGTGGCTTTGATCGTGTGTGACCTTGTCGGGCACGGCCTTCACGTCGCGCTCGAATAGCCCGAGCATCCGCCGGATGTGGGCGACATAGCTTGTCTCGTCGATCTGCCGGGTCGCGGGGATCGTGAACGCTAGAAGCACGCCCGCGATCGTCGCGTGGATACCACTGAACAACGTCGCGGCCCACAGGCCGACACCGAGCAGCAGGTAAGGCAGCGGGCTATGCACGCGCAGGATGTTCAACAGGACCAGCGCAGCGAAAAACGCACCGGCAACGGCCAGTGCGACGAGCGAGATCTGGTTCGTGTAGAAAATCGCGATCACCAGCACAGCGCCCAGATCGTCAACAATCGCGATCGCCAGCAGCAGGATCTTGACCGACGTGGGCAGCGCCCGACCCACGAGTGCGACGACACCGACAGCGAACGCGATGTCGGTCGCCATCGGCACACCCCATCCGGCAGCGCCCGGCCCACCGACATTCAGGGCCGCGTAGATCCCCGCAGGAACGATCATTCCACCGATGGCAGCGGCGACCGGCAGGCTCGCCTCGCGAAAACTGGCCAGTTCACCCATCAGCAGCTCGCGCTTGATCTCAAGGCCGACGAGCAGGAAGAAAACGACCATCAGGCCATCGTTCACCCAGTGTTCGAGTGACATGACGTGCGCGTGCCCGGCAATCGTGAAGCCGGCCTTCATGTGCCAAAGGTGCTCGTAGCTCTCGCTCCACGGTGAGTTGGCCCACACGAGCGCGACGACCGCAGCGACCAGCAGCAGGATGCCCCCGGCCGACTCGGCAGCGAGAAATGCGTGGATCGGTCGAAGCAAAGGCGCGATGAGCGATCGTCGAAGGGGCAGCGCGTCTTCGTCGTCGTGTGCGGTGGACTTGTTGGATGCAGAATCGGGCATGGGCAGATCCTCTCTCGCGCGACCGGGGACGCGTCATCGCGACATCGTCACGGTTTCAAAGAGGTGATGGCCCGATCACCTCCAACGCCTGCGAGCAATGGCAAGCTCGCACCCGCGAGGGATCTTATAGATAACGCACAACGACACAAGCGGTGCGTTTTCCGCCCATCCACCTGATTGAGGACACCGGAAGCAGTGGCGATTCATTAGTCCCTATTAGAAACAAAGCCGCCGGTTATCACGTCGATTAAATAGGTAGTTTACCTGCCGTCTGCTAGAATGCGGCGTGTTCCAACGTGGAGCCGAATATGACCGCACAATGGTTGATCGAAGGACCGAACCTCGTGTTCGTGTTGCCACTGGTGCTGGCGCTGGTCTACCTGGGGTTGTACGTCGCCAGCGGGGTGACGTTTGGCGACCCGGATCTCTCGGCCGATGTGGATGGCGACGTCAATGCACACACCGATCTCGATGGTCACGGACAGGTGGATGTCGATGTGGATGCGGACCACGACATTCACCACCCGCACGGTGTGACGCACGACCTGGGCTATCGCGACGCGGACGGTGAGGCATCGTCCAACGCCAATGTGGCGTTCAACGTGTTGAGCTGGTTTGGCGTCGGCCGGGTGCCGGTAAGCTTGTGGCTGAGTGGCGCCATGCTCGGCTGGGGCGCGTTTGGCATCGGTGCTGCTGCGTTGATGAAGGAACGGGCTACCGAGCCGTCGCTGGCGATCACGCTTGCACTGGCGATTGCGACGATCGGCGGGCTGGCGACGACGCGCATGCTGACGATCATTGTGACGCGCATCGTTCCGATTCACGAGACTTACGCCAGACGCAAGCACGAACTGCTCGGCAGCGTCGGCGAGGCGATCTACCCGATCGACGCGTCCTTCGGCATGGCCGGCATTCGCGACGAACGCGGGGAACTGTTTCAAGTCGGTTGCCGCGTCGAAGACGGTGTGGGCCCGATCGCCAAGGGAACACGCGTGAAGCTGATTGGATACAACCGGGACACGAAGCTGTACCACGTGGTGACGGCGGAGTGATGTCCGTTCAACAACCGTTAACGAACGATCTTCGGAAGGACTTTTATGATCATGTTCATCCTGTTTCTGATCGGCGCCGCGATGGCGACCGTGCCGTGGTTGTTCGGGGAACGATTCAGCAGTGTGCAGCAGGTCGGATTTACCGCGATTGGTGCGATTGTCGCGCTGATCTCGGCGCTGGTGGTTCTCTATTCGCGGCTGTATCGGCGTGCGTCGGCGAACATGGCGTTTGTCCGCACCGGTCAGGGTGGCGCGCGCGTTATTCAAGACGGTGGGTCGATCGTCATTCCGGTGCTTCATGAGATCATCCCCGTCTCGCTCGAAACGATGCGGTTGAACGTCGAACGCCGCGGTCCGCACGCGCTTATCACTAAGGACAACCTGCGCGTCGACCTGTCGGCCGAGTTCTACATTAAGGTGCAAGCCAACCGCGACGACATCCTGATGGCAGCGCGCAGCCTTGGTGACCGCAACGTGCAGGCCGAGGCGGTCAGCACGCTCGTGCAGGAGAAGCTCGTCAGCGCCTTGCGCACCGTCGCGGCAACGAAGGACCTCGTCGAACTGCACAGCAAGCGCGACGAGTTCGCGTCGGCCGTGCAACAAATCGTCACGCACGACCTTGCGAGCAACGGGCTGACGCTGGAAAGCGTGACCATCTCGTCGCTGGACCAGACCGACCCCTCGCAATTGCAGGAGCGCAACGTCTTCGACGCCCAGGGCCTCCGCAAGATCGCTGAGATCACGCAGAAGGCCCGCGTCGAGCGGAACGAGATCGAGCAGGAGTCGCAGCGCCAAGTCGTCGAGCGCAACGTTTCGACCCGCAAGAAGGTGCTGGAACTGGAGCGCGACCAGGCCGAGTTTGAAGCCGACCAGCGGACAAAGGTCGCCAACGTGCGCGCCGGGCGCGAGCGCGAGATCCAGGAGTTCAAGCTGCAGCAGGACGAGGCCGTCTCGAAGCGCGACATCGAGAAGATGCGCACGATCGAGACGAGCGAGGTCGAACGGCAACTGGCCGTCGAACAGGCCCAGGTTGCTAAGACGACAGCGCTGATCGCCAAACAGCGCGAGCAGGAGACGGCCGAGATCCTGAAAAAGCAGGCCGTCGCCGTCGCCGAGCGGGCCAAGGAAGTCGCGATCGCGCAAAAGGAACAGGAACGCGCCACCGCGCAGGCGGAGATGTTGACCGCAGAGGCCGAGAAGGAACGGGCGACCCAGCAGGTGGTCACCGTCCGCATCACCGCAGAAGCCGAGCGCGAGGCAGCGAAGAAGCTCATCTTCGCCAAGCAGGCGATCAACGAAAACCAGTTGCGCGAGCAGACGAGCGCAGACGTGATGGCGTACACCACGGTCAAGAACGCCGAAGGTGACCGCAAGGCCGCCGACCTGCAATATGAAGCCAAGCTGCGATTGGCACAAGGTGACGCCGAGAGCGCCATCCGCCGGGCCGAGGGTGAGAAGGCGATCAAGATGGTCGACGTCGAGGTCGCGCGTGAACAAGTGGACGTCGAGAACGCCAAGGTCGAAGTCGAGCGCAAGAGTCTGTCCAACAAGCAGGAGTTTGAGGGCGCTGCCTTGAAGTTCGAACTCGACAAGTTGCGCATTCAAGCCGAGCAGGTCGCCCGCGTCGCCGCTGCCGAGGCGATGGGCCAGATGATGTCCAAGGCCAACATGCAGGTCTTCGGCGACCCCGAGACGATGGCCCGCATGTCCAGTCGCTTCATGCAGGCGGCTGGCATCGGCAACAGCATCGACGGTCTGATGAGCACCCTTCCCCCCGGCGCCACCGAACTGCTCAAACAGCTCGGCAGCAAGTTCGGGCTGAACGCCGATGGAAACGGCTCGTCCCACACCGACCCCGAGAAGAAATCCCCCGCGAATAGTGACAGCGCTTGACCACGGTTCCGAGACCGACCCAATCGCGCCTACCTCGCCATCGCGATCCCCCGCCGCGCGCAAGGACAAAGGCCATGACGGAAACAGAAAACGGGAAGGGTTCAATCAGCGGGTGATCGTTCCGTTTCATCGTCCCCGTCCCCCGTTTCGTTGTACCGTCCTCACCATTCCGGTAAACCCTCATCCCTACTCCCCCGTCACGCCGCGATCTGCGCCACCGCCGGCCGTTCCTCCCCGATCGCCCGGCACACCTCATACTTCCCCACCGGCAGCGCCACGTTCGCCTGCCCCGTGTTCACCTGTTCCAACCACCGGTCGCGCAACTCTCTCGCCGCCGCGACCAAACGTGGGTCGTTCTTCGCCTTGGGCTTCTTTGTCTTGACTGGTTTCTCGACCCCTGCCGGCACGACCGCCTTCGCCGCCGCGGGTGTCCCGAACCACAGCATCGCGGGCGTCTTCGGTAAGGATGACGGCTGACGGCTGACGGGTGAAGCAGTGCCCTTCGGCGCCTTCTTCTCCCCCGTTGCACGGACATTCCTGACTGTGTCTCCCCCCGCCTCTCCCCCCGGCAGGACCACCGGCATCACATCCCGCCACCCCGTGCCCGGCGGGATCGGCAACACAATCCGATCCTCTCTGATCGATCCACCACTCGTCTGACTGGGAAACCACCACGCCGTCGTCTCATCGCCCGATCGAATCCGCTTCTGCCAGAAGATGTGAATGCGGGAAGACGAGTAGGCAGTAGGCGGTAGGCAGTAGGCAGTGTTGGACGTTGAACGTTCGACGTTGGACGTTGGACGTTCGCTTCTCTTCCCCTTCCTCGCCGATCCCGTCCGAAACGCCAGCGCCACAAACCCCATGCTTTCCCAGAACTGGTTGGCTTCAATATCCTGCGCACACCAGCAGCAATATAACTTGCAACCATAAGCAGAGCGCTCGAACTGCGCTTTCAACAACATCGCCGCCACGAGTGATCTTCTATACTCGGGAACTATATTGATCTGATAGATCACGCCCACGTCATCCCGCTTGAAGTATTGGTCCTGCCCAATCAAATACCCGACCCGCTCTTCCCGTACCACGGGCGGACCGCCCGTGTCTTCCTTCGCCACAGAAGAACATGGGCGAGCCGCCCATGCTACGATGATCTGCCCCAACGCAATCTTCCCTTCGATCGCTTTCGTCGGAAAGAATCCCACCTGCTTTGATTGTTTCTTCTGCAATGAATCAATGAACGGCAGATCGCTCATCGTCGCCGCGCGAATGGCGAGGTCCGCCCGCGCGGGCACGGGCAGCAACGTTGAGGTTGTCGGGACGATCTCGTTCATAGCGATCTCCTGGGAGGATGTGAAGACAAAAAGAGGGACAAGGATGGACGACCACAAACGGACTGCCGGCCTACACAACTCGGCCGCGTCACGATCGCCCAACCTTGACCCCCACGCTCACCCTTACGCCGCAAACGGCAGAGAAAGGGAAAAGGGGGCATCACTGATACTATATCAGTGATGCCCCCTTTTCCCCCCATTGGCGATTATCAGCTTGTGCATGTCGACCACGGCGTGGGGGTTCGTGCTCGTGCTGGCGTTCTCGTTCTAACAACGTAGGG
>JBBRHE010000202.1:0-6629 GCA_038223165.1 Tepidisphaerales bacterium
GGTTGGCGGTGCCGGTGTAAGTGATCTTGTAAATGCGGCCCTGCTCGAATGACGTGTAATAAAACCCACCGTCCGGTGACGCGTCGATGCGGAGTACTGACGGTGTGTTCGTCGCGAAGGGCGTCACAACACCTGTGTCGACGTCGAGGATCTGAATCCAGTTCTGCGAGTAGTCCCCGAAGAACATCTTCCCCTTGTAGACGCCGGGGAATGTGTTGGCGTCGTAGAACATCACGCCCGTAGGTGACGCGCGACCGGCAGCGTGGTCGTAATAGTAGACCGGGTCGGTGTACGCCGGGTTGTTACTCGGGCCTTCTACCTGGTTCCAACCATAGTTGGCACCCTTGGTGATGCGGTTGATCTCCTCGTACAGGTCCTGGCTGACGTCGGCGATGTACAGGTCGCTACTGTTCGGTCGGAACGCGCCACTGAATGCGTTGCGCAATCCAATCGCCCATACTTCGGGGCGCGCGCCGGGCGTATTGACGTACGGATTGTCGGACGGGATCAGGTTCTGCGGGTTGCGCGCGTTAATGCGGAGGATCTTGCCGTCGAGGCGTGACAGATCCTGCGAATAGACCTGGACGCCGCTGTTGATGCTGTCACTTGTTGCGCCACCGTCACCCGTGCCGAGGTAGAGCATGCCATCGGCGCCGAAGCCGAGGAAGCCACCCATGTGGAAGCCGGTGAGGTTCGGAATGTCGTTAAGAAGGATGAGCTCACTGCCTGAGGCGACCGAGGTGCCGGCTGCGTTCATGGTGAATCGGCTCAGGCGGCCAATCGAGTTGTTCGGTGGCTGGTTCGGTCGGGCCGGGTCGGCCGTCATGTAGACGACGTAGATGAACCGGTTCGTCGCGTAGTTTGGGTCGATCTCGACCGCGTTTAACCCGCGGTCACCCGCGGTGTCGACGGCGAGCTTCAGCGCGTTGGCCGACTGCAGAACACCGTTCTTGATGACGCGCAACTCGCCCGTCTTTTGCGTAATGAGAATGCTGCCATCGGGCAGAAACGCCTGGTCGGTGGGGCGGCTCAGGCCCGCGATGACGAGCGTCTCACTGAACCCATCGGGCAACGTCGCTGCGAACAACTGGCGACCTTCCAACGGTTCCACTACGGCCCGAATGGCCTGGCTCAGCTTAGAAGTAGACCCCACCCGACGCGCGGAGCGCGTGCGGACCCATCGTGACAACATACTCTTCCCTTCCAGCGAACGACACGTAACGAACGGATCGCGTGCAAATCGGACGTGCGTTGCGCACGTCCCACCCACTTGCTCGCGACCTACATCATACATTGCAGCCGAGCGGCGTGAAAAGAACTGGCACGATTTCCAGCCCGCCGGTCGGGTTCCGTGTGGCAATCCTGTGAAGCCCTGCCGGATGATCGATGTTAAATTACGGAAAGTCGTCCGATAAATTGCCCGGGCTGCGGGGGATGGGTATCATCCGCGTTTGACGAGCGCGACGGTCCGGTTTGCTGCTGGCCCGCGACTGTGAGTCCAACAATCTAGTGCAGGAGGCACACACCATGGCCGAAGCCAACCCCACCGATTTCCCGACTGTTCTTGGCCCCGATGCGACGTTCAAAGGTGAAATGTCGTTCGAGAAGGGCATGCGGCTGATGGGCCGCTTCGAAGGCAAGATCAACACCGCCGGCCGGTTGCACATCTCGCGTGAAGCCAAATTGGCTGCGGATGTGGATGCCGGGGCGATCATCGTTGAAGGTGAAGTAAAGGGAAACCTTTCCGCCTCCGACCGCATCGAGCTCAAGAGCACCGCCCGTTACGAAGGCGACCTCCGCGCCAGCAAGCTCGTCGTTGACGAGGGCGCTGTGTTCCAGGGCCAAGTCAGCGTCGGTCCCGATGTCGTCAAGAACCGCCCGCCGATGCAGCAGGGTGGCGGTGTCGTCCGTCCAATGGCCAACACCGGTCAACCCGGCTTCCCACCTGCCGTTCAGCAGGGTCAGCCACTGAAGTAGAACGCGGATGTCGGGAGTGGGAATTCGGAACGATCCGCACTTCCCACTTCCACGGTCCGACTTCATCGTTCACGCTATGTCCCGCATTCCCTCCTATGGCTCGTCGACGCCAGACGATCGCATCACGATCGTCTGCCTCTATTGCGGCAAGCCCAACGAGGTTGGCCGCCGTGCCATGAGCGTGACGTGCAAGTATTGCTACAAGTCGCTCACGCTCAAAGACGTCCAGTTCAAGGCCTACGAGGCCCGCCGGGCCGTCGAGACGTGCGGCATCGTCACGGTTGAAAAGAAAGCCAACGTCGTCACCGACCGCGTCATGGCGTCCGGCCTCATCGTCCGCGGGAAGCTCAAAGGCGATGTGACGAGCAGCGGGCCGGTGCTGATCGGGCCTGAAGCAGAACTAAAGGGCAACGTCACCGCGCCGACGCTAGCCGTGGGGGCGGGGGCGATCCTGGATGGGAAGTACAAGATCGGGAATCTGGAGCCACCTGCCCGAGACGTGCCGCCGCCGCCATCGGCATCGTAAGCTACCAGTATTATAGGGATTCCTGACCGTGTCATCCCGATGGGAGCGGTAGCGCCCTGAGGCATCTCGACTTCCAAGCGGTTCTGCTATGTAGAGATCCCTCGGGGCGCTACCGCTTCCTTCGGGATGACATCGAACGCGCTCAGACGGTACATGCCGCATTTGCACCGAAAGACGGTGTTGGACGCCATGCGGCTAAACCGCCTCCAACCGCGCGTACTCCAGAATCAACGTCTTCTGACCCGCGGAGTTGAAATCGACGGTGGCGCGGGTGCTTTGGCCCATGTCGGTCAGGCTGACGATCCGACCCAGTCCAAATTTCGGATGGCGGACGAGTTGGCCCTTCGTGAACCCCGCGACCGTCGGGTTGGGGTCGTATCGGCGGTCGTAGTCGCTCGCGGGTTTTCCGAACGCCGACGCGTTTCCACCGTTGAAGGATAGAGAGCCACGGTCAACAATGTCGAGTTTGTCCTGCGGCAATTCGTTCAAAAAAGGGCTGGGAATCGTGCGTTCGCGCAGGCCGCGCATCGTGCGGTAGGCGGCCTTGGTGATAATCAGGTGTTCCTCGGCCCGTGTGATGCCGACGAAAGCCAGCCGGCGCTCCTCTTCCAGTTCTGTCAGGTTCCCGCGCGCTCGGCTGTGCGGCAGGCAGCCTTCTTCTAGGCCGATCATCGCGACGACGGGAAACTCCAGGCCCTTGGCAGCGTGCAAGGTCATCAGTGTGACCGCGCCACCAGCGCCTTTCATGTGGTCGGCGTCGCTGACGAGGCTGACCTGCGCCAGGTAATCGTGCAGCGACCCTTCCGGGTTCTCCGCGTCATACTCGGCGGCGGACGAGATCAATTCGTTGACGTTCGCCAGTTCCGACAGATCCGCGTCACCGGTCTTGCGCAGCAACGCTTCCATACCGCTCGTGCGCACGACGTCTTCCATGATCGCCTGCACGCGACCCTTGGCAACCACATCGCGCGTTTGCTCTGCCCGTACCACGGGCGGCTCGCCCGTGATTTTTTTGTCTTCGGAAGAGGTTGGCGAAGACACGGGCGGGCCGCCCGTGGTACGAGTGGAATCCGCGTCCTCATATAAATCGGATGCGATCTCCGCTGGCTCTACCAATGTGCCCGGTGTCGTGATGTCCGCGATCTTCCGCCAGCGCTTCAAAAGCTGTACGAACGACCTCGTGGCGTTCACCGCCCGGCTGGACAGTCCCTGCACACGGTCCGCCTGCGCCATCGCGTTGGCCAGCGACAGGCTGTTGGCGATCGCATACACCTCCATCTGTGTCATGCTGCTGTCCCCGAGCCCACGGGTGGGGACGTTAACGATGCGCGACAAACTCACCGCATCGGACGGATTGGCGATCACGCGCAGGTAGGCTAATACGTCCTTGATTTCCTTGCGGTTGTAGAACTCCGTGCCGCGGGCGATCGTGTAGGGGACGTTGGCCTTACGCAGCGCGTCTTCCATCACGCGCGACAGCGCGTTCATGCGATAGAAGATCGCCATCTTGTTCCAGTCGAGCTTCTTCTGATCGTGCAGCGTTTTTAACTGGTCGGTGACGACCTGAGCCTCGTCGCGCTCGTCCTGGCAGAAGAAGACGCGGGCCTTTTCACCGGCGTGGTTCTCGGTCCAGAGGCGCTTGTCCTTCCGCTGGAGGTTGTTGGCGATCAGAGCGTCGGCTAACGCCAGAATCGTCTTGGTGCTGCGGTAGTTGCGTTCGAGCTTGACGACCTTGGCGTCGGGGTAGTCCTTCTCGAAGTCGAGGATGTTCTGAATGTCCGCCCCGCGCCAGGCGTAGATGGATTGGTCCGGGTCACCCACGACGCACATGTTCTTGTGCCGCTGGGCCAGCGCGTGGGCGACGATGTACTGGGCATGGTTCGTGTCCTGGTACTCGTCGATCATCAGGTACTGGTAGCGTTGCTGCAACTCGTTGAGCATGTCCGGATGATCGCGAAACGCGTGGGCGGTGCGCATCAGCAGGTCATCGAAATCGAGCGCGCCGTTGGCTTTCAGCATCGCCTGGTATTTCGTGTAAACGCGCGCGACCGTGCGGGCGTGAAAATCACTCGCAGTGCGCGCAAAATCGTCTGCGGTCATCAGCTTGTTCTTGGCGTTGCTGATGGCTGCGTGGACGGCCCCGGGCTGAAAGTTGGTGGTCGAAATATCCAGCGTCTTGAGCGATTCCTTGATGACCTTGTTCTGGTCGGATGAGTCGTAGATCGAAAAATTGTTCTCCAAACCCACCATCGGCGCGTAGTAGCGCAAAATGCGCAGGCAAAGTGAGTGGAACGTGCAGATCGTCGGCCAATGCTGGTCGAGCTTGCCGAAATCACGGATTGGTCGATCCATCACACTGCTGACGCGATTTTTCATCTCACCAGCGGCCTTGTTGGTGAACGTGATCGCGCAGATGGAAGCTGCGGGAATGCCCTGGGCAATCAGATACGCCACACGGCGTGTCAGCACGCGCGTCTTGCCACTCCCGGCCCCAGCGATGATCAACAACGGCCCGTCGACATGCGTCGCGGCCTCGACTTGCTCGGGGGTCAGATCGGCTAATAGTTCTTCGGTCGATAACAACGCGCCAACTCCGATTAAGGGAACGGCGGATGATAGCAGGGGAGCCACGAAGACACGAAGGAACGAAGGAGCACAAAGATGGAAGATGCCAGGTCGTCTGCACATTTTTGCAACTCTTCAATTTCCATGCGCATCTTCGCTTTTCTTCCTGTCACCTTCGTCCCTTCGTGTCTTTGTCGCTCCCGCGTATCGAAGAAAAACGCCCAGTCACGGTTGTTCGTGCTGGGCGTTCAGGAGGGAGCTTGATCAGTCCAGTCGGACCCTGCCATTGTTACGGTTCGGGCGGGCTGAACTGAAGTTCCATGAGGTATTCGTACATCGCCGTCGCGGTGTTGTGGGCGGCGTCGTCACCCGCGTACAGAAGGGTGAAGTTCTCGTCGGCCGACGCCTGCGCGAGGTCGCGAAGGGCGCCACGGTACGGGCTCTTGTCGAGGACACGGTGGTACTTCTCAGCGAAGTAGTCGTACGCGTCGGGGTGTTTCTCGAACCAGTCGTTGAGTTTGACCGAGGGTCCCAGATGCGGCAGGACGTGGTCGACCTCGCACCACTCACGGAGGTCTTTCGTCAGGCCGTGTGATTCGACCCAGATGCGCTGGCCGTCATCCTCTTCGATGGCGTCGAGAAAATGCTTGATCTTGATCATCCGCCTTGCTCCTTGGCCAGCCCGTGTGGGCAGGTCTCTTCAAATAAGACGACGAAAACTTCGTGAAGTTCGGTCGCAAACTATCGATTCGAAGATGGTCGAATCATCGGCTAGATTGCAGGGGGAAGCTGAGCAAAAACCGGGCTTTAGGATCGAAGTCGGTACCGGACGCAACTGTGCGAATGAGGGCGATGCCCGGGGTTCGGGCGTGGATTCACAGAGGCTGCTTAACCGCGCGGCAGCCGGTTGAACAAGATGGCCAATAAGAGGGCAATCCCCGACAGTAAGAGCACCGGTCCGATCGCGGCGCTCGGGGTGCCTTGTTCCCAGTAACTGTAGACAAGGACCGGTAACGTCATCGGTCGGCTGGGCATCAGGCCCATGACCATGACCGTCGCGCCAAACTCACCGAGTGCCCGCGCGAACCCGAGCACGAGTCCACTGGCTACACCTCGCGATGCAATGGGAAGGCTGACGAGCCAGAAGGTTTGCCAACCCGAGGCGCCGTTCAGCTTGGCGATGTCTTCCATCTCACGCTCGATGCTGGCAAACGCGGCCTTGGCGGGCAGATAAAGCAACGGCATCGCAACCACTGCAGCGGCGAGCACACCACCCTCGGGCGTGAAGAGCAGGCCATAACCGGCGTAGTCGCTCTGCGGATCAAAGTAGGTCGCGAGATCACGCGTAAGGTTCGCGATCGGCTCACCGAGCAGACTGCGACGTCCAAACATCATGATCAAGACGTAACCGACCACCGTCGGCGGCAGCACCAGGGGGATGATGACCAGCGCCTCGACCAAACTCTTGCCGGTGAACTGCCGACGCGCCATGAAGTAGGCCAAGGGAACGCCAACGAGCGCCGCCAACGCCGTTGCGGGGAGCGCGATGAGAAGTGAGAAG
>JBBRHE010000203.1:0-6601 GCA_038223165.1 Tepidisphaerales bacterium
TTCGATGGCAGCGACGCCATGGATGGTGGCGAGGGCAACGACGTGCTCGCCGGTGACAACGCGGTCGTCGTGCGTCGCAACGACACGCTCAGCCGCGTTGCTCGCAAGCTGGCGAGCTCGGGCATGTTCAACTCCGTCGGATGCGCGAACGTGACGACGACCTCGCAGGCCAACCCCAACGGGTCGATCGGTCGCGACATCACGCTGCTGAACCACACGTCGAGCACCTCGGCAGACCAGTACGGCGCCGACTATATCGCCGGTGGCGCAGGTCACGACCTGATCTTCGGCGCGTTGGGCAACGACGTCATTCAAGGCGACAGCTCGATCAGCGTTGCCGTCAGCGTGACCGTTCCGTCCGTCGAGGCCGCGACCGACGGTGATGATTACATCGAAGGCAACGGTGGCAGCGACCTGCTGTTCGGCAACCTCGGCCAGGACGACCTGATCGGTGGCAGTTCGAGCCTGTTCGGGCTGACCTCGACGGCTTCACGGCCGGACGGTGCCGACACGATCTTCGGTGGCGCGGGCACCCGCACCGCGATCAACGACCCCGGTGACACGTCGGCCACCGGTCATGCCCGGGACGCAGACACGATCCTTGGTGACAATGGTCACATCTACAAGCTGGTCGCGACCTCTGGTGGTCCGAAGTACCTGACGTTCAACTATGACAACTACTCGTCGACGCGAATCATCCCCCGCGCATTCGACCTGTACGACTACAAACCTCGCAACTGGGCCACTGACCTCGGTGGTGCCGACCTGATCCAAGGTGAAGCCGGTGACGACTTGGTCGTCGCGCAATCGGGCAACGACGTAGTCTTCGGCAACGGGCAGGACGACGACCTGATCGGTGGCAGCGGGTCCGATCGGATCTACGGTGGCACGGGCGAGGACGGCATCCTCGGTGACGATGGGTTCATCCACACGAGCCGCAACGGCACGACCGAGCCGCTCTTCGGCGTCACCACCGCGAGCGTGCAGAAGACGCTCACGCTCGCCGGTGCGTCCACCAGCAGCTTTGAGTACGTGACCGGGCAACTGACGAAGACGGCCCGCTACTACAACTTTACCCAGGGCGGCGCCGACATCATCTACGGTGGCCTCGGCAATGACTGGATCCATGGTGGCGCGGGTGACGACGGCATCTCTGGCGCCGAATCGCTTGAGGCGTTCTACAACACCTCACCGGTCAGCTCGACCAACCCGTTGAACTACAGCTCGTCGCTCAGGAAGTTCGCCCAGTTCAACCCGGCCACGCCATTCGTGAAGATCGATGGATTCTTCCTGAACTTCCTGTCGCTCGACGAGTCCAGCAGCAAGATCAACGACGGCAACGACCGCATCTTCGGTGATAACGGCAACGACTGGATCGTTGGTGGCACCAACAACGATCGCATGTTCGGTGGGCTTGGTGACGACCTGCTCAACGCCGACGACAACCTGGACACCGCCGGCACCGACGCCGCCCCGTTCAACGACGCCGACTTCGCGTTCGGTGGCAACGGGAAGGACGTGCTGATCGCCAACGCGTCCAACGACCGTCTGTTCGACTGGACCTCTTCGGCCCAGAACGCCTTCTACGTCCCCTTCAGCCCCGTGGGAAGTGTGGTCAACACCTCGTCGTCCTCGGCTGTCAAAACTTTCCTGAAGGACCTGGGCAAGGCCAGCGGCGCCTACACGGTGCTGAAGGATGCCGAAGGAGAATTAGGCCTTGGAAACGGGTAACGTTGTTGGCCGAGGCCGATGACGCGTATTGAACGCAGAGTATTGACCAACAGCGCGCTCACGGGCGCGCTGTTGACGTGCGCGGTCGTCACTGCGCATGTGCTCGGCTGGCTCCAGACGCCCGAAGACTGGATGTACGACCAGCGGGCGCAGCACTTCCAGATTCATACACCGGCCCCAACGGCGGACTTGGTTCACCTCGACATCGACGACAGGGCGCTCGACGGCATCGGCCGTTGGCCTTGGCATCGCTCGACGATCGCCGAGATCATCGACGAATTGACCCTCGCTGGCGCTAAGGCGATCGGCCTGGATATCCTGTTCGTCGAGGGTCAAGAGCCGACCTTTGAGACCACCATCGCCGACGATGGTTCGCCACGTGCCGCCCACGAGATCGATCACGACGCCTTGCTTGCCGCTGCGGTAAGGCGTGCCGGCGACGTGATCCTGCCTGCCTCGTTCGCGCTGGACGACAAACGGGACACGGAGTTGGTCTATACCACCGTGGCCGGAGAACTGGCAAAGGACATCGAACTTAGCGATGACGAAGCGCGCAGCCGCGTGACCAGGCAACTGCCGCAGGACGCTAACCTCGACAAGCATTTCGGCAAAGCCTTTCTCGACGCGCGTCGTGAAGTCGTTTACAAGCGTGTTCGGCACGAGTTGTCGGTCGATCAAACGCTGTCGCCCGACGCGCTGCGGCAAAGGCTCATCAAGCGACGCGATGCATCGGTAAACTCGCCACTATCACGATTGATCGACGAACAGCGGGAACGCTACGAGGCGATCAAGCAGCTCCTGCACTTCGGCGCCACGGCGCCGTCAAACCAGGCGGCTTTTGTCGACGCGCGAATCAACCTTCCTCCCATCCTCTCCCTGAGCAAGGCGATGAGCGCGACGGCATTCGTCGACTTCCGCACATCTCGCGACGGTGTCCTGCGAACGCAACCACTCGTGCTGAGCAGTGAGGGACGATTGTTCCCGCAAATGGGGTTGTCGCTGGCATTGCGGTTCCTCGACGCGACGCCCGACGATCTCACATTCACCCCCGATGACGTCACACTGACCTGTCCCGACGGCCGCCGGATCGTGATGCCGGTTAGCCAGAGCTACTCGGTGACGCAACGTCGTGATGTGCCAGCGATCTTCAATATCCCCTGGTTTGGCGATCAGGCATGGGAGACGATGTACGACTGGCCCAACCATCGGCAGTCCGCGCAGCACCTGAGCATGAATGCGGCTTACGACCCGATCGTCACGCACCGAAAAATCATTGAGAACAACGCCAAGGTTGACGTCGCGTTCGGCACGATCGCCTTGTCGATGGAGATGGTGGCCGAAGATCAGAAGCTGGATTTCTCGATTCCAAATCCGCTGATAGACGACGACATCGATACGCGCGCGATCGTCATCGATCGCTACTTAAAGAATGCCGCCAGCTTTATTGCTGCCTACGCTGAATCGCCTCCTCAGGCGGACGACGACGGCGCTCAAGCCTTCCTGCGAGCCGTGGCGTCACTGAAAAACGCCGCCCACGACAACGTGCTGCTAAAGCGCCAACTGGTCACACAACGTGCGTTACTGTCGAAAGCATTGGCCGGGAAAGCCGTCTTGATTGGCTGGGCTGCGACGGGCCATCAGGATGCCGTACCTACCAGTCTGCATGCCAGTTGTCCGGGCGTCGTTGCGCACGGTGTGATTTTCAATGCAATCGTCACCAACCATTTCTGGCGCGTCGCGCCGCCTTGGATCGCAATGGTGTTTACGATCGGCCTTGCGTTCGTGACCGTCCTGATCGCGTGGCGTTTCTCGCCGCTGGCTGGGTTTGTGATCACCTCCCTGATTGGGATGTGCTACGTGCTGCTGAACGGGTTGTATTTCTTCGATCATCTCGGACTCATCGTGGGCCTCGCGACACCGCAGATCGCAATAGCATCGGTCTGGTCAGGCTGTTCGCTGGCGCGGATCGTCATTGAAAGTTCCGAGCGGTCGCGCATCACGCGCCGCTTCCGTTCGTATGTCGACCCCACGCTCGTCAACTATCTCATGGAGCGAGAGGACGTACGGCTCGAAGGTGAGAGCCGTGAGATGACGGTCTGCTTCAGTGACCTTGCGGGTTTCACCAGCCACTCGGAACGCTTGGGCGAGCGAATCGTCGCACTATTGAACCGTTACCTTGGAATTATGGTACCTGTCATCACCGCCCAGCGCGGGATGGTGAATAAATTCCTCGGCGACGGCATCATGTTCTTCTTCGGCGCGCCAGTGCACAACGCGAACCACGCGATCGATGCGGTGACGACAGCGTTGCGAATGCAGGACGCCCTTGCCGTCTTCAACGAAGAACTGATCCGTGAAAACCTTCCTCCCGTCCACATGCGCATCGGCATCTGCACAGGCACGATGGTCGTTGGTGACGCCGGCTCGGCCGACCGCAGTGACTATACGGTGCTGGGTGACAACGTGAACCTTGCAGCGCGGTTGGAATCGGCCAACAAGATGACCGGCACGTCAATTTTGATCAGCGAGAGAACGGCCGAGCTGATCGATGACCGCTTCCTAATCCGGCCGATCGGCGCCCTGCAGGTAGCAGGCAAGACGCAGGGCGTGATGACCTTTGAAGTGTGTGGTTTCTCGACCGATGCGCCCGAAGACACGCGGCAACTCTGTCAGCGCACGTCGCGCGTCGTGAACCATTATCGAAGTAAGGCCTTCGCCGAGGCGCTGCTCGCTGCCGACGAGTTTGACGCCGCCCATGGCCCCAGCAAATTGACCGCCATCTATCGCGAACTATGCACGATCCACATCGCCAACCCACCGACCGACCCGTTTGACGGGAAGATAGTCTTTACCGAGAAGTGATTTCGTTTCAATTCTGCGCCGAAACGGATAACGTGGTTCTGTTCAACCGCACCAAAATGGACTCGCTTCCCGCTCACATTTCCCCGCAGCAGTTGAAGGGCGTGCTCGACCTGTCGCGCATGCTCGCGGTCACGACGGACCTGGAGGTCCTGCTCGACCACATTGCACAGGCCGCTACGTCACTGCTCGACTGCGAGCGGGCGAGCATTTTCCTGCATGATGCGCAGACGAACGAGCTCTGGACGAAGGTTGCGCTTCACTCGCACGAGATTCGTGTGCCTGCGACCGCTGGCATCGTCGGGCAGGCATTCGGATCGAACATCGCAATCGACGTGCCCAAGCCGTACGAAGACCCTCGATTCAACCCGGAAGTGGACCGCCGCACGGGTTTCGTCACGCGCAACCTGCTGACCGCGCCGATGGTCGGCATCGACGGTCGGCCGGTCGGTGTGATCCAAGCCGTCAATAAGATTGGCGACGGGTACAGCGATTCCGACCCTGCCATCCTGCAACTGCTCGCCGACCACGCAGGCGTTGCCATCCAGCGGTTTCACCTGCAGCAAGCCGCCGTCGAACGCGAATCGTTAAGGCGTGAGATGGACCTGGCCAAGCGCGTTCAGGAAGCCATGATTCCCGAACACCCCCCCGAAGTGCCGGGCATCGCCGTGGTTGGTTGGACGCAGGCCGCTTCAATCACCGGGGGTGATTGCTTCGATCTCTGGACCATGCCCGACGGCCGACTGGCGATCTTCCTCGCCGACGCATCGGGCCACGGCATCGGCCCGGCGCTCATCGTGTCGCAGGTGCGCGCGATCATCCGTTCACTCGTCGAGTACGAGACCGACCCTGCCCAACTCCTGGCTCGCGCCAACCTCCGTCTGTGTGAAGATCTGAAAGACGGTCAGTTCGTCACGATTTTCCTCGGCATCTTGGGCAGCGACGGTGTGCTTCAATGGACCAGCGCCGGTCACGGGCCCATCCTCGTCCGCCCTACCGCTACCGGCCCGGTCGAGACACTCGACACGCCGACCTATCCCCTCGGCTTCAGCCCGCAATGGCCCGCCACCGCCGGCGAACCGTTGCAATTGGATGTTGGTGGCATGCTGCTCGTCGCGACCGACGGCATCTTTGAAACCTTCAATCCCGCCGGTGAACAATTTCAAAGCGACCGCGTCATCGCGCTGTTGACTGACGGCGTTAACCGTAATCCACTACAGTTCATGCAAGTCCTCCGCACCGCCGTCGACGCGTGGCGCTGCGGTGAAGAGCCACAGGACGATCAAACGATCATCGTCATCCAACGGATTGTTTGACCGATCGCCTTACGGTAAACCCCCACCGCTCTACGCCGCCCGCAGCATGCGCCGCGGCGCGAGACCAACGGGCCATCGAGCCCCCGGATCGGTTCATGGAGCGATTTGATCGCAGGAAGAGATCCCCGCAACGCAGGAACGCGTTCCCGCGTCCGGAGCGGGGCTGACTTGCGGGGTGAATGGACTCCCTTCTCCTCGTAGCGTTGCTCGGGATGAGGATAATGGCACAGGTACATTTGTCGAAGATATGTACCTGTCCCATTTTCTGGGGCCCGCAGCAGAACAAACTTTCCCAGGTGGTTCTGCGGGATAGCATCCTCCAACACGTGCTTGTAAAGAAACACCAGGGC
Source organism: Tepidisphaerales bacterium (assembly GCA_038223165.1). Classification (GTDB taxonomy): domain Bacteria; phylum Planctomycetota; class Phycisphaerae; order Tepidisphaerales; family Tepidisphaeraceae; genus DASYHQ01. The sequence continues at coordinate 6,257 of JBBRHE010000203.1, forward strand.
GTTGAGACACTGATTCTGCGACGAGGCCGACAGGTGTCGTTCGCCCACCAGGTAAATTCGAGTACGCCTCGACGTCGGCCGTTCCCAGTTCCGTTGGATGCCGCCATTGCCCGTCTCGACGCTGAATGAACCGCAAATACGCATTCACCCACCCGCCGTACGCATCGACGGTCGTCCTGGCCATCCCCTTCCGCCGACAAACCAGCGCGAGTTGTTGGAGGAGTTTCATGGCCCACACATATACCTAACAACAGATTGGCGTGTCAACAAAAATCCAATGAATTGACAGCGTCTCCGGCGGGAACGACGATAAACTCGACCGCGTCATGCTATGTGGCAGCGCCG
>JBBRHE010000204.1:0-6523 GCA_038223165.1 Tepidisphaerales bacterium
GTTGCTGAGCCGCACGCAACCTCAGCAACCCCAACAACCACGCGAACGGTAATTGTCCCATTACACCTCTCCCGGTACGCCGGGAGAGGTTGAGTGAGGGTGATTTCAGACGCCAGACACGCCGGATTTATCACTTGCGCCTTTGCGCTTCTGATACGACAGAAGCGCAAAGGCGCTAGAGGGCATCGATCGCTTTTTGCCAGTCCGAATCACCCTCACCCTGACCATTCTCAGTGGTACATGGGAGTGGGGTCGGACAATTCATCCTGCCACTTCACTGAACTTCATGTAAGCGGCGTCCCAGGATTGAACGTCGCGCGGTTCGTAGGTCTTCACGTCAAAACTTGCCCGCACGATCGCCCGTGCGTCGGCCAGTGACTTCACGTCCCCCGTCGCCATTGCCTGCGTAAGGATATTGCCCGCAGCGGTCGCTTCGACCGGGCCTGCGACGACCGTGCGTCCACACGCGTCGGCGGTCATCTGGTTCAACAACTCGTTCTGACAACCCCCACCAACAATATGGATCACATCCAACCGTCGGCCGAGCACGCTTTCTAAACCTTCGAGCGTTTTGCGATACGTCAGCGCCAGACTTTCCAGACAGCACCGGACGAACGCGCCGGCTGACTCAGGGGCCGCTTGGCCTGTGCGCTTACAGAACGACGCAATCTTGTTGGGCATGTCTCCCGGTTGAAGCATCGGGCCTTCGTCCGGATTGATCAGTGGGCCAAACGCTTTGGCATCGGTGGCCAGCTTCGTCAGGGTTGTGTAGTCAAACTCACTTCCCTCGCGAGCCCATTGCCGGCGGCACTCCTGCACCAGCCAGAGCCCCATGATGTTTTTCAGGAACCGCGTCGTCCCACTGATGCCGCCTTCGTTCGTGTAATTCAGCGCCAGCGACTTTTCGTTGACGATCGGCTGATCGAGCTCGACGCCCATGAGCGACCACGTCCCCGAGCTAATATAACACCACGACGAAGACCCCTCCTTCGCCGGCACCGCTGCGACGGCGCTGGCGGTGTCGTGCGACGCGGGGGCGATCACTGGCACGTCACTGCGAACACCACATTCGCTCGCCACGTCGCTTTTAAGCGTTCCGATGATCGTGCCTGCGGGGACGATCTTGCCCAGCAATCGCGTCGGCATGCCGAGCTTGTTCAGCAGGTCGGTAGCCCATTGCTGCGTTCGCGGGTCGACCATCTGGCTCGTGCTGGCGATCGACGATTCGATCGTCCGCTGACCACTGAACAGGTAGTGGAACAGGTCCGGCATGAACAGCAATGACTCGGCAGCGTCAAGAATCTGGGGGGTGCGCGTGCGGACGGCCTCAAGCTGAAACAGCGTGTTGAAGACCATGAACTGCAGCCCGGTCGCGCCAAACACTTGCTCGCGCGGCACGCGAGCAAAGATGCTCTCCATCATCCCGTTCGTCCGTGGGTCGCGATACATGACCGGGTTGCCCAGCACATCCCCACCCGGCCCGATCAATCCAAAATCGACGCCCCACGTGTCGACACCCAGCCCATCCAGTTTCACTGCAGCATCGCCCGCGACGGTCTTTCGCAGGCCGGTCTTGAGTTCTTCCCACTGTTGAAGCAGGTTCCATTGCAACTTGCCGTTCATCAGGCCGTTAGGATTTGGAAAGCGATGCTTGACGTCGAGCGTCAACCGCCCCCTGTCCAGCGTGCCGAGGACCGCCCGTCCACTCTCCGCACCCAGATCAAATGCCAGGAAATTCTTCGCCGCCATGGATTGATACCCTTCCGTTATATGATCGAAGTCGATCATAACGAAGGATGTGATGGAAACGCAAAACGGGCGACCCCATGCAGGGTCGCCCGTTCCTCGTTTTCGTTCGGTTGGCAAACGTGGATTTACACGTTGATGCCGGTGATCTTCACCTTGGTGTACTGCTGGCGGTGGCCGATCGTCTTGTGGAAGCCCTTGCGGCGCTGGTAACGAACGGTTTCGACCTTCTTGCCCTTCACTTCACCGACGACGTCGGCGACGACGGTCGCGCCACCGATGAGCGGGGCGCCAACTTTGGGGGACCCTTCACCAGCGATGAGCAGGACGCGGTCAAACGTCACGGTCTTGGCGTCGCCCAGCTCGCGGTCGATCAGGATCGTGTCGCCGCTGGTGACTTTGAACTGCCGACTGCCTTCTTCGATGATCGCGTACATGATTGCCTCGTCCAATGCCTGAAAATTACGGAAAGCGGAGCATTGTGGTGGTTTTGAGCTCGTTGTCAAGACTTGGGCGAGCTGCGATGGATTTGATGAACGCCATGACGCCAAGAACTCCAGGTAAGGGAAACGCCAAGAAAGAGAACGCCGGGATGGAAGATACACGACCGAGCAAGGCAAAGCCTCGCTAAACGTTCTTCATTCCGTGTCTTCCTCGACTTTATTCACCTGGCGTTTATGGCGTCTCGGCGTTCGCCTAGTCCCCCGGTCTTCTTGCAATCCAATCGGACGACCGATACAAACTCCCACTTCGGGAAGGGTTTACGCGCCGTGCGATTCAATCTGATAGATAAGGTCGAAGAGCTCGGCAGCGATCGCATCGTCGCGGTGAAGTACGTGAGCTTGGCGGAAGAGTATCTCGGGGACCACTTTCCCACTTTTCCCGTACTGCCCGGTGTGTTGATGCTCGAGGCGGCCACGCAGGCGGCCGGTTGGCTTTTGCACCAGCGGACGGGGTTTGCCAAGTCGATCGCGGTCCTGAAAGAGGCCCGCAACGTCAAGTATGGTCACTTCGTCGCCCCGGGGAACGTTTTACGGCTGACCGTCGAACTGACCAATCCCACCGACACCGGTGCGGTCTTCAAAGCGGTCGGCACGGTCGGGCCCGAACAGGCATTTACCGCTAAGGTCGAACTGAGTTACTTCAACCTCACTGACAAAAACCCGACATTGGCCGAGCTCGACGGTAAACTGACGGAACACAACCGCCTTCGCTGGCAGGTCCTGAACGCCACTGGTGTTCCGGCCACGCTCGCTGAGGCCATTGCTTAAGAGAAGGATGGATACGATGGCTCTCTCGCACAATGAAATCTTCGACAAGGTTCAGGACGTTCTGGTCGACGCGCTCGGTGTCGATGATGAGGACGTGACCCCCAGCGCCACATTGCGCGGCGACCTCGGCGCCGAGAGCATCGACTTCCTCGACATTGTTTTCCGCCTGGAAAAAGCCTTCGGCATCAAGATCCCCCGAGGTGAACTGTTCCCCGAACAGCTTGACCCGGCGTTCGTCGTCGACAACAAACTGAACGACGCCGGCATGGCCGAAGTCAAACGCCGTATGCCCAACGCCGATCTGAGCGAACTGGAACAAACCCGCGACGTGGCGCTCATCGCCAACCTGTTCAGCGTGCAGGATATTGTGGCGTATTTGGAAAAGAAGACGGCGGCCTAAGCAAAGTAGGCAGTAGGCGGTAGACAGTAGGCAGACGAGCCATTACTCCCTACTGCCTACTGCCCACTGCCTACTGCCTACTCCCATGCGATGGATCTGGATCGACAAGTTCACCGAGTTCACGCCGCGCACGAGTGCGACGGCGGTGAAGAACGTCTCGCTCGCCGAAGAGCACCTGCACGACCTCTACCCGGCGTTCCCAATCGTCCCCAACAGCCTGATCATCGAAGGCATGGCCCAGACGTCGGGCATTTTGGTCGGCGAGGCCCGCAACTTCGAAGAGAAGGTCGTGCTGGCCAAAATCAACCGCGCGACGTTTCATCGGTTGGTCCGACCTGGGGAAACGATCACGTTCGCAGCGGTCATCGAACAACTGAACGAGCAGGGCGCGTCGATCAAGGGAACCGTAACCGCTGGCTCCAACGAACTCGTAGCGGACATCGAATTGATGTTCAGCCATGTCGACCAGAACATGAAGGGGATGAAGTTCCCTGAGCACAACTTCGTCTTCACCGAGCAGTTCACGTCCCTGCTCAAGACATACCGCGACGCGGCGAGCATCCCCCTGTAACATGCTGGCCAGGTTTGATCCGGACGCGACCGTCGTCCTAAGTTGGTTCCAATGAGTAACCGTCGAGTCGTTATCACCGGTGTTGGCGTGGTCTCCCCCATCGGGATCGGCGCTGCGGCGTTCTGGGAGAACCTGATCGCCGGGAAGAGCGGCATCAACCGTGTCGCGTCCTATGACCCCGCGGGCTTCCCTTGCCAGATTGCGGGTGAAGTGCCGGCGTACAAGATCGGTGACTACGTCCCCAAAAGCTATCGCAAGGCCACCAAAGTCATGGCCCGCGACATAGAACTCGCTGTCATCGCGGCGGACGATGCGTTCAAGGACGCGGGCCTGAAATCCAAGGCGTATACCGACAAGCCCGAGATCAACGGTGACCGCTTCGGCTGCAACATCGGCGCGGGGCTGCTCAGCACCGATCTGAACGAACTGACCAGCGCCCTCAACACCGCTCGCAATGGTGACACGCTCGACCTGAAAGTCTGGGGCAAGGAAGGCATGACCCAGTTGACACCGTTGTGGCTGCTGAAGTACCTGCCCAACATGCTCGCGTGCCACGTGACGATTATTCACGAGCTCAAAGGCCCATCGAACACGATCACCTGTGCCGACGCGTCGAGCCACCTGGCAATTGGTGAAGCCTACCGCACCATCCAACGTGGCGATGCCGACCTGGCGATCTGCGGTGGCGCCGAGACCAAGGTCGTCCCCATGGGCATGGTGCGCCAAACGCTGTTAAAGCGGCTGACGACAACGCACAACGACTCGCCCGACACCGCCGTCCGGCCGTTCGACGATGCGGCCGATGGGACGGTGGTGGGTGAAGGTGGCGGCCTGTTCATCCTCGAATCCTACGAACACGCCGTCGCGCGCAACGCGAAGATTTACGCCGAGATCGTCGGCTTCGGCGCCAGTCAGGACACGTACAGCGTGACGACGCCCGACCCGTCGGGCCACAGTTACGGTAAGGCGATCAGCAAGGCGCTGGCAGAAGCGAACCTGCCCCCCGCAGCGGTCGATTTGCTCGTGCCGTGCGCTTTGGGCATCCCGACCCACGACCGAGCCGAACTGGCCGGCCTGAAAACCGTCTTCGGCAACGGCCTGGACCGTGTCGCAATCTCGACACCCAAGGCCCAGACGGGCAATCTCCACGCCGGCAGTGGTGTCGACGCCGCCGCCGCGGTGCTTGCGATGCATCACGGCAAAATCCCCCCGGCAAAGAACACGGCCAAGGGAATCGACGGCGTCAAGCTCAACATCGCTGCCGAAACCCGCGACGCCACCATCAACGTCGCCATCAGCAGCGTCTACAGCCTCGGTGGTCAGAACGCAGCGATGGTGTTGAAGAAGGTGTGATGTAGGGTGGGCACTGCCCACCATTTTCTTTCCGACAGCAGCCGGTGGGCAGTGCCCACCCTACGAGTTACAACCATGAACCGAGTCGTCATCACAGGCATTGGCTGGGTCACCCCGATGGGTCATTCCATCGAGACCGTCTGGAAGCGCCTGCTGGCTGGCGATTCAGGCATCGCTCGGACGACGCTGTTCGATGCGTCGACCTTTCCGACGCAGATCAGCGCCGAAGTGAAAGACTACGACCCCGCGACCGACATCGGTGACGCCGTCGCTGCCATTCACAACGGTGCTGGCCGCAACACCCAGTTTGCCCTGGGCGCTTGCGCACAGGCGTGGAAAAGTGCCGGTTTGGATAAATCCAAGCTCGATCTCGACCGCGTCGGCATTTACCTCGGTAGCGGTGAAGGCTCGCTCGACTTTGACGCCTTCACACACGCGAATCTCGCTGCGTGGCAACCTGATAAAGACACGATGGACTCGGTCAAATGGGCCAAACTCGCGTTGGCGACGATGGACGTCACCCGCGAGCTCGAGCAGGAGCCCAACATGCCGCTGTCGCACCTGGCGTTGCTGACCGGCGCGCAAGGCCCGGCCTTCAATTGTCTGACCGCCTGTGCCGCCTCGACGCAGGCCATCGGTGAGGCCACCGAAATTCTGCGTCGCGGGGATGCAGACGTGATGATCGGCGGGGGTGCCCACTCGATGATCCACCCGTTCGGCGTCACCGGCTTCAACCGCCTAACCGCCCTCTCCGATGCCAACGAAGACCCCCCACGGGCCAGCCGGCCGTTCGACGGCAACCGCAAGGGGTTCGTCCTCGGTGAAGGGGCGGGTGTCGTCATCCTGGAAACGCTCGACCACGCCAAGGCGCGTGGTGCGACGATTCTCGCGGAGGTCGTCGGGTACGGTTCGACCGCTGACGCCTATCGCATCACCGACCAGGCCCCCGGTGGCGCCGGCGCGGTCATCGCGATGCGGGCAGCGCTCTCGGTCGCGAAGCTGACGACCGCCGACATCGACTACATCAACGCCCACGGCACCGGCACCGGTGAAAACGACGGCAACGAAACCACCGCGATCAAAACGCTCTTCGGCGAGCGCGCCAAGAAAGTTCCCATCAGCAGCATCAAGTCGATGATGGGCCATCTCATCGCCGCCGCCGGCGCCGTCGAGATGATCTGC
>JBBRHE010000205.1:0-6486 GCA_038223165.1 Tepidisphaerales bacterium
CAAGACGGTGAACAACTTGCTGACGGCCTTCGCTGAGGGTCGACTGACGACATCGGCCGCCGTCGTACAGACGGCGTAATCACAACGTCACTTCACTTGCTGCAATTGGACAATGCGCGGGACGAGCAGCACGACTCGCTCGAGTTGCTCGGTTGCACCGGCCACGCCAAAGAACGTGCTGCCAAGACTGGTCGGCCAACGCCCTTCACGACTCGGCGCGACGACGAGAAATTGGTTGGTGGGAATCTCAGCGGTGAAGTTCAGGTCATACAGCCGTTCAGGCGCGACGTACTGAACCTCGTTGCCCGTGTTCGAGGCGTCGTACTGAAGTCGCATGCGCTGTGAACGCACCACCGGGACCAGCGCGACGCGCACCGCGCCCGCCGTGCGTGGGGCGGGTTGGAACGTCACGTTAATCAGGTTCTCGCAGCGGTCGTACGAGCGCCCCTGCAGGCGATTGGTGGCGTCGATGTAGAAGATCGTCTGCGACTCCACGTCCTTGCGCACGCTGAGCTCGACGGCCTTCCCGTCCGACGCGACGTAGTCCCCCCGCTGTGTGACCGCCGGGTTTCGCTCGATGATCTGCCGGAAATGCTCCCACTCCGTTGTCGGCGCAAGCCCGACGCGCACACCGTTTTTGAAGAGCACGTCGTACGTCTCGGGTGCCAGCGTGGTCTCGTCGATGCGCTTCCAGAAGCTGTCATCAAGGCTGACCGTGCCGGCGGGGATCGTCAGGACGTACACGTCCATCCGCGTCATCACCTCCGGCTCGGCGCGTGCGTCTGACGGTGGATCCAGTGGATTTGATCGCGTCACCAGCAACGGTGTGCCACTTGCATCGGCGATCCCTTGCGGCGCGACGTCGCCGCCCTTTTCCTCGTGACGCCAGAAGCAGCCACTGAGCAAGAGCAGGCCGGTGAGCAGAAGATGGTTCCGCTTTGGCAACATGCAAGTGCTCTACAACGCCGCGATCGTCTCGATGGTCCGGTCCAGTCCGGCGTCCCACGTTGCGCGATCGATGTTGATCGGTGGCGCAAGTCGGATCACTGACTTGGCGGTCAGGTTGATGATCACGCCGCGCTCGAGTGCCTTCTCGGCGATCTTGTCAGGTGGCGCTTTCAGTTCGATGCCGAGGAACAGCCCCTTCCCGCGAACGGCAGCGATCTTGGGGCTGATGCGCTTGTCGTTCTTCAAGCGTGCGACCGCGTGCTCGCCAAGAACCGTAGCGTGTTCGAGCAGTTTCTCGCGTTCGATGACGTCGAAGATCGTCTTCGCTGCCGCCATGCAGATCGGGTTGCCACCGAGCGTGCAACCGTGCTTTCCGGGAACGAGCAGCTTGGCGATCTCGGGCTTGGCGAACATCACACCGACGGGCAGCCCACCACCGATGGCCTTTCCGATTGTCATGATGTCCGGCTCGACGGTCTTGCCGAAGGCGTCCTTGAAGTATTGATGACCGAACCATCGGCCCGTTCGGCCACAACCGGTCCAGACCTCGTCGAAGATGAGTGTGACGCCCCGCTCGTCGCACAATCGGCGCACTTCCACCGCGTACTCGGGTGGAACGGTGTGAATGCCTCCTTCACCCTGGATCGGTTCCATGATGACCGACGCCGTCTCCCCGTCGATCGCCGCTGCGAGCCCTTCGAGGTCACCGAAGTCGACATGCGAGAAGCCCGGCACCGCCGGTTCGAAGCCGGCCTTGACCGCGGGGTTGCCTGTGGCGGCGATCATCGCGAGGGATCGGCCGTGGAACGAGCGGTTCATCGAGACGGTCTTCCAGCGCTTGCCAGCCTTTTCCCCACCGCGCAACCGCGCGAGCTTGACCGCGGCCTCGTTGGCCTCGAGCCCACTGTGACAGAAGAAAGCCTTGCCGGTGAAGGCTGTCTTGTTCAACCGCTCGGCCAGCTCGATCTGCGGCTCGGTATAGAACGTGTTGCCCACATGCCAGAGTTTCTTGGCCTGTTCGGTCGCTGCTGACACGAGATCGGGGTGGCAATGCCCCAGCACGCTACCCCCGAAGCCTGCGAAGAGGTCGATGTATTCCTTGCCGTCCGTGTCCCACAAACGGCTGCCCTCACCGCGGGCCATGACGATGGGCAGGCGGGCATAGTTGCCGATCAGGTTGTCGGCGCCTCGTTTCAGGATGCTGGCGGTGTCGGACATCTTCGGTGTTCCTCGCGTTCGAATCTTGAACAACAAAGGATACCAGAAACCGCCGGCCCACGGTAAGAATGGCACAGGTGTTTTCGAAGGAGCGACGTCATGACGAAGTTGAGATGGGGCATCATGGGCACGGGCAACATCGCCCGGCAATTCGCACAAGGCGTCGCGGCATCGCAGCGAGGCACGCTCGCGGTCGTGGGGTCGCGTCAATTGCCGTCGGCACAGACCTTCGCAGCGGCCAACGGTGTCGGGGCGGCGGTGGGATCGTATGAGGAGCTGATCCGGCATCCTGAGGTTGATGCGGTCTATGTGTCGTTGCCCAATTCGATGCATAAGGAGTGGACGATCAAGTCGCTCGCTGCCGGTAAGCACGTGCTGTGCGAAAAGCCCTTCGCGCTGAACACCGATGAGTCGACCGCGATGTTCGACGCAGCCGAGCGGTACGGGCGCGTGCTCGTCGAGGCGTTTATGTACCGATCGCACCCTTTGACGCACGCGGTTCGCAAAGCGATTGCCGACGGCGCGATCGGTACGGTGAACCTGATCCGCACGAGCTTCTGCTACCGCACGACGCGCATCGAGGGCAACGTGCGGTTCGAGCCGCAGCTGGGTGGGGGCGTGTTGATGGATGTCGGTTGCTATTGCATCAGTTTTGCCCGCACGTTGACGGGTGAAGAACCGATCGCGGTCCACGCGGTCGGGCGCAAGCACGAGACCGGCGTCGACGACCGCGTCGCGGGAACGCTCGTCTTCCCGAGCGGCGTGCTGTCGACGTTCAACTGTGCCATGGACACCCAGGCCGACAACATCGCGACGATCTGCGGCGCCGAGGGCTGGATCGAAGTGCCCGTGCCTTGGAAACCGCCGAAGACGAAGGCACAGTACACGATCGCGCGGGGCACACCACCACGCATGGACACGGTCGGCAAGGTCGCTTCGCCGACCACTCCACCCCGGCAGACCTTCGAGGTCGACGCCGGTGGTGAACTGTACGGCCTGGAAGCTGACGACTTTGCCAAGGCGGTGCTGGACGGCAAACCCCCTGCCGTGTCGAAGCAGGACACGCTCGGTAACATGCGCGTCATCGACGAAATGCGCAGGCAGATCGGCATTGACTTTTAGCGGAACCAGATCATGAAAATCCTCATGCACACCGGCGGCATTGCCAACACAAACTGCTTCGTCGTCGCCGATGAGGTGGCGAAGGTCGCGGTATTGTTCGACGCGCCCGATCACACCGTCACCCCACTGCTCGATTCCGTCCAGACCAACGGCTGGGACCTCATCGGCCTGTGGTTGACGCATGGTCACTTCGACCACACTGCCGATCACAAGGTCGTGACCGACCGATTTCCCAACGCCAAGGTGCTGATTCACAGGCTCGACGAGCGCAAGCTTCAAAAGCCCGGCGCCAGCTTCTTCTCGCTGCCGTTCGAGATTCCACCCCGAAGTGCCGATGCATACGTGGAAGACAACCAGGACCTGGCGATCGGGTCGCTGGCAGTGAAGGTCCTGTACACGCCAGGCCACAGTCCCGGGCATGTCTGCTATCACATCGCCAGCGAGGAACTGCTGATCGGTGGCGATTTGATCATCGGTGGTGCTGTGGGTCGGACAGACCTGCCCGATTCCAACTTTGAGGACCTCGCCAAGTCCGTGCAACGCGTCATGCAACTGCCGGACAACACGCGTTTGCTCGGGGGTCACGGAGAACCCTCGACCCTCGGTGACGAACGGCGGGACAACGAATACGCCCGCATGTTGCTCGATCGCTCGGTGGGGTGACACTTGCCGCCACCCACCGATGCCGCTACAACCGCCGGCATGCCTGGACAATCCGACCTGGATCCGTTGCGCAAGCAGATTGACACGATCGACGACGAACTCGTCCGTCTCCTCAACGAGCGCGCCAAAGTCGTCGTCCAAATCGGTAAGGTCAAGCAGCAGCACAACGCCCCCATCTACGCGCCCGATCGCGAGAAGGCAGTCATGGAGAAGGTGAGGGCGCTGAACAAAGGCCCCCTCAGCAACCGCAGCCTGGAAGCGATCTACCGCGAGATGATGAGCGGCAGCTTCGCGCTCGAGCGGCCGTTGAAGATCGGCTTCCTCGGGCCTGAAGGAACGTTCAGCCACGAGGCCAGTGTTCGCAAGTTCGGACACAGTGTCGACTACGTTCCGCTGAGCGACATCCCCTCGGTCTTCGAGGAGGTCTTGCGTGGGCACATCGACTACGGTCTCGTTCCCGTTGAGAACAGCATCCATGGCGGGGTCGTCGACACGCTCGACGCGTTCCTGTCGTCGTCGGCCAAGATCTGCGCCGAAGTGCTGATCACAGTCCACCACAACCTGCTGGCACGCGACCCGTGGGAGAAGATCAAGACGATCTACAGCAAACCCGAGGCTTTCACACAGTGCCGCACATTCCTCGGCGCAACCGCCAAGGATCGCGACACGCAAGCCGCTGCCAGCACCGGCAAGGCCGCGGAGCTGGCGTCGGTCCAACCTGGCACCGCGGCGATAGGCTCGCGACTGGCCGCTGAGCACTACGGGCTGGCGATCCTGTTCGAGAACATCGAGGACAACCCCGACAACGTCACCCGCTTTTTCGTCATCGGTCGAGAACCGGCCCGCAAGACCGGTGACGACAAGACCGCCATCATGTTCACCACTGCCCACAAGCCCGGCGCGCTGGCCGAGGTGCTCGACGTCTTCAAGGAAAGCGGCATCAATCTGACCGACATCGAGAAGCGGCCCAGCAAGAAGGTCAACTGGGAGTACTACTTCTTCATCGACGCCCAGGGTCACGCCGACGACGCCAAGATGCAGCAAGCCATCAACGCCGCCAAGGCCCATTGCCTGCAATTGACCGTATTGGGCAGCTACCCGCGGGCGGTTGAGGTATTATGAACGCCGGCGGCGATCATCCGCCCGCGGTGCCACAGGCGGCTTGCCCGCCCGTGCCATCGCCGTTTGACCCCGCGACCCATCGCAAGACGATTCGCCACCTCGACCTTCCCGGTCATGCGCACGAACTGACTTTCTCCTCTTATCAACGATGGGCCCTCCTGACGGACCACCAAGTCCTGGCCATGCTGGCGACGTCTATCATGCGCGCAACCGAAGGTCATCAATACGACCTGCTCGCGTTCGTGTTCATGCCGGAACACGTTCATCTGCTCGCCCATCCAAACCACGGAGCCTCCCCCATTGCGGCCCTGCTCTACGCGATCAAACGACCGTTCTCGTTCCGGGTGAAGCAACTCCTGCAACAGTGCAATGATCCGATGCTCCACCGGTTGACTATCAGAGACCGTCCAGGCAAAGCATCGTTTCGATTCTGGCAGGAGGGACCGGGCTACGATCGAAATGTCACCGACCCGAGCGTACTTGCCAGGATGATCGATTACATCCACCACAATCCGGTACGACGCGGGCTCTGTGCCGTGGCAGCGGACTATGCTTGGTCGAGCTGGCGAGCGTATCATCCATCCGAGATGCCGGTTGATCCGCGACATCCGCTTGTTCGCGTTTCGTCTTGCTCGTAGGACGGCCAAGACACGGGCGGGCAAGCCGCCTGTGGCACCAGAAAGCTCCCGTTCTTGGAGAACACTCTCATGTCCAATCGTGCCGTCGTTATCGATCCTTCGGTTCCCCAACGCTTTGTCATCAAGGACGTGGTAGACCCGCAGCCACTGCCCGATCAGGCGGTCGTGCGCGTGCATGCGATCTCCGTCAACCGTGGGGAAGTGCGATACAGCATGACCGCGCCGGCGGGTCGGCGACCGGGGTGGGATTTGGCGGGCGTGGTCGAACAGGCGGCGGCCGATGGGACGGGACCCAAGGTCGGCGCTCGTGTCGTCGGGTTGATGTACGTTGGCGCGTGGGGTGAACGCGTCGCGGTGCCGATCAACGCGCTGGCGGAACTGCCAGATAGTGTGTCGTTCGCGGTCGCCTCGACATTGCCCGTCGCGGGGTTGACGGCGTTGTACTCGCTGGCCAGAGGTGGGTTGATCCTTGGGCGCAACGTACTCATCACCGGCGCGACCGGTGGCACCGGCGACTTCCTCATCCAGCTCGCCAAGCTCGCGGGCGCGACCGTCGTCGCGACCGTGCGCGGTCAGGAACGCGCCGCGGTCGTCCAACGCAGTGGCGCAGACCAGGTGATCGTCGGCGGTGATCCATCCGGTGCCGCAGCGCATGGACCCTACCACCTCATCGTTGATTCCATCGGTGGCCCCCATTTCGGCAAGGTGCTCGCGATGCTCGCGCAGGGTGGGCACTGCGTCGTCTTCGGCACGACGGCTGGGAATGACGTGACCA
>JBBRHE010000206.1:0-6451 GCA_038223165.1 Tepidisphaerales bacterium
CGCACGTCACATACAGCCGCCCGACCGGTGATTTCAGGAACCACCACTTCTTCTGCGACACCGTTACATCGATCGACTCCCCAAGCGGCATCTGCGACTGCAGTGTGCGGTCGGGCTTGTCCAGGTCTGTCATCGTACGCTTCAGATCCGTACCGCGGTCGGACTGCTTCACGTCCTTCATCAACCCGTTGACCGGTTTGCGGCCAAGCGTCGTGTCGATGCGCAGCCGTGGGTCGTCGAGCAAGCGCATAACATGCTCGACGATCTGCTGCTCGCGAGCGCGGTGCGTGGATGGGTCTGAGTCAGCTCTCATCGTTTGTTCGGACTCCGTTCCACGGTATTCCCGCGCTTCCTCCGCTTCATGCGAATGAAGAGCCCCGCGATCACAAGTATCACCAACCACACCCACCCGGTCACGGCGAAGATGAAGTTGAGGACGTTCATGGGTGAGCTGTCAGCCTGTTATAGCCGACGTGGGAAGGGTTATGCCACCCGTTTTGCCCCAGCGGAGGTCGAGGCACCGCAGCGGACGCAAAATCGAGCCGACGCGGGCAATGGCGCGCGACACTTGTCGTTGTGACAGCGACTGGTGAACCGCCGAGGCGCGGGTGTCGCGTTGGTGAAGGTGGGATGCGGAGGTTCCGCGCCGGTGGCGATCCGCCAGGTCAACTTCGTACCGCCCCACAGCGCCAGCCAGATCAGGCGCGCGACCATGGCAATCGCCCAGAGGACGAAGCAGAAGAACGCAATCGCGACGATGATCACCGTCAAGAGGATGACGAACGGTTCGAACATCTCAGGCGTTTACCTTGGTAATGACCAGTCGCAGGTCGTGACCACACAGGACACACACCGGCTCGCTGGGGTCCGGATACCCCCCGCACGCGGCGCAACGGCGGACGTACGGTACCAGCTGTGTTCCGCAGTACATGCAGAACTGGTCACCCGCATCCGACGGTTGCCGACATTGCGGGCAACCACGACGCGACGCGTAGGGCATCGGGATCGGCAGGTTCGCCGAGGCAGGCTTCGCGCCCGCGTCCAGTGCAGCCAGAAATTCGTCGGCGGACGCATACCGCTTTTCCAAGCGAGCGTACGATCGGCGAAACGCGTCGTCGAGATAATGCGGCACTTGCGCGTTCAGGTCGCTCGGTAGTTCCGTGCCGGCTGGCCGTTCACCGGTCAGCATCTCGTAAAGCACGACACCACATGCGTAAAGATCGGCCCGCCCGTCGACCGATTCACCGGCCCGTTGTTCCGGCGCCATGTAGTCAAGCGTGCCCGCAAGTTCATGACCAATGTCGTTGTTCAACGACGCGCTGAACGCTATCGACTGCGTCGCGGCTGTCTGCGTGGCACGACCCAAACCGAAGTCGGTCACCTTGACCAGCCCGTCGATGATGTAGCCTTCGCTAGCGGCGCGCTCGTGGATGAGAATGTTCTCGGGCTTGATGTCCCGGTGGACCAGCCCACGGCTGTGCGCGTAAGAGAGGCCAGCCAAGACCTGCCTCAGGATCGCGACCGCATCGACAGCCGACAGTTTGCGCCCCTTGATCAAAGGTCGCAGGTTCGTGCCGGGGACATACTCCATCATGAGGTAAGCCGGGTCGGCGAACGGGTCGAACGCGACCGCCTTGACGATGTTGGCATGCAACAGGCCGTGCAGCGCCGACCCTTCGCGTTGCAGCGTTCGCAGGTATTGCGGTTCCGTCGGTACCTTAATCGCGACGAGCTGGTCGCGCCATACGTGATGCCGCGCGCGCCACACCTCGCCGAACGCGCCCGCGCCGATGCGCGAGTCGAGTACGTATTCGCCGATGCGTTGGTCGGTTTGGAGCATGGTCATTCTCAGCTACTCAACGGCGCGTCGAAAAAGCACTCTCCCACGAATCGGCACGAAGGTACACGAAAAGATTGCAGTCTGCTTTGAGCATCATTCGTGTCACGTCGTGTCGATTCGTGGGCATAACCGTCGCTTCAATTCACCTTCTCCGCAATCCAGTCGCAGGTAAAGAGATTGTAGACGCCCGCCACGACCGTCGCAGCGCCGAAGAATGTCCAAGTGGCGGTGGAGGCGTCGCGGGTGCCGAACATCACCCCGAGCCAGACGGCCTCGGCGATTGTCAGGCCAACCACGAGCAACGCACCGGCGAGGTTAGTGTCGGCCTTGGCGGCCCGACGGATCACCCAGAAAAGCAACCACGGCACGAGGAGGACGATCAACAACCATGCTCCACCCCGCGCCGTCGCAGCGAGGACTGCGTCGCGATCGGTCTGTTCCATGCGCCACCAGCTGATTCCCCCCGCGATCACCGCCAGCCCAAGGGCCGCGGTCACGATCTTTGCACCGATGGTCTGCAGGAAGTCCACGCCAGGGATTGTACTGGTCTCCCACGCGTTTATCGTTATAAACGAGGCTCGTTTCTCGATGATAACGGTTAACCGTTTGACCCCTCGCACATTACGACATCGCGCCGGCTTGCTTGCAGCGTTAAATCGCCAAGCCGAACGGATCGCGCATCATGTATAGTTTGGTCACCCACAGCTTCTTGTCCCCCATGGCGGACCTTCGTACGATGCGCGATTCGATCGGTCGCTGGGACCGATTCGAACCAGAGAGGATCGGACGAATGAGCCGTTTCGTGCCTGTTGTTGTTTCGTCGATCATCTTGTCGGTCGGGGGCGCGTCGCCAGCGATGGCGCAGACGGTCCCGACGACGCAGGCCTCCCGAATCTCGCACTTTGACCCTGCCCAGCACATGCGCGTGGCCGACGTGAAGCCGGGCATGAAGGGGTACGGTCTGAGCGTCTTCAGCGGGACGAAGATAGAACGTTTTGAGCTGAACGTCATCACCGTCGTCAAGAACTTCGGTCCGCAGGAGGACATCGTCCTCATCCGCTGCCTTGGGCCGGCCTTGGAGCACAGCGGGGTGATCGCGGGGATGAGTGGATCACCGATCTTCTTGATCGACGAGCATGGCAACGAACGCATGATCGGCGCGCTGGCGTATGGCTGGTCCCTGTCGAAGGACCCGATCGCGGGCGTGCAACCGATCGAGTACATGCTCGACGTCCCCGCAGACCCGCGCCCGTTGCCAGCCAGTGGCCCGAGTGTGGATGCCGGCCGACCGACGCGATGGTCGGTGACGGATGCTGTCATGCTACCGGGTATGACCACCCCACCAGCGAACTATCCACTGGCGTCGTGGAACGATTTTACACCCAATATCGCGAAGGCGAATCGGTCGGCGAAGCTGCCGACCAACCTCACCCCGATGTCGGTACCTCTGCTAGCAGGTGGCTTAACACCAGGCGTTTTGAATCAGGTGAGCCCGCTGCTCAGCAGCTACGGCCTCACGACGCTGCAAGCCGGTGGTGGCGCCCCGGCCGACGACGCTAAAGGTGAGGACCCCGGCTTGTCGCGCGGTAGTTCGATCACGGTGCCGTTGGTCATTGGCGATCTGGATTTGACCGCGCTCGGCACGTGCACGGAAGTCATCGGCAGTCGCGCGTGGGGCTTCGGGCACCCGTTTCAGAACGAAGGACCGGTCAATTTACCCATGGGCACCGGCCTGGTGTCGACGATCATCCCGACGCTGACGACCAGCTTTAAGCTCGGTGGGATCGGCAAGATCGTCGGCACACTCGCGGCCGACCAGAATGTCGCGATCGCGGGGACGATCGGGCCGGCACCACGGATGATCCCGATGGATGTCGAGATCGTTTACGCGGATGGGTCGGTGAACAAACACTTCAAATACGAGGTCGCGCCGCACCCACAGTTGGTGCCGATGCTGGGGACGATCGTGCTCTTCACGTCACTGGCGAGTGAAAAACAGTTGCCGCAGTACCACACGCTGGAGATGGACCTGAATGTGGAGTTCAGCAACGGCAAGTCACTCAAGCTCGCAAATACCGCGGTCAACTCATCACCGGCGGACCTATTCTTCCAACTCGGCACACCGTTGATTGCCGCGACGGAGAACCCGTTTCAGCGCGTGCTGCCGACGAAGATCAGTGGCACGATGCGCGTTTTGGAAGGGGCTCGGCTGGCCCAGATTCTGGACGTCAATTTGCCGCGCACAAAGTTTTTGCCCGGTGAGACAATCAAGGCGTTCGTCACCTATCGCCCCTTCCGCGCTGCCGAGACAACGATGGCGGTGGAGATGGAAATTCCCTCGGACCTGCCGGACGGCACATACAGCCTGACGCTCAGCGACTGGCAGAATTACCTGTCCGAAGAACAGACCGCCGAGCCGTTCCGATTCATGACGGAAAACGTTGACCAGGTCTTCGCCGTGATGAAGGAACTCGCCGACGTACGCCGCGACGCACTGTACGTGCGACTGCAGCGGCAAAGTGACGGCGTCGCGGTCGGTCGGACGGCGATGCCACGGTTGCCCTCTTCACGACGGCAAGTGTTCCTCAGCGCCGGTCGCAGCAACACGACGGCGTTCGTCAGTTCGAGCGTGAAGGTGATCCCATCTCAATACGTGTTTGAAGGAAAGGCCCAGTTCGACATCGAAGTTGACCGAAAAGCCCACGCCGATCGCCCGCACAAACGCGACCCGGAAAACAAAGCAAAGCCCGCGGGAGCCAAGCCGACCACCGGGCCAGGCGCATAAGAGGGTTCACCACGGAGGCACGGCGACACAGAGGCGCTTTCGTGGATCGGGTAATTCCAGACAAAGCCGCGATTCGCATAATAATAGAGAATACAATTATGATTGCATCGACTTTTCGCCATATCCCCGACTTACGCAAACGCCTCCGTGCCTCCGTGTCTCCGTGGTTAATCCTTCTTGCGGCCGGCCAGTCGTTTGCGGCAGGCCCGTCGAACTGGACGCAGACGAATGAAGCCGACTTTCGGACCGGCACGTTCGTAAACGTCGTCGCGACAAACCTGGGTGACCTGAAGCTGTCACGGGCGACGAAGACGTTGCTGGAGCAGGACGCGCGGGTCAGTTCCGTCTACGCGCTGGCCCAGACGCCGGATGGAACGATCTACGCGGGTACAGGGCCTTCGGGCATCGTGCTGAAGATCAACGACGACAAGGTCGAGACGGCGTTCACGATCGAAAACTGCGTGGGTGTCTTCTCACTGGCGGTGGATGGTGACGGGCGGCTGCTCGTCGGCACGGGTGGGGAGAAGGGAATCGTCTACCGCGTCGATAAGCCTGGTGAGAAACCGGTCGAGCTCTTCTCGTCGGACGACGTGCAATACATCTGGTCGATCAAAGTCGCCTCGGACGGGCGCATCTTCGCCGCGACGGGGCCGAACGGGCAGTTGATCTCGATTTCGCCGGACGACAAGCCGCGCGTGTTGTTTGACAGCACCGAGAGCAACTTACTATCACTGGCGTTCGACGGGATGACTACGCTCTATATCGGCAGCGACCCGAACGGCATCGTCTATAAGGTGCATGCGGTCAGTGGAAAGGCGTTTGTGTTGTATGACGCGGAAGAGACGGAAGTGAGCGCCCTGGCGCTCGATGTCGCGGGCAACCTGTATGCTGGCACGGGCGCGGAAGTCACTGAATCGGGTGAAGGGGAAGCCTCGACCGAGCAGACCGGTCGTCCGGAAGACGCCACGAGCGGAATACCGATTCCCTCGGCCCCGGCCGGTGATCAGCCACCCGATCCGAACCCCGGTCGTCCCGAACCCGAGCCGCGCGCCGAGAAGGGCGCCAATGAGAAACAAGAGATGCCCGACGATGCAGAACCCGACGGTGAAGCGCCTGCGGACAAGGAAGTGAAGAACGACGTTGCGGTCGACTTGAGTGCGCCCGACCACGGTTCGTCCGGCAATGCCAACGACGAAACACCCGCCCAAGGGAACGCCATCTATCGCATTGACCCGGCCGGTTTCGTCACGGAAATTTTCCGTCAACCGGCGATGGTGCTCTCGATCGTCGAACAGCGCGGCACACTGCTCGTCGGCACGGGAAGTGAAGGCTTCGTCTATCAATTGAACCCCGCTGCGGAGGAAACGGTCGTCATCGCCAAGCTAGACCCCGATCAGGTGATGGCGATGTTGCCCGCGAAGGATGGTCGGGTCATCCTCGGGCTTGCCAACGCCGGTGGCATCGCCGCGATGAGCGAAGGGTTTGCGACGACGGGCACGTACACCAGCGATGTCCTCGACGCCAAGCAGGTCAGCCGGTTCGGCACGCTTCAGATGCACGGCACGCTTCCCCCTGAAACAGCCGCGACCATTCAAACGCGCTCGGGTAATCTAAAGGACGCCAACACGGTTGACGGCTGGTCGAAATGGTCGGATGAGAAAGACGCCAACACGTTCGTCAGCGTCACCACCCCGCCGGGCCGGTTTTTCCAGTACCGCCTGTCGTTGACGAGCAACACCGGCAAAGAAACACCCGCGGTTTCGGACGTGTCCATTGCGTACCAGGTGCCCAACCTGCCACCGAGCGTGAAATCGATCAAAGTGGCT
>JBBRHE010000207.1:0-6351 GCA_038223165.1 Tepidisphaerales bacterium
CACCGCTCGTTTTTTTCCGGATTTGCCCAGGGGGATCTCTGCCCGCATCCCGTAGTCGCCGCGTGAGAAGAGCGTGCCGCTGCTGTAAACCGGGCGCGGAAGCGGCCATGGGTTGGTAGTGCTGAAGTCGTTCTGGCCAACGGCTGACGGGCACTGGAACAAATCCTGCGTCTTGATCAGGTTCGTCTCAATCAGCTTCCCCAGCATCAGATACATGGGCGCAGCCGCGCCGGCGCTGTCCTGGTAGAACAGCCGGTCGTTGTCAAAGACGCTGCTGGCGTGATACCCCATCAGCAGTACGCCCTTGTTGTTCTGGGCATAAAGCACGACGCCCATCCCCAGTTGCCGGAGGTTGCTGAGGCATTGCGTCCGCTTGGCGGCCTCCCGCGCCTTGTTCAGCGCAGGAAGCAACAGCGAGATCAGGATCGCGATCACGCCAATGACGACCAGAAGCTCAACCAGCGTAAATCCGTGCTGGTACGAAGAGGATCGGCAACGACGGTTAAGCATGGCACTTCCTGGCAAAAAGCCGCCCGCGACCGTTAGGGCGCAGGCGACAGGTTCGATTCGAGATCACGCCCGACGACGACGGGCAAGCAGGCCGATGGCGGTGCCCGCAAGCAGCGACAGCGTCGCAGGCTCGGGGACGACGGTCAGGATCACGTCATTACCAGAAACGCTCAGTGTCGAGCCAAGTCCGCCGATTGTTCCTGCCACACTGGCCCCAAGGCTACCTGTGATCGTGGTCGCATCGAAAAGCGTGTAAGTGCCGGCACCAAAACCAGCCAAATTGTTGAAGGTGAAATCAGCGAACTGCTGACCATTGAGTTGCAGTGTGCCATTCATCAAAACGATCTGGTCGCTGGCCCCAGGCGCAGTTGTCGCGAGGTCGAACACGTATTTGGAACCCGAGCTCAGAATCATCTTTCCAGCCGTGTTCCCGAAGGTTGTGGTCAATGTTCCGACGTCCGCCGCCGGGGTGAAGTTGTCCCCCGGGGACAGAGTGCCGAAGTTCGCGATCGTAATATTTGCATTGGTGGTGCTATCTCCGGGAGTCAGAAATCCGCTGCCTCCCAGGACCGATCCAGCGAGCGAACTAGTTCCAGTGGCATTGATTCCGAACTGCCCCAGCCCCGAGCCCATGCTATTATTGACGATCATTTTCTGTGTTCCGCCGAACGTCATCAGGCGATTTGCACCAGTTACGGTTGTGCCGTTCGCGTCATTCATCAAAAAAATTCCAGCACCGTCCCATGTGTAGGCGTTGCTTGTTAATCCGAAATTGCTTGAGACAGCAATGATTCCCGTTCCTGTTCCGGATACGCCCTTTCTCATCGTAAGTTGACCAGCGCCACTGAAAGTGATGAGGTTGTTGGAATCCATGACAATGGATGTGGTGGCAACGGAAGGCGACAGATCCAAGGTTGCTGTGAGATTGAAGGTGAAAGCATCGCCTCCGAAGGTGAGTTGACCAACGGGATTGTTGTTCCCTGTAACCGCATTGCGAACAGACCCGTCACTGAAGACAAAGAAGTTCGCAGCGTTGGCCGAGTAAGTATTGCTGACATAGTTCGCGACGGTATTGATGTTGGCATTGAGCCCACCGCCATCCCAGGTAAAGGTGGTCTGTCCCATACTCACTGAACCCATTGCCAACAGAGCTGCTGCTGCAACGGCCGACGAAATCATTGAACGCTTAGACATGTTCATCCTCCAAAAAAAGAAACGGTTAGAGCTGGCATACCGAAACACCGGCCCGTAATTCGCACGGCAGGTCGGTTCGACTCTCCGGTGCTTTTCCATCCACCAATTGCTGGGCGATCTCGACGATCGAGCTCACCATCTGTCGGAGCGGGAGCGCGACGACATCGGGTTTGAAATCACTGCTGCCGAAGCGTGCCTGGTATGATGGGTAATCTTGATCGAACGTGACGACCGATAGGTCATCGGGCACTTTCATGCCGCTGACTTTGCAGTAGTCACCCAGCCGAAGCATCGCGGCGCTTGAGCCGCAGACGACGGCAGTGGGATGGTGCTTTGTGAAGTATTCCGCAAGGCAAGGAACGGAGTTGGTTTCATTCGCGTCTTCCGGTAACCAACAAGTCAGATTCTCGTCCGGCTCGATCCCGGCGGCGGTCAATCCATTGCGCCAGCCCGCACGACGTGTAAACACCCACTTGGAAGCGACCGCGTAACTGATGTAGCCGATCCGCTTGTGTCCAGCCTTGGCAAGCCGGTCGACCGCCATGACCGCGCCTTGCTCGCCGTCTTCACAGATGCAAGGGACGTCGAGTCCGAGCAGGCTCGTCCCCGTCGCGACGGACGGAATCTTCAGTCGGGCGGCCTCCATGACCACTCGAGCTTGCGGTAGCCGCGGGGTAATCAGCGCCATGACGTCGGGGCGACTTTGCGCCAGTCGACGCGAGATATCTTCTCCGGACATGTCGGCCCGCGCGGAGATCAATTCGATGTTGAGTCCGTGCACACCCGCAAGCCCGTCGAGTGCATCAAGCACTCCCGAGACGTACCAGTCGCTTCGCGCGAACGTCGCGACCACTGCGATCCTGAGCAAGGGGACCTTGGACGGGCGTTCCATTGCCCCGATCGTGTCGATCGACATCGCCACGCGTGGCCCGACGAGCGACCCGTAACCCGGTCGCCGTTCGATCCAGCCATTCTTGTGAAGAACGCGTAATGCCCGCCGGACGGTCGAGTGACTCAATCGAGACCGAGTGGCGAGGTCAGCGTCGGTGACCAGCAACGTCCCCACTTCGGGCCGGTTTTCCCGCAAGTACGTGACAATTCGCCTAGAAAGTGTCTCGGCGGCGTTGCGTGACGGGAAAGGTGTGTCGAGTTCTAAAGTGCCAGCAGTCATATGACCTTAACTCATGAAGTGTTCAGTTGACTTAGAGAATTTACCCCTTATGCTGCAGATGTCAAATAGATTATGAAAAATTATGTAGTGACCTCAGTCCACATAATTGAATTGTAGAGTGCCGATGAGACCTACTTCGACGATATCGGGCGCTTGGCACCGCGAGGATTGGAAGGGTGAAAGAACGCTTGATTTCATCAAGGCTTCGGTCGCTTGTCTTAACGACCTGGACGCTTCGAACAACCAAAGGCTGGCGTTTGTCGACCGCTTGGTCGCCATGCAGGCGACCGACGAGCGTTCACTTGTGTTCGGGCAGTTCTCACTGCGCGTCGGTGGTGGCGCGGGGGACCTCAACGCCGTCCTGTTCCTGTTGCCAGACCTGATCAAGTTGGACTTGGTGGCACGCGAAACACCCGAACTGCGCGACGCAACCCAACCCATGTTCGCCCGCGCCATGCGAGCAGTGGAAACCCGATGGGACGATGAGATATTCGATCCGCATCGTGACTTCACGTGTTATACCAACGTGTTCCTGCTCTACATCCGCGCCCTGTTGCTCGGCGGGCTGCATCTGGGAAATGCCCGGCTGGTGTCCAAGGCGCACGCCCAGTGGAAGCGCTGGTTCTTTCACGTTGCATACGTCGGGATCGACGAGTTCGTCTCGCCCACGTATGACGCGGTCGACATGGAAGCGATGGGCGACATTCACGACCGTACGCCCGACCCCTCCGTCCGCGCCGAGGTGGCGAGCGCGATCGACTACCTCGCCGCTGTCGCGTGCGGTGCCTTTCATCCGCGTTTGAAGCTTTTCGTGTGTGGGCAGTCTCGCCACTACCATTCGTTCCTCACCGTGCCAGACGGCACGCCCGATTGGTTGCGACGGCGGTGGGTCGGGTCCCACGAGATCTCCCCGCCTGTGCTGGCAGAGTTGGAACGGCGCGACTTTCCATTCGCGATGCGCGGCCGTGCGGGGATCAAGCCTTGTTTGTTCCGGACTTGGCAGACTGACCGCGCGGCCGTTGGTTCGATGACGGGCGGGCATTACTTCTGGCAGCAGGTCAGTTGGATCACCGCCGTCGGCACGAGCGAACATGCCCGCGAGGTGGCTTGGGCGTCCGGTTCGTACACGCCGACCGGTGCTTACGTCGACCAGTGCGATGCCGACGCCTTGTGCGTGTTCACGCGCACCCCCCATTCGTTGCATCGCACGCAATGGAGAACGCAACCGCCGCAACCGTTCGGCGATTTTGGGATTGGCGTGACGCGCGGCTGGACGCTCGACGAGTCCGTCGATGCGATCGTCCTCAACGCGTTCGACCACCGACTGTTCATCCGTCCATTCGTCGTGGCAGCTGATCGCTGCATACCGGTAAAACTAAAACGCGTTCACCGCACCGACCGAGGCCAAGGTCGAACCCACCCTGGTGAGGCGGACTTTGACGAGTTGATTTTCCCCGAGAGCTCTACCCTTTTCGGTTTCCATGCGTCACTGGTCGCAATGAACGAGACCCCCGTTTTTCACGGTTTGGAAGCATCACGGATCGGCAGCGAGCTACGCATTTCCACCGGACCGCAGTCTGTACACCTGCTGACCGGCCCGAACAGTGACATCATGCAGCCCTTTGATGCCGATTGGAGAACATGGCCACTTGTAAAATTTCCTTCCCTTGAGATCCTTGCGGGGGAACTTTTAACAGTGCGATGAATCGGTCTTACTTCTCTTCATTCTTCGTACGATCGTTCCGAGGACTCGACTTGCTCGCGTTTCTCCGTCCCGCAGGAAAATGGAGGGCCATCGACGTTTGTTCCACTTCTCTTATTCTGCTCGACGTATTCGAGGTTAGTACAAGGCCACATAACCACGCACCGAGAGGATCACGTCCGCCCGGTCGCGCATGGACCTAATCGGCGTATGACGGTTCGCCACCGCGCCGTCGCCGGAGGTCGCGATCGACCACATCGATCTGGCATATGGCTCCGAACACATTGGCGTGCCGGCGTTGTTAGCGATCACGGCGTCGTCGTCGCGAGAGTGAAGTAAGCGCCGGTGGAGCGTGTCATAGGTATCGATTGAGGGATGTTGATGGCCTCGCGTGTAATGATTGATTCAGACCCGTTCACGGCGACTGACTCCGATGCGCCTGGCATTGGCCGTCACGGGCGACGGCCGGCGGCTTTGGTCGCCGAGGCGGCCATTCCTGCTTACACGATCGAGTTCAAGCTCGATCGCGCGTTCCCACGGGGGGCGGCCACCGCACCAATGTGTTTCTTCGTCCGGGCAGACGGGACGGAATGCGCGAACAGACTGGCGATGCGAACTTCTTCGTGCGCAGAACCGCTGCGCTTTACGCGTGCGCCCCCGTTCTCCAAGACACGTTTTTATACATGGCGCGCAGCGCGGTATGCGGCGGGGGGGATGCCCAGGACGCCCTTAAAGGCACGGGAGAAGTGAAAGCGATTGTCAAACCCGCAGCGCTTGGCGACCTCGTCGATTGGCCGGTTACCGAACGCCAACAACTCGGCTGCGGTGGCGACGCGGCGCTCGAGTTGGTGCCGCGCCGGTGTCTGCCCGGTCGCCGTGCGGAATAGGCGGATAAAGTGATGCTCGGCATACCCGCAGGCGGCGGCCAGCTCGGGGTTGGGGATCCGCCGGGCGTGGTCGCGGTCGAGCAAACGCAAGGCGGGCCCCACCGCGCGTCGCGGACCTGCGGCAGCGCACGGCGCGATCTCTAAGGCGGACGTTCCACCTGCCTTGGCGAACACCTGCGACAACGCCAGGTTGATGGCCGCCTTGGCCAGCATCAGCCCGGCCGCATCCGGGGGTCGACCACTCCGGCACGCCTCGCTTAACCCGTTCAACGTCGCGCCCAGTGGTGACCCGTCACCGGCGGCAACGTCCTGCGGTGAATCCAGCTTGGCTACGGCCAAGGCGGCCCGCGTCAGTCCGACCAGATCGAAATGGATGAACAGATGCTCGACGGGCGCCCGCGTCAAGCAATCGAATCGGACCCACGCCGGCACCAACAGCCCGCGCCCCGGCACGAGCGGGTAGACGCGCCCTCCGGCGCGCACCTCGCCCCCCGGATCGCGATGGTGGTAAAGCCGCCAGAACGGGCTGACGACCCCGCGGTACCGCCATCGGGCCGGCTCGGCGCGTATGACCTTCATGCACAGGACGCGCACGTGCAGGTGCTCGTGAATGGCTTCAGCGACCGGGTCAACCCGTTCGGGCAGGGCGGCAAGTTCGGGGCGCATCGCAGGGAAGTATATACTCCTCGCAACCCGCGGTATAGGCGCAGTGATATCTGTGGGTGATAGTCAGGACCGTATAGACCGACCGAACGCGGACTCTGTTCAGGCGACGCAATGGCCCGATGCACGAAGTGAGGCGATATGTCCAACACACACGGAACTACCGACGCGATGCCCCTGCCCCTGACAGGTCCGCTTCCTGGCAGTACGACAGGGGGTGCGCC
>JBBRHE010000208.1:0-6287 GCA_038223165.1 Tepidisphaerales bacterium
CGCATGTCGTAAACTTCCCGCCACTCGTAATGGCCCTCACCCAGCCTCTCCCATGCGTACATTGGAGAGGGGTCGGAGAAGACCAACTGCCTTTGATGGATACACTCTGAAAACAGCGACAGCGCGTTGTCCGTAACCGCAGTGTCTTTATTCAATTGTCAAAGAACATCGCCGAGCCGTTCCGCGCCCAGCAAAACCGGTCACAGCACGTCTCTGCACTTGTTCGAACACGGTGCGCGCCAACGCGCTGTTGCGCGACAGGATCGCAAGCGATTTGAGTTTCTCGTGGGAAAAATCGACGAAAGATTCTCAAAATAGCAATTGGATCGATGCGCGTCTGCGCGTCGACCAGCGCACATGACGATTTACGTGAGGCTACCGCTTCTTGCTGAACCCCGAATCGAACAGCGGATTCGTGATCGCGATCTTCATCGTCGGGATCGACCCGCTGCCCTCATCCACCGGCTCGCCCGCGCCCTCATCATCCGCCGGCGCAACGTCGGGGCGATACAAGCGCCCACTGAACGCCTTGAGGTATTCCGTCCAGTTCCCCTCACCGGTAGCAGCGCCTTCACCGCGCGTCGTGCTCAACGCCATCATCATCTTGGCGTCGAGGTTTTCGAGCGTGTGGACCATGAGGGCTTCGGGCGTGCTCGGCACTCTTGCGGCGCCGTGCTCGGGCAGGCCGTGGTGCGAGAGGACAATGTGCTGCAGCACGTCGATCAAACATTGCGGCACCGCTTCTCCCAGCGCCAGTGACGCCGCCTCGGCCTTGCCGTCGATCCACATCGCGCTCTTGACGACATGCCCAACGAGCTGGCCGCAATCGGTGTAACCGAACGACGTCTCGTACTGCAGTTCCCACGTCTTGGCGATGTCGTGCAGAAAGATGCCCGCGACGACCACATCGCGATTGATGCCAGGATAGAACCGGCACACCGCGTCGGCGACTTCAACGGCATTGAGCGTGTGTTCCAGAAGCCCACCGAGATACGCGTGATGAAAGCTCTGCGCCGCCGGCGCTTTCTGGAAGTCGGCCATCAGCTTCGTATCCGCAAAGTACGCTTCCATCAGCGCTTTCAAATGCCGATTGCGGGCAGCCAGCACCAGCCCCTTAAGCTTTTCAAACATCGCCGGGACGTCTTTGGTCGTCATCGGCATCAGGTCGCCCATGTCGAACGTCCCCTCCTTGGCCGGCCAGACCTGTTCGATGATGACCTGCAGGTTGTTCTGATAATTCTCGATGCGCGCCCGGATCTTCAAAAACCCACTGTCCGGCAGCGCATTAAAAATCTCACGCGTCGCGTTCCACATGCGCGCCGTGACCTGCTGGGTCTTGTCCGAGATGAACGCCTTGATGTAGTACTTCCCGTTGGACCCCGCCGCGAACTGCTTGTTCGCTAAGACAAAGACGTCTTCAACAATGTCGCCGGCCTGGCAATCGCGGAGGTAACGTTGGCGCATGGGATGGTTGTATGGGAATGGGGGTGGAGCGGCAAGTAAATCTATCTCCCCTCACGAAAGCGGCAGCACCCGCTGCAAATCCCATTCATTCATGTTCGCCCACCTTATTCGGTAATCCGCTGAAGCGTCCGTTTTTTAACTTTACTACATCAAACCGCAACGCCCAGGCGGTCCAACGGGCTGGTCACCGTGACCGACGGCTTGTTCATCAGATGCGTGTAAATCATCTTCGTCCTCAAGCTGGAATGCCCCAACAGGCTTTGCACCTGGCGCACGTCGTAATCCCCCTCCAGAAGATGCGTCGCGAAACTATGGCGGAACGTGTGACAACTGACGCGCTTGTTGATTCCCGCCCACAGTGCCGCCCGACGGACGATAGTGATGTCCCAATCCCGTTCGGCACGCCGTTCGCGCCCGTGTTGTAGCGCGGCGATTTGTCGCGCTAGCGCGATGACGAATCATCTTGCATGATGCGTGCGTGGCAAGCGAAAAGACCGGCGTGGCACGGAGATAGTCCGCGCCACGCCGTGGTCGAAATTTGGCCGGCAAAATGGTGCCTGATGACGGTTATTTCGCCCGGTTGAAGCGGTCTTCCGCGACCTGCCAGTTCACCAGGTTCCAGAACGCGGTGATGTAGTCGGGGCGTTTGTTCTGGTACTTGAGGTAGTAGGCGTGTTCCCAGACGTCTAAGCCGATGACGGGGAAGGCGCCTTCCATCAGCGGGCTGTCCTGGTTGGCGGTGCTGATGACGTCGACCTTATCGCCCTTCTTGATCAGCCAGGCCCAACCGGAGCCGAAGCGAGTCTTGGCGGCGGTTTCGAATTTTTCTTTGAAGGCGGTGAACCCGCCGAAGGTTTTGTCGATCGCGGCCTTGAGGTTGCCGACGGGTTCCCCGCCACCACCCTTGGCCGAAGGCGCTAGGATTTCCCAGAAGAGCGCGTGGTTGTGGGCGCCACCGCCGTGGTTGCGGGCGACGGTCTTGGAGTCGTCGGGGACCATTGCACAGTTGCCCTCGAGCACTTCGTGCAGGGGCTTGCCTTCCAAGGCGGGCACCTTGGTCAACAGCGTGTTGTACGTGTCGACGTAGGTTTTGTAGTGCTTGCCGTGATGGATTTCCATCGTCTGCTTGTCAAAGTGCGGCTCGTAGGCTTCGGGCGGGTACGGCAACGGTTTGAATTCGATCGGCATGGGGGTCTCCTTCGCTTTCCTTGTAATGTTCCTTACGCGCCGAAGGATAGGACGATCAGTCGGACGGGTCAACGTCAGAAGCGATCTGACCCATCTGTTCAACGCAGGGGCGCGGAGGAAGGAACGCAAAGGGACGCCGAGAAGGACCGGATGGGATGAATCTGTTCCTCTGCGGCACTCTGCGTAAACCGCTGCGCCACTAGGTTGAACCGATTTCGAATTAGCCCGCCAGCCCCGAATGCATGCGCGGCCCCGCAGTCTGGCTCTGGATGATGCGGGCCTCGGCGTCGAGCATCTCATCCCATCGCTTGGCGACGACCTTTTCGGGCAGGATCTGCTCGGCAAGTTGGATGAATGTAAGGTAATGCCCGTGCTCGCTGGCCCAGAGGCCCGAGTAGAGCTTGGAAAGCTCTTTGTCGTGATCGCATGCCTTTGAGAGCAGGTGAAACCGCTCGCACGACCGGGCCTCGATCAGTGCCGAGATCATCAACCGGTCGACCAATTCCTCCGGCCCCTTCCCCCGGCGGACTTCCTTGTGCAAATCGGATGCGTAGGCGTTCCCGTGCTGTTTGGTCAACCGCCCACCCCGCCGGGCGAGCAGGCGGGTGACGAACGCCAAATGCTCGACCTCGTCGCGTGAAACCGCCGTCATCGCGGTCACCCAGTTCTCGGGTGGGTTAGGCTCAGGCCAGCGCGTCAATAACTCTAGCGCGTTCGTCGCGGCCTTCTTCTCGAGGTGGGCGTGATCGTTCAACAGTTCCAGTGGCTTGGTGAGCACACCGGCGGCCCAACTGTCAGGGGTAAGGTAACGAAGGGGAAGGTCGGCGTCGGACATAAACAGAGGATGTACGTTGGCGGCTCGCAAATCGCAATCGATATGCTGTGAATGCACGGGCACTACGCGGTAAAGTCGATCCCGTCGTAGATGTCGGCCAGCGCGATCGTCACGTCAGGGCCGGGTATGGTGATCGATTGTTCAAGGCCAACGACGGTTGTTGACTTCCAAACCGCTCCATCGCGAGCGAACAGCTCAACCTTGGCCTCATCCTGCGCGATCAAGAGATACGCGGCGAGCGTCTCGATCAGCCGATAGTGTTCAGACTTGGTCCCACGATCGTAACGCTCGGTTGATGGGGACAGGACCTCGAATACAACAGTGGGGTTCGTCGCGGTAGTGCGACCGGGATCCTCGGGGTCGAATTCCATCTCGCCGCAGTAGATGCTGACGTCGGGATAGGTGCGCAAACCCGTCTTGAGCACCGCCACACGCATGTTCGACTCGTACGCATTGCAGGGACGCCCGCGCAACGCCTGCCAAAGCGCTGCGCCCAGGTTCATGGTGATCAAGCTGTGCTGCGACGTCCCGCCAGACATGTCGTAGATTTCACCTTCGTAGAAATCACTCTTGTAGGTGGCATCCCGTTCCAACTGGTAATAGTCGGCAGGTGTGAATCGCTTTCGGACGAGTGGCAGACCCATGGGCGACAAGACTAACTCGGCCATGGTGCCCTCGCAATTCAATTCAGGATCGTGCAAAAACGACCGCAGGGACACGTCGTTCGACATGTCCCTGCGTCTTCAATCAACTTAACCCAAAACGGTCCGAAGCCTTAACCTTCCAGGATCTGCTTCTTCACGTTCGCCGGAACTTCGGCGTACTTCAGGGGTTCCATGGCGCTGGCGGCGCGGCCGGTGCTCATCGAGCGCAGTTCGGTCGTGTAACCGAACATTTCGCTCAGTGGGACCTCGGCCTCGATGATCGTGGTGTTGCCACGTTCATCACTGTTGACGATCAGACCGCGTCGGCGATTGAGGTCGCCGGTGACGTTGCCTTGAAAATCCTTCGGCGTCGTGACGACGACCTTCATGATCGGCTCCATCAGCGTCAGGCCGGCAGCCTTGGCGGCTTCCTTCAGCGCGATCTGGCCAGCCAATTCGAACGCAACCTGCGACGAGTCGACCTGGTGGTACGAACCGTCTGTCACAGCGATCTTCACGTTCAAGAGCGGGAAGTTCGCCAGCACGCCCGTCTTGCACGCCATGCGGGCGCCGTACTCGATCGACGGGATGAATTCCTTCGGAATCGAACCGCCGAAGATCTTGTTCTCGAACGCAACACCGTCTTCCCAACTGAGCTTCTTAAGCTTGTCGGCGTCCATCGGCAGACCCGTCGCCGGGTCGGTGCCGTCAAACGGCTCGACCTCGAGCGTGCAGTCACCGAACTGACCGCGACCACCCGACTGCTTCACGTGCTTGCCACGGGCGACGGCCTTCCTCGTGATGGCTTCCTTGTACGCGACCTTCGGCTTGCCGACGACCACATCGACCTTGTAGTCGCGCGTCAGCCGCATCTTCAGGATTTCCAAGTGCAACTCGCCCATACCCGCAATGACGGTCTCGCCGGTCTCTTCGTCGTACTTAGTACGGAACGTCGGGTCCTGCCGGCGAAGCTTCGTCAGCGCGTCGCCAAGCTTCTGCTTGTCGGCGCCACTCTTGGGCTCGATCGACATGCTGATGACCGGATCGGGGAAGCTCGGGCGTTCCAAAATGATCGGATGGTCCGGATCGCACAGCGTGTCACCGGTATTGGCTTCGTCGATACCGATGACGGCGATGATGTCACCGGCTTCGGCCGAGTCGCGGGCCTCGCGATCGTCGGCGCTCATCTGGAACATTCGGCTGACGTTCTCACGCGAGTCCTTGTTCGCGTTGAGAATGCGCGTGCCCTTCTCGAGGACGCCGCTATAGACGCGGACGTAGGTCAGTGTACCGAACTTGTCGTCGACGATCTTGAACGCCAGGCCGCAGAAAGGCTGATCGGGTTGACGCTCACGGATTTCGACCTTGTCCTTGTCGCGCGGGTTGGTGCCCTTAACGGCCGGCATGTCGACCGGGCTCGGCAGATACTCGATGACGCCGTCCAGAACCTTCTGCACACCGACGTACTTATACGCCGAACCACAGTACAGTGGGTGCGCCTTGAACGCGATCGTGCCCTTGCGCAACGCCGCACGCAACTCAGCGGGCTGAAGCGACTCGGGGTCGGTCAAATACTTATCCATCAACGCGTCGTCGAGCTCGGCGATCTTCTCGAGCATGATCGCGCGGTAGTGCGCGACCTTTTCCTTCATGTGCTCGGGGACGGGCTTCATCACGACCGTGTTGCCGCGGTCCTTCTCGTCGTTCATGTCGGTGTAGTAGCCGACCTGGTCGATGATATCGATGACGCCTTTGAACGTGTCGGCCTGGCCATCGGGGATGACGACCGGAATGGCCGGCGCGCCCAGGCGGTCGAGAATGCTGTTGTAACAGTAGTCGTAATCGGCCCCGACTTTGTCCATCTTATTGATGAAACAGATACGCGGGACGTTGTACTTGGTCGCCTGACGCCAGACGGTCTCGGACTGCGCTTCCACGCCTTCCTTACCGTCGAACACAGCAACCGCGCCGTCGAGCACGCGCAGTGAACGTTCCACTTCGACCGTAAAGTCGACGTGGCCTGGTGTATCGATCAGATTGATGTCGTACATCGCCGCATCGGAACCCTTGTTGACCCAGGCGCCCGGCTTCCACTTGCAGTAGGTGGCAGCCGAGTTGATCGTGATGCCACGCTTCTGCTCTTCCGGATCAAAGTC
>JBBRHE010000209.1:0-6237 GCA_038223165.1 Tepidisphaerales bacterium
TTCCGCAGGCGACCCACGTGGGATGCTCGTCCCACGTCGCTGACCGAAACGCCGCTTCCCGTGAAGGCCCGGGAGTTTGGACCCATGCAGTTAAAATAGGAACTGCAAATACGCAACGTACGTCGCTGCTGCCAACTCCGACAGCAGCGACGTGTTTTACGCAGACTTGGCCTTAGACTGTGTATAGAGCGTCAATACCTGTGTTGTCAGGCGAGTCACCAATAGAACACACGAAGTAGTCTTCGTCGTCGTCGCCATAGATATCGGCCTCCGAGATACCGTCATTAAACACTGTACCGGTATTCAGTTTCAATGCGCCGCCAGTACCTGCAGCCAAATGACCTTGGCGAGTGGAGAACGTACTCGAGCCGTTCCAGAAAGTCGAGATACTTCCAAGTTGACTGACGTTCCCGTCATAACTTGTAGTTCCGGATATTACAATATCTTGTGAGTTGCCACCACTGACATAGTCATTGCCAGCACCGCCGATGAGTACATCGCGACCGTTACGTCCAAGTATAATCCCTGCGAGTCAGTGCGCGCTTGCACGTCGATTCGCGCACTTTCAAAGTTACAGAAGCGCCGATTCCGCTCTGGCACCTCTCTCATGTACCCATGCGACGGGCGATCTTGAGGGTGATTTCGAGGGGCACATAACACAGGGTATCGCTTAAGCCTTTGCGCTTCCTTCCCAGTCGAAGCGCAAAGGCGCGAGCGAAGTGTCGAGAGATTCCTGACACTCCAGATCACCCTCAAGATCGCCTCTTCCGGCGTACCGGCAAGGGAGTCAGAAGGGTTTTGCAGGATCGGGTCGCACACGTTCACGACCCAACCGCTTCCTTATTGGACCCGGCGCGCTAACCGTTTGACCGTGTTACTTTAGGGACGTTTTCTTGACACTGTGTTTGCCCGGTTTTACTGTGGTCAATCCCGTGTGGGCGCGGTTTGCGCGAACACCGGGCGGAGAATGACGGGAACGCACCGTCTGCGACAATCGACATCCCGCGGTCGCGACGATCGTGAGAACGTTCCGATCAGACTTGTGTCGACACCTTTGGAGGCCAGCCCCATGATGCGTCCGCATCAGTCCCTCGCGCGTCTCGCGATTGCCGTTGCTCTGTCCATCCCCACGACCGTCCTGATGCAGCCGACGACGCTGCACGCCCAGGACGCCACCGCGCCCGCCGCCGCGACCGGTCCGGAAATACCGGCCGAGTTGGCAACGGCGGTCGAGAACTACTGGCACTACGGCAAGATTGCCCGGTACGACCTGCAGAACGCCGAGGCTGAAAAGATCCTCGCCGCCGGTGCCGACCCCGCCGTCGTGCTCGCGGCGTTCGAGAAGACCTCGACGGCGCGCGGTGACGTACTGGACAATTGGATCCTGCGCTGGCAGGGCGTCAAGGATGCCTCCGAGACCGCCACGAAGGTCGCGCAGTTGTTGCAGACCGGTCGCGGGGGTCGCAAAGCCGACCAGAACTACATCGAAGCGCAGATCGCCCGTCTCAGCACCGGTGAGCGGCCCTACATTTTGGCGATCGGTCAACTGAAGCAAAGTGGTGAGTTGGCGGTGCCGCTGTTGGTCGCTTCGCTGCAGAAGAACCCGGTCAACACGCCCGAGCACAACGCCGCCCGTCGGGCGCTGCGCGATCTGGGTCGCAGCGCGGTCAACCCATTGGTCGCTGCCACCGAGATCAAGAAGGACACCGACACACTGCTGGCGGTTATCGCCGTCCTGTCGGACATCGGATACGACGCCCCGGTGCCGTACCTGTTGCGCCTGGCGCAGTCGAGTGAGACCTCCGACTCGGTCAAGAACGCTGCGTTGACCGCCCTGAAGCGGATGAGCGGCACCGACCGTGCCGCCGCCGACGCGTTCTACGAACTCGCCGAGCGCATTTACTACGGTAAGAGCGCCCTGAGCGTTGACGAGAAAGCCCCGGTTGCTTACGTCTGGTATTGGGATGAAGACAAGGGTCTGACGAAGAAAGACGTCCCCGCTGCCATCTTCGGGCCGGTGATGGCGATGCGGTCTGCGGAATACTCGTTGAAACTTGGCAAGAGCCGTGGTGATGCCCTGAGCCTCTGGTTGGCGGGCAACTACAAGCGTGAAGCGTCACTGGCCGAAGGTCAGACCGATTCGACGCGGATGGAAGGCAATCCGTCGGCCCACTTCTACGGTGTGAGCGCTGGCGCTCAACATTTGTACACAACACTCGACCGTGCCCTGCGCGATGGGGATGCAGGCGTCGCCGTCCGTGCGATCCGATCACTGCGTGAGATCGTCGGCTCGGCCAACCTGCCGATCGAAGCCGCCGAGCCGCTGGTCGCGGCGTTGCGGTTCCCCGATCGGCTGGTTCGTTACGAAGCCGCGTTCGCGTTGGCGTCGGCCAACCCGTCGCAGGCATTTGCGGGTTCGGAACGCGTCGTACCGTTGCTCGCCGAAGCGGTCTCGCAGACGGGCGCGACGAATGTCGTGGTGCTCGCGCTGCGAGGTGGGGGTGAAGGCAAGGTCGACCTGAACGCCACGCTGGATGGTTTGAAGAGCGCCGGCGTGGGCGCAGTGGGTGGGGCGACGGCGCAGGAAGCCGTCAGCGCTGCTAACACACTGCCCGCGGTGGATGCGATCATCATCAGTGAAGACATCGCCCAGAGCGAGATCGACACGCTGGTGAGCCTGACGGGCGCGAGCCCACGGCTGGAGCGCACCCCGCGCATCGTGATCGTGAAGTCGGCGGCATCTCCATTCGTGATGCGAGCCGCGACGGATTCCCTGCTGTCGACGACGCAGAACGCCGACGCAGCGGCGTTGAAGGCAAGCGTGGAGGCGGCCCGGAGCAAGTCCGGTTCCCTCCCGTTAAACGACACCGCCGCCGCCGAGTACGCCGTGAAGTCGGCGAACCTGCTCGAATGGTTGGCCGGTCGTTCACAGGCGTATGACCTGCTGGTAGCGGAGGGTTCACTGCAGGCCGCGCTGGGTGACGCCCGTCCTGATATCGTCAAGGCCGCCGGCGCGACGTTGTCGATGCTGGACTCACAGAACGTGCAACCAGCCCTGCTCGCCGCCGCCGGGGGTGAGAAGGCCGCCGACGACGTGAAGGTTAGCCTGTACAAGAGCCTGGCCAGTCACGCCAAGCAGTTTGGCGATCGTTTAAACGCCGACCAGCACGCGACGCTCGACAAGGTGGTCGTAGAGGGCACCAACCTCGACGTCCGCTCAGCCGCCGCCGAAGTGCGTGGGGCGCTGAACCTGCCGGCGGACCAGGCGAAAGCGCTGATCATCAAGCAGTCGAAGACGTAGTTGCGATACATGCCAACTTGTCATCCCGAGGGGAGCGGAAGCGACCAGCGGGACCTCGACTTGGCATGACCGCTTGGACCATCGAGATCCCTCAGGTCGCTACCGCTCCCTTCGGGATGACACACGATTTTGCGCCGTTTGTGTCCTTTTTTCTCCTTCTGTGTTCTCTGTGCTCTCTGTGGTCGCATTTGAAACTCAGGATAGGTAAGACGCCTCGCGATTTGCGAGGCGTCTTTCGTTGGGTCTGCCTACACTTGCGGTCCTATGTCTGCCTCTCAATCGAAAGTCTCACTCGCATACGCCGCCCACGCGCCGGATCCGGCGTCGAAGCTCTTTTCGCGGTTGCTGTTGTTGTCGATGCCGGTGCTGGCCGAGCATGCGTTGCACATGGTCGTCGGATTGACCGACAGCTATCTGGCCAACCACCTGCCCGTCGACCGTGTGCCCGCAGCGGCGGCGGTGGGGACGGTCGGGTACTTCATGTGGTTCTTCGGGCTCATCTCCAGCGCCGTCGGCATTGGCGCGACCGCGTTGATCGCCCGCGCCGTCGGCGCTAAGCACCGCCGGCTCGCCAATAGCGTCTGCGGACAGGCGATGTCGGCGGCGATTCTGATCGGCATCGTGCTGGGCATCTGCGTCTTCCTCTTCGCTCACCCGATCGCTGTGTTGACCGGACTGGAAGGCCAGGCGCTCGTGCTGGCCGAGTCGTACCTGAAGATGCTCAGCTTCTCGATGCCGTTCACGACGGTGATGTTCGTCGCCGGGCCGTGTTTGCGCGGCGCGGGGGACACGCTTTCTCCCGCATTGGCGATGATGGTCGTTGACACGGTGAACGTGATCGCGACATTCGCGCTGTGTCGTGGCTGGTGGGGATTGCCCGAGATGGGCTTTCAGGGCATCGCGATCGGTACCGTGATGGCGTACTTCGTCGGTGGGGTGCTGCTCTTTGCGACCCTGCTGCGCGGGCGTGGGGGCATCCGTTTGCACTTGCACCGCATGCGGCCGCACTGGCATACCCTCAAGCGCGTGATGCGCATTGGACTGCCCAGTGGCGCCGAGAGCCTCATCGGTTGGCTGGCGAACATGGGCGTGGTCATCGTCGTCAACCGCCTGGACGCAAGCGGCGCGATGGCCGCGGCGCACATCAACGCGATCCGCATCGAAAGCATCAGCTTTCTCGCCGGCTTCGGTGTCGCGATGGCGGCGGCGACGATGGTGGGGCAGAACCTGGGAGCAAAGCGACCTGACCTCGCTGCCCGGTCCGCATGGCTCGCCTATGCGCTGGGGGGTGGCATTATGACCTTCTGCGGTTTGCTGTTCATTTTCTTCGGGAAATACGCTGCGACGTGGATCAGTGGCGACCCGCACGTTGCCGAGCTGACGCGACAGTGCCTGTTTATCACCGGCTTCATCCAGTGCGCCTTCGCCGCTGCTGCCGTGTTCGGTGGGGCGCTGCGCGGGGCGGGGGATACGGTCGCGGTGATGATGATTACACTGACCAGCGTGCTCGGATTGCGGTTGGTGGGTGTGTTGATCGTCGGCTATTGGTTGCGGATGAGCCTGAGCGCGATCTGGATCGTCCTGGCGGCCGAATTGGTCGTGCGGGGGTTGCTGATTTTGGGTCGATTCCTGCAGGGTCGCTGGAAGCACGTGCGGGTGTAGCGCACCATCACCTTGAACGTAGCGTGTCATCCCGAGGGGAGCGGTAGCGACCTGAGGGATCTCGATCGTTCGAGCGGTCGCGTCAAGTCGAGATCCCTCGCGTCGCTACCGCTCCCCTCGGGATGACACGCGCGCCCTCGGGATGCTACGTTTCAAGTGAAGATGCTCTCATGGTAGAACGACCCATCATGAAATGCAGCCAACCCGATCTTCACGCGCTGGCTGGTGAGATCAAGGCGTTTGCCAAGCGGTTGGGCTTCGACCTCGTCGGCATCGGCCCGGCGGACCCGTCGGTGTATCGCGACTATTACGCCCAATGGCTCGCCGACGGCAAGGCCGGTGACATGCACTACCTGCACCGCCGGCTCGACGAGCGCACCGACCCCGCGGCGTTGCTGCCGGGCGCGAAGACAGTCATCAGCGTTGCGATCAACTATCACGTTCCACTCGTAACGGCGGACGAAGCAGACAAGACCGTCCGCGTGGCGCGGTATGCGCTGGGGGATGACTATCACGAGTTAGTCAAGAATCGCCTCTACGACTTGGCCGACTGGTTGCGCGAGGCCGTGCCCGGCTGCCAGACGAAGTGCGGTGTCGACACCGCGCCGATCATGGAAAAGGAACTGGCCGCCCGGGCGGGCATCGGGTGGATCGGCAAGAACACGAACGTTATCAACCCCTACATCGGCTCGTGGATTTTGCTGGGTGAGATCATCACCACGCTCGACCTGCCCATCGACGAGCCTGCGATCGACCGCTGTGGTACGTGCACGCGTTGCATCGAGGCCTGCCCGACCAGCGCGATCACCGCGCCCTACGAGCTCGACGCCCGGCGGTGCATTTCCTATCTCACGATCGAAAAGATGGGGGACATCGAGCCGACACTTGCGGCGCAGATGGGCGACTGGTTGTACGGCTGTGACATTTGCCAGGATGTCTGCCCGTGGAATTCCAAAGCGATCGAATCAGCCGAGCCGGCATTTCAACCGCGTTTTCCCACCGGCACACTGAAATTGGCGGATGTGATGTCGTGGGACTTGCCCACGTACCACACCGCGACCCGTGGTAGCGCCATGCGGCGGGTGAAACTGCCGGTGCTGCAACGCAATGCCAGATTGGCGAGCCAGTTTCTGTAAACTACGACGACAGCGTCATGCTGCGATCTAAGGTAAGACTTGCGTACCATGGGAGCCGGCCAGCGGCACGGTGCCGACGGCAGTCGCGGCGGCCATCGGTGCTAAACACAACTGACTATGTCCACCATGCTCGTCATT
>JBBRHE010000210.1:0-6235 GCA_038223165.1 Tepidisphaerales bacterium
GCTCGCTTTTCCTTCGTCTCGCCCCAGAAGACTTCGTAATTGCGGTTGCTGTTAAACGGCGGATCGATGTAGATCAGATCGACGCAGGCATCAGGCAGCTTGGCGAGTTGTTCGAGGTTGTCGCCGCAGTAGACGACGCGCGTGTCGAGCAAGGCCGACGAGCGGCCGGGACGCGGAGCAGGTGCGGGCGTGGACGTTGGCGGACGAGATCGCTTCCCCATGGCGGTAGGATAGCGGCACGCGGGTGGACGCTCAAGCATCGAGTGCGATGAAGGCTTCGGCTAACGTTTCAACGCGCAGGCGGAAGCGCGGGCCGGTAGGGTACGATTGGATCGGTGGACAATAGAAAATTCTCCCCGCGTGGCTGGGTTCGCCCCCGCGAATTCAACAGATGGGACTGTTTCAATATAGCTTGGCAGGGTCCTCAAGCCAGGGATGTATTGCCGAGCCGCGCTGCCTACTGCCTACTGCCTACTGCCTACTGCCCACTGCCCACTGCCTACTGCCTACTGCCCACTGCCCACTGCCTCACCGTCCCAGACATCTTGCCAAACGGGGGGGATTCGGCGATAGTCGGCCCGGTTCGCCACCGCCGCATGATGTAGATGAATGGAATCGCAACGAACGTGGACACATCGCGTCTGGACCCAGCGGGTTACGTATCGGCCGACTTTGTCGAGCTGAACGTGGACGTCTCGCAATCCCCACTTTGGAACAAGGACCTGGCCCCCACCACGATCGCTCAGCGGACGTGCGCGGGCACGTGAGCCTCAAGCCATTGCCGGAGAATTAGGAACGAATTATGCCCACGCTTGAAACAACCGTCGATGGGATCAAACTGCCCAACCCCTTCATCATCGGGTCTGGCCCGCCGGGCACGAACGCCAACGTGGTGGGCAAGGCGATCGAAGAGGGCTGGGGAGCGGTCGTCATCAAGACGATCAGCCTGGATGCGTCGAAGGTGATCAACGTGGCGCCGCGCTACGCGCGCTTGCGCACGGCGAACAAGGAGGTCATTGGTTGGCAGAACATCGAGCTGATCAGCGATCGGCCGTTCAACATCTGGATCGACGAGCTGAAGATGCTGAAAGACAAGTACCCCGACGGCGTGGTGATTGCGTCGATCATGGAGGAGTACGAAAAGGACCGATGGGTCGAGATCGTCGAGCGCGTGCAGGCGACGGGCGTGGCGGGGTTTGAACTGAACTTTTCGTGTCCGCACGGTCTGCCCGAGCGCAAGATGGGTGCGGCGATGGGGCAGGACTCGAACATTATGCACGAAGTCTGCGGCTGGGTGATGGAAGCGGCAAAGGTGCCCGTCTGGGCGAAGCTGACGCCGAACGTCACCAGTGTCGCCACCGGCGCCGAGGCGGCGCTGTCGGCCGGTTGCCAGGGCGTGGCGGCGATCAACACGATCCTGTCGGTCATGGGGGTTGATTTAGAAACCCTGCGCCCCGAGCCGACGGTGGAAGGCTACACCGTGCCGGGTGGGTACTCGTGCATCGCCGTCCGACCGATCGCGCTGCGGATGGTCAAGGAGATCGCCGAGGTCATTCGCGACAAGTTCCCCGGCCGCAGCTTGAGCGCCATTGGGGGAATCGAGACCGGCAAGGACGCGGCGCAGTTTATCCTGCTGGGTGGCGACACGGTGCAGGTCTGCACCGGCGTGATGAAGCACGGCTATGACATGGTCCGCGGGATGAAGGACGAGTTGCTGTCGTTCATGGAAAAGCACAAGTTCGAAACGATCAGCGACTTCAAGGGGCATAGCCTGCAGTATTTCACGACCCACGCCGACCTCGTGAAGCGCCAAGCCGAGGCCAAGGCCGCCGCCAAGGCGAAAGTGAAGGGAATGGTCGTCAAAGACACCGAATGGCAAGGCGACCAGTTCGTCAAACAAAGCGACGCGCTGTCGCGAAACTAGCAGGATGTGCAGAACATCGTTCGTGCGAGGGCGCGATGCAGATGTTTCCAAGCGAGCGTGGGCGATATGGCGCTGAACGTCGATCCTGGTTTTGCAGAGCACTACAGGTGAGTTTGATCCTCGTTATTGCAGGGTATCGTCGGCCGCCGACAGATACACGAGTACTTTTGCCTGGATCAGATCAAAGCCCATGCGCGCCTTGAACCACACCTCTTCGGCCCCCAGGTCGCGCAGGAACTGGGTGTACGCGTCGTCCGTTACCGCGGTGTACATGACGACCGGGATTTGGCGGGTTGCATCGTCGGCCTTCAATCGGCGCAACACCTCGGCCCCGTCCATGTCCGGCATCATGACGTCGCAGACCACCAGGTCGGGCCGATCATCGTGAATAGAAACCAACGCCTCACGTCCTCCAGGGGAGCACTCGGCGTTATGCCCCGCAAACTGCACCAGCCGCGCTAGAGGCCGGCACTGGTCTGGATGGTCATCAATGATCAACACACGGCCCACAGTATCACCTCTTGTGACAGTCGTATGAAATCCTACGCTCACGCACGGGCAATACAAGCGAACCGCCCAGCGCAACGCCATGGTGACACGATCAATTCCGCAGCGATTCCAATAGCACATCCGAATCCGGGCCGGAAGGGTCAGCCCGTATCGTGCCGGTCCCCTTACATCGCTATCGGTTTGACGGGCGTCGAGCGAACCCGCTTAGCGCCAAGCAGCGACCCCGGGAAATGTCACTGGCAGCTTTAAGTAGAGATGTCGGAAGGAAATCTATACTAAGCACGTGGGGAGGGATAAAATGGGCGGTACAGGGCTCGAACCTGCGACCCCCAGCGTGTCATGCTGGTGCTCTAGCCAACTGAGCTAACCGCCCTGTTCACCGGTCAAACTGCACCGGGGAGGAGGATTATATCCGAAACGGGTCGCGCGACAAGGTGTGTGGGGGGTTTCCGGCCGTGGAGCGCAAAATGGGCAGGCGGGTGCGGTTTCAGAAGATTATTTCGCTTCCCGGCGACGGGGTGGGGACGGCATTATCAGCTACGTGCAATCGACCCGATCTAGTTTTCCGAGAGAGTTGACCGCAGAGCGGATGGACGCGCCCGACTTGCCGCAGACGGAGCATCTGCAGGCGTTGGCGGGGTTGCGGCGGATCAACCGCGTTTCGCGCACCACGGGCACGATGGTGCGGCCACTACTGGCGTTCGCAAAGCGGCAGCGGTTGAAACGCGTGAGGTTGTTGGACGTTGCATCCGGAGGAGGGGATGTGCCGATCGCGATCGCGCTGGAAGCCAAGCGAGCAAAGCTGATTGTGGAACTAACGCTGTTCGACCGCAGCGCGGTGGCGCTCGATCATGCGAGGGAGCAGGCCCGACGGATCGGCATGGACGTGCAGACGATCGTTGGTGACGCCGCCGACGGGTTGCCGAAGGACGCGTACGACGCCGTCACGTGCAGTTTGTTTTTGCATCACCTCACTCAGCAAGACGTCACGGCGACACTGCGGAACATTAAATCCGTCGCTGCGTGTGTGGTGCTCATTAGTGACCTGCGGCGGGCGCGACTGGGACTGGTCGCGGCGCACGTCGGGTGCCGGTTGCTCAGCCGAAGTGATATCGTCCACTTCGACGGACCCGCAAGCGTGCGGGCGGCGTGGACAATCGCGGAAATGGGCACGATGGCGGACGAAGCGGAACTAACCGGCGCGACAATCACCCGGCATTGGCCGTGGCGCATGTTGCTGGAATGGGAGCAGCATGTCTGATGAAGTATTGCCATCACTGGACGAACTTGCCGCCGAAACGTGGGACGCGGTCGTCGTGGGCGCGGGGTTGTCGGGCGCCGCGTGTGCCGCGACGCTCGCGCAGCGCGGGTGGCGGACATTGCTGCTCGAGCGCTCGCGCTGGCCGCGCGACAAGACGTGCGGCGGATGCCTGAACGCCAA
Organism: Tepidisphaerales bacterium; assembly: GCA_038223165.1. Taxonomy (GTDB): domain Bacteria; phylum Planctomycetota; class Phycisphaerae; order Tepidisphaerales; family Tepidisphaeraceae; genus DASYHQ01. Next base: position 3,876 of record JBBRHE010000210.1, read on the forward strand.
GGCGGTTGGACTGTTGAACGAGATGGGATTGAACCGCGCCGTGCGCAGCGCGGTCCCAATCCAGCGAACAATGCTCTGCACACCCCACCGCAGGGTGCAGATCGACATGCCGGTTGGCGGCGTTGCGATCGGCCGTCGGGAGATGGACGGCGCGCTGGTCGATGTGGCCATCCAGCGGGGTGCCGTGTTCGTACCCCTTGTCAGTGCGACCCTTCAACCCGCTGGCAACGACGCAGAGACACGATGCATCACCGTTCAATCGGGCACACGAAGGTCAATCCTCCACACACGGGTCGCGCTCGCGTGCGATGGCATCGGTGGAGGATTTCTAAAGAACGAGCCGGGCATCGAGTGGGACATCGCGACCGACGCCTGGATCGGCGTCTCTGCGACGCTCCCGGAGGTTGGTTCGGTTGCCCCCCATACGATTCACATGCACGTTGCAGAAGGTGGATATGCGGGCGTCGTTCGAATGGCGGATGGTTCCGCCCATCTGGCGGCGGCGCTGTCACCGGTGGTTTGCCGGGCGAAAGGTGGGCCGGCCCATGTGGTCAATGAAATCCTGCGACGGTGTGGTGGACCGCCGATGAAGGACACTGCATCCATCAAGGGCACCGGGCTGCTTACCCGTCGACGACGGACGCTCGGCAGCCATCGCATGCTCGCGGTGGGTGATGCGTGCGGATACGTCGAGCCCTTTACAGGCGAAGGGATGGAGTGGGCGCTTCGCAGCGCGCGGGATGCGGTCGCGCTTCTGGAGGCACCGGACCGCTGGTCGTCGTCGCTTGTCGCACAATGGGCGGCCCATCATCGCGCGACGGTCGATCGGCAACATCGCCGATGCCGGACTATTCGCTATGGGCTGCACCGCCCCCCACTCGCGACTGCGGCCGTCACGGCGTTGGCGGTGTGGCCGGCGCTGGCGAACTGGGTGATGAAATGAGCACGGTCACCGACGAGTCCATTGTGCTGCTTGGCATTGGCACAGCCGTGCCACGGTCGGTGCTTCAGGCGCTGTCGGCAGCAATGGGGGAACCCCTATCGTGCGAATCGGATCAGCATCGCGCCTGGTTGAAACGCATCTTCTCCCGCAACGGCATCGACCGGCGTGGCAGTGTGCTGCAGACGAGAGACGACCCGTCTGACGTCACCAGCATTCGCGATTTCTACCCGATCCCCACGGCTGCCACCGACCGTGGCCCCGGCACCGGTCAGCGAATGGATCGCTACGCCACCGAGGCACCCCCACTGGCGATGCGTGCAGTCACCGAAGCGCTCGCAGCAGCCGATGTGCCGGCCGGTCGCATCACGCATCTTGTCACGGTCTCCTGCACCGGATTTTCAGCGCCGGGGCTCGATGTTCAGTTGATCAAGGGATTGTCGCTGTCGCCCAGCGTGCACCGGTTGCACGTCGGGTTCATGGGATGTCACGCGGCGTTCAACGCCATCGGTGCGGCGCGATCGATCGTCGCGGGCAATGCCGACGCGGTTGTGCTTGTGTGCTGTGTCGAGTTGTGCAGTCTGCATTTCGCGTACGGTTGGAGCCCCGACAAGGTGATCGCCAACTCCCTCTTCGCCGACGGTGCCGCCGCTGCGGTGGTTGGGCGGGTCGGCAACGGGCGAACATCGACCGGTTGGCGCGTGCGCGAGACGGCCAGCCTGTTGCTCCCCGATTCCACTAGCGCGATGACCTGGCGCATCGGTGACAACGGGTTCGAGATGACGCTGTCAGCGGAGGTGCCAACGCTGGTCGAAAAACACCTGCGATCGTGGTGCCAGGAATGGCTCGGCAATTGTGGTGTGTCCGTCGCGGATATCGCGCATTGGGCAGTGCATCCAGGCGGGCCGAAGATCCTCACGTCCGCTGCTTCGGCGCTAAATTTGGACAAGGACGCGCTCGCGACGTCGCGCGCCATTCTCGCCAATCATGGCAACATGTCCTCAACGACGATTCTGTTCATTCTTCAGCAGATGATCGCCGACCACGCGAAGGGGAAGTGCGTTGCGCTGGGGTTTGGCCCGGGATTGATGATGGAAGGGTTGCTGCTGGAACGGTAGAATCAAACGGCTGAGCTCGACGTTCCTTCGCGAAAGCTACAGACCCATGTCCGTCACCAGTTTCACGCCCCACCTCCACATTGCCGGCCATCTGACGCGCGCCGCGGACGTCGTGGGTGTGCTCGTCAAGTATGGTTTGGCGGGATGGCTGTCTGACGTCAACTGGGACCTGGCGCGCGGCATCCTCAAAAGCCACGGCGGGCAGGTGATCGCCGAACAATCATTCGAAGTACGTGTTCGATTAGCGTTGACCGACCTCGGCACCACTTTCATCAAGCTCGGCCAGATGCTCAGCACGCGCC
>JBBRHE010000211.1:0-6206 GCA_038223165.1 Tepidisphaerales bacterium
GATTCCCGTCATCACCATGCGCGCAACCCACAGCGTGATGATGTCCCGGCTCGTCACCAGCACGCTCGTGGGATACCACTTCTTCAATTCCGCCGTTTCATCCGGCCAGCCGAGCGTGCTGTGCGGCCAGAGCGCGGAGGAGAACCAGGTGTCGAGGACGTCGGGGTCTTCTTCGTAACCTTCATTATCCAATTCGTACAGGAGTTCAGTTGAAGCTGTTGCTGGGACGCAGACTTGGTCTTCCCAAGTATTCGCGTCAACGAAACGGCCCCGATGAATTCCGCCTAGTCCCACAAGATGACTCTCGTTTTCATCTATTTGGAACAACGTGCCGTCACAACCATGACGTTCGTATAGATCCTTAAGACGACCAAGATTACTCCAATCTGAATTGTCGGTCGTCAGCACGCGAGTCCACACCGGAATCCGATGTCCCCACCACAACTGCCGTGAAATCGGCCAATCGCGCTTCTCGCCCAGCCATGACAGGTACTGCTGAGCGTGTCGTTCCGGGAAGAATTTGATCGTGCCATCGCGCACCACCTCCAGTGCCGGCTCGGCCAGGGGGGCCATTTTCACGAACCACTGGTCGCTCAAGAACGGCTGGATCGCGGTCTTGCTGCGATCGGAGAAGCTGACGTTGGCCTCGTGGGGCTTGATGTCGGCCTCGGTCATGTATCCGCCGGTGATGAGATCTTCGACCACCTTCTTGCGGGCGGCGGAGAACGTGAGACCGGTGTAGGCGGACCAGGACGCGTCGGCGTCATTCACCTTGCCGTCGGGGGTCATCAGGTTCACGATCTCGATCTCAGTCGCCGTGCTCTTGTGGCGCGTGTAGACGGCGTAGTCGTTGGGGTCGTGGGCCGGCGTCACCTTTACCACGCCGGAACCGAAGGCCATGTCGACGAGGATCGGATCACCGATGATCGGCACGAGGCGGCCCGTCAGCGGCAACTTCACGTTCTTGCCGATCGCCCAGTTCCAGCGCGGATCGTCCGGATGCACCGCGACCGCGGTGTCGGCGAGCATGGTTTCGGGACGCGTGGTGGCGACGACCACGTGCGTGGCGCGTTCTTCCCCCGTACCACGGGCGGCCCGCCCGTGACTTTGATTTTCTGTTTCTAATGACGAAGACACGGGCGGGCCGCCCGTGGTACGGGCAGAGGACATGCCGCCGTCCACAATTTCATACTTGATATGCCACATCGACGTCTTCACGGTTTCCGTGTAAAGCTCGTCGTCGCTGATGCTTGTCAGCAGGTGCGTGTCCCAGTTCACCAGCCGTTTGCCGCGGTAGACGAGGCCGTCTTTAAAAAGCTTGAAGAACGTCTCGCGGACGGCCTTGGCGCACATGTCGTCCAAAGTGAAGCGGGTGCGGTCCCAGTCGCAGGAGCAACCGAGGCGTTTAAGCTGGTTGATGATGCGGTCGCCGTACTGTTGCTTCCATACCCAGATGCGCTCGACGAGCCCCTCGCGACCGACGTCGTGCCTCGTCTTGTTTTCCTTTTCCTTCAACTGCTTTTCCACCACCGCCTGCGTCGCGATGCCGGCGTGGTCGAGGCCCGGCACCCAGAGGGCGTTTTTCCCCTCCATACGCGCCTTGCGCGTCAGGATGTCCTGCAGTGTGTTGTTGATCGCGTGACCGAGGTGCAATGCCCCCGTCACGTTGGGTGGGGGGATGACAATGCTGTACGGCTCACCGGCGTCGGTCGGGTCAGGATGAAAGCACTTCTCGTCCAGCCACATCGCATACGCCGCCGGTTCCACAGCGGCGGGGTCGTAGGCCTTGGGCAGTTCGGGTTTTAGAGTGTCAGTGGCCATAGCACAGCTCTTGGGAAATCGGAAAATCAGAAATATCGAAATCGGGAAACCAGACTACGGGGGTGGGGCCTGCCGGGCAAATACGCCGGAGACCCTATCGTACGACGACCGTGGGAAAGGTGGGTGTCATGATCGTCAGGAAGTGTATCGGTCCGATCGGGCGGCGGCAAGAAAGCAGCAAACGGTCATCACCCAAACAACCCGGCCCCACCAACGCAACGCGAAGGTGGGGCCGGTGATGAATGATAAAAGCGTGTCTCGTGCGTTAAGCAGCCCGACGGCGGCGGGCAAGCATGCCTACCGCAGCAAAGCCGACCAACGCGAGCGACGCAGGCTCGGGGACGGCGGCGAGATTGACGGTGTACCCAAGGTCGATCATCGAGGCTTTGGTCAGGTTGCTCATAAACGACGGGGCGTTGAGCCAGCCAGTCATCAGTTCCTGCTTGAAGTCCAAGCCGGTGATGTTGCTGACGATGCCGGTGTTGTCTGAGCCACCGTCCACTTCATTCCAGTGACCGTTGGCCGTGCCAGAGCCTCCACCGAGTTCGACGGGGACGAAGGTGGCCAACGGTTGGGTGAATTCCGTCTTGTACGCAGCAAGACCCGCGACACCGGTGTACTGACCACTACTGTTGACGTACAGGCTATTCAGGTTCCAGAGCGTACCGATGCCGAGCACGTGGCCCATCTCGTGAAGGACGACGTCACCGAACGACCCATTGGTAATCAGGTTGTTGACGTCGGCTGAGTCGAAATTCATGGAGCCGGAGGTCGTGTACCACGTCGACTGCTGCTGAGTGATGAAGTCAGGGCCGGCCGACCCGAGCGTGCCACCGGCGCCGTCAATCGCGGGCAGGTCATAATTGATCGTAAGGCCACTTAGCGTTACCAACGGCTTGTAACCCGTGATGACGCTCTCCCAAGTCGCCTTGGCAGCTGTAAAAGCCGCTTGCTGGGCGACAGTCGGACTGCCAGCGCCCGTGTAATTCAGCGTAATCGTGAATGCCGCCTGAGCAACGGAACCCGACGCGAGAAACAGACCAATGATTGCGGTCGACAAAAGCTTACGCATTTTTTCCCTTCCACCCGAAACAACCTTAAACGTCTCAATGCACTCTCCCGCCGGAAGCGCGAACTGTCAAAGGAAATCCCCAATTTATCCATACATTTACACGTGAGCAAAGAACGACAAGTATGTTGGGCCATCTGGGGCACCTGTACGAGTGCGCAAATTTGATGTAGCAATGAACGACAGACGTGTTATGAACCACTAACCTTGTCTTCCGGCGCCCGAACGTCTCTCGTAATCCTCGTCTTTGCGGCTTACGTGAGTCTGGGGTTGCCCGACGCCGTCAACGGGATCGCCACGGGGGACAGTGTTTGGCAGTCCTGACCCCTCTGGTCGCTGCCTCTTCCTTCGGGATGACACGCTACGTTTGAAGTGGATGCTCTAGTGCTTTTTAACGAATGCGATAATCGATTTCCCGAAAGGCTCCGTCTGGCTTTCCACGCCCCCTTACCCTGGCGCTCTCCTAAAATACCCTGAGTACAAGGAGGGAGAGGGGACTGGATCACTTCTGCCGGCGTGTTTTGGCAACTGCGAATCACCCTCACCCAGCCTCTCCCGGTGTAACGGGAGTGGGGCAGGACAGGTCACTTGGCTTTCTGAATTTCCTGCAGCGCCAGGACGACGTAGGACGTGACGATGACCGGGTTGTCTTCCATCCAGCGTTCGACACCGACCCAGCTGCCGTCTTCTTTCTGGATCGACCGCAGTTTGCCGGTCAGATCGGCTTTCCAGTCGCGATCACCGAGCTTGGGTTCACCGTAGGCAGCCAGGGCGCGGGCCATGGTGTGGTAATAGTAGAACAGGCCGTTCTGGGCCTTCTTCGGGTCGCCGAGAACCATGCCGGGGTTTTCGTCGAGGGTGTAGTTTTTCTTGATCCATTCGACGGCCGCGAGCACACGGGGGTCGTCCTTTCTCACGCCGGCGTAGATGAAGGACTTCAGACCGGCATAGGTCATCGAACCGTAGCTGCGCGGTTCTTTTTTGTCACCGGCGTCGATGTGACCGGCCATTGACTCACCGCCTCGCGCGGGGGTGTAGAAAAAGCCACCATCGTTGCCAGCGAACGCCTGGTCGTTGCTCTCGCTGCGGTTCTGTGTGCGCTGGATGAAGGTCAGGGCGCGCTGGAACGCAGGGTCTTGCGGATTCACACCGGCATCGTGAAGCGCGTCGAGCGCCATCTGCGTGTTGGAAAAGTCCGGTCGAGCGTTGTTGCCATAACCCCAGCCCCCTTCCCACATCGCTTTGTCGGCCTCTGCGACGCTTTCACCTTTGGGACCGATGACACCCGCGGTCCATTGCAGGCCCTTCATGTACGACACGGCCTTGTCGATCGCGGTCTGGTATTCGGGGTTGTTCGCAGCGGCCAGGGCGCTGATCGCGATGGCGGTGTTGTAGTTGGCCAGCGCGTCCTTGTAGATGCCACCCGATTCGACCTGATAGCTCAGCAGCTTGTCGTAACCCTTCTTGACGAAGTCGGCGCTAGCGCCCGTCTTTGAATCCTGCGCAAACGCCTTGAGCACCAGCGCGTTGATCGCCGGCGGTTGCTTGTCGTTCGTCCAGCCACCGTCGGGGTTCTGCTTGGACTTTAAGAACGCAAGCCCCTTGTCGATCGCAGCCTGAATGGCAGCGGCGTCGGTCGGTTTGGCGTCGGTGGTGATGACGACCTTGGACTCTTCCTGAGCGAGTGTAAACGTGGGGACGGCAATGATAAGAGCCAGTGAAAGCGCAATGTGACGTAGCATGGTGTAGTTTCCTCCGGGATTTTAGTCTATCCGATCGGCCGTCCTCCATCATACGAGTGCAAATTTTGCACAGGGAGGAAATGCCAATTACTGCGGATGGCTGCGTGCGAAGAGGGCATCAGACTGGCAATTGTGTCATCCCGAACGGAGCGGTAGCGACGTGAGGGCTCTCGATAGTCCGACACCGCGTGCCAATTCGAGATCCCTCGGGTCGCTACCGCTCCCCTCGGGATGACACAGTGAAACGCACCTCGCCACAGACCTAACAAATTACTAATTTTTATGTTGACCGGCGGGCGGCCGAGAATACACTCAGTTAAGGGCTTCATGCCCCCGATCGCACGGTTTCCTGCCCGTGCGATGCTCTTTGACAATTGCATAAGCACGTGATGGAGGCGAGTGCCAACGTTCCGGCGAGTCACGTTTAGCGGCTGGCCCGCAGGGCCGCACGGGGCGCTGGTCGTCGCAGAAAAGGCGTCCCTGCGGGACAGCGGCTAAACGGGTAGGCTTGAAAACCATTCTGAAGATCGGAATCATGTGGACGGCCGTCGTTTCGTGTCGTTTTCGGTCGTTTCTATGTCGGTTTCAGGTCGGTTTTTTCGACGTGTTCCAGACCGGTTGCGCGGCCAAGCATCGATTGCGTAAGAGGTTACGCCGACGGCACCCGGGAGAGGGGGACGAAAACTTTATTTTTGCGATGAGGGGCCCGGAGCGGGGCCCTTCATGTCGCCGCGGTGACTCAGGGTGAAGAACCGTGGATGAATGGAAGACCCACGGGCCGGAGGCACCGTGTCAAGGCGGGGACGCGGCACCTAGAAGAGGAAGTACCGTTGCGCCAACGGTAGCACTTCCGCAGGTTCACAGCGGAGGGCTTCACCGTCGGCGGTGACGGTGTAGGTCTCGGCGTCGACGGTGACGACGGGCGTGGCGTCGTTGTGCTTCATGTCCTTCTTGGTCACCGACCGACAGTTGCGGACCGGTTCGATGTGCTTGTATAAACCGTAGGTCTGGACGGTGCCTGCAGCGATGGAGGCTTGTGATACGAACGCAATGGACGATGCGCCGGTGGCGCGACCGTATCCACCGAACATCGGGCGCATGTAGACGGGTTGGGGCGTGGGGATGGAGGCATTGGGGTCGCCCATCTGGCTCCACGCGATGATGCCCCCCTTGATGACCATCTCACACTTGGCACCGAACATCGCGGGCTTCCACAACACGAGGTCGGCGAACTTGCCGATCTCGACGCTGCCGAGGATGTGCCCCACGCCGTGCGCGATCGCGGGGTTGATCGTGTACTTGGCGACGTAGCGCTTGATGCGCCCGTTGTCGTGACTAGCAGGGTCGCCAGGCAGCTTGCCACGCTGCTGCTTCATCTTGTCGGCGGTCTGCCAGGTGCGCGTGATGACCTCACCGATGCGGCCCATGGCTTGCGAGTCCGACGAGATCATGCTGATCGCGCCCAGGTCGTGCAGGATGTCCTCGGCGGCGATCGTCTCACCTCGAATGCGGCTCTCGGCGAACGCCACATCTTCAGGACGGGAGGGATCCAGATGATGACAGACCATCAGCAT
>JBBRHE010000212.1:0-6142 GCA_038223165.1 Tepidisphaerales bacterium
GAGCGCGTCGCGTTCATCCACGAAAAACTCCAAACCGCAGCGATTGCCGAACAGTATATTGACGGCCGCGAGCTGTATGTCGGCGTGATGGGCAATGCAAAGCTGACGGCGTTTCCGATCTGGGAGCTGAATTTGTCCAACCTTCCCGACGATTCTGCGAAGATCGCGACGTCGAAGGTGAAGTGGGACGTTGCATACCAGCAGCGTTACAACATCACGAGCGGGCCCGCGACGGACCTGTCGGACGACCAGCGAAGCAGCATCTTCGATACCTGCAAACGCATCTACCGCTTGCTGAGCCTCTCTGGCTACGCCCGAATCGACCTGCGGCTAACGTCCAGCGGTGAGGTCTTCTTCCTCGAAGCCAACCCCAACCCCCAAATCGCGCGCGGTGAAGATTTCGCCGACTCCGCTGCCGCTGCCGGCCTCAATTACGAGGCCCTGCTCTACAAGATCCTGACACTGGGGATCGGCTACCACCCTATGTTGCTGGCGGCGTGAGCGAGTAACTCGCACGCGTCGTCAGCGACGACCTTCAATCACCCGATTCCTGTTCAAATCACTTTCTGTCGAAAGCGTCATCCGATTTCCGTCGCTGGTAGGATCTCGTCGCGGAATGTGAACTTACCACGGATGCCGGTGATCAGAATGTCCCCGACGAGGTCGATCGTCTTGGCGCTAAACGTCTTGAAGTCGCCAGGAATCGTGATGTCGTCGATTGCCGACGTGCGGCGGGTCTGTGCCTTCACGCTCGCGGTGGTGCGCTCGGTGGCCCCGGTGAACTCGAGGTCGAATAGACCCTCGTCCCCGATCGTCACAGTACCGAAACCGTCGCGCGTCTTGGAGAACGTGACGAGCGTGCCAGCGTTGTCGGCGAGCTTCAGCTTTACGCGTTTGCGGTCGTCGAAGTCGCCAAACTGCCACGTGACGGCGCGGGCCTGAACATCCGCGCCCGTGTTGTTCGCGGCGCTCTTTTCGACCACGGCCACGTCTGGCACGACGCTAGCGAGCAGGAAATAGGTGCCTGGCGCGAACTGCTGCGGAACCGCAACTCTTATAGAGACCTTTTTGGTCTTCTCTTCACGCACAATCCAGCGAGCGGCCTTGTTTGTTTTTAGTAGCGTGTCGGCGCCGTCCAGTGTGCCGTCGGTTGACAGGTAGATGCTCACACTTGCCTTACCGCGAAACGTTTCATCACCAATGTTCGTCATGACCACGCTGACCGTGCCCGTGTCGAACGGCACCAGCGTGGTCGGCATTCTCGCAGCGGTCACCGACGTTACGCTGAGGTCCGGCGCGGATTCGGTTGCGACCGCATCGGTTGTGGCGAGCAAAACGTATACACCGCGACTGCCCGCACCGGCGCCGGCGCCACTGATCGGGTCATAACTGCGTGAAGCGTCACCGGCACCACTAACGCCAACATAGTACGTCTGCCCGGTCGTCAGAACGATCGTGACGGAGCTGCCAGTGGTCGTTGTGTCAATGTTGTCGTTGAACGTCAGTTCCGCGCCGGCGCTGTCGAACACCCGAACTACGGTATCGGCGCTGTCCTCAGCGGCCGTCGATGTGGTGAACGTGTAGTTCCCGGTTGCGGTGATGGCGATCGAATACAGGTCGACGTCGGTCTCACCTATCGAGATCGGGCCATCGAATCCCAGATTGCGCGACAGCGACGTGTTGAGCGGCAGGGTTTCGGGGGTGCCGTTGTCCACAGAATCGTTGTTCTGCAGTTCTCCTCCAGTACGCACAACTGCGGACAGTTCGTACGTGCCCGTGTCACCCCCTTGCCCACTAGCCGGTGCGAACCAGTTGAAGTTGGCGTTGCCGGCGCCGGTGACGGAGATGTAGAGCGTCTGGCCGGCCGTCACGGGCAGCGCGACGCGCGAGCCCGTGTTGGCGTTTCCACCAATGCGCACGACGTCGGTGTTGTCCTCATTGAATTGCCAGATCGCGACGCTGGCTGTCATGTCGTCACTTTCGGCGAACACGTCGAGGAGACCGGAGCTGTTGACGTTGTAGGTGAAGAAGTCGACGTCCTTGTACCCGCCGTTGGTTGCATCACTGAGTAGCGGCGTGCCGAGATCGGCCCCAATCTGCCCCAGCGCGACACCATCCGTTTCAACCTCCGCGAAGTTCACCGGTGAGAAAAGCGTGCCGTTCACGTCACCGTTGGCAAAAGACAGGTACAGGTCGTACGTGCCGATTTCCCCGCTGTCGCTTAAGCGGTTGAAAGGGTCGGCCGGGTCGAAATCGCGGTTGCCGTAGGTTGTGACCGCGACGAAATACGTTTCACCTTCCTCGATGCTTAGTTGCAGGTAGCTGTCGGTGTTGACGCCGATTTCCTCGTCGTCGTTGTCGGTTAATTCCTGCACGGTGTCGTTGTCGAGCAAGCGGTAGACTTTCACGTAGCTGTCGACGCCGTCGACCGGATGGGCGACCGAGCCTTTGGCGTTGATGTCGATGGTCAGCACGCCCGTGTCGGGCGCGATGATGCGGAACATGTCGACATCGGTTGCGCCGATCTGCACACGGTTGCCGTTGGGATCAACGGGGTTCGGGTCGCTGTCGATACTGCCGGTGAGGAAGTTAGCAGCCAGGTCGGTCGCGGGGTCGATCGCGTTGCTGTTGGTCAGATCGACTTCGAACGCGCCCTGGAAGACGCCGTTTGGGTCGTCGTTGACGAGGCCGACGGTGAACGCGAACGTTCCGGTCGTGGTCCCACCGGTGGCGTCGGTGCCGTTGGTGATGTCGTAGGCGCTGTTGGCCTGACTGCTGACGCCGAAATAGTACGTGCCGGCCACCAACTGCGAGGTTGTCACGGAGCTGCCGTTGATGTTGATGGCCTGCTCGACGCCCGCTGCGTTAAAGAAGCGGACGTACGGTGAGAGCGTGCTTGTATCGGTAAACGCAAAGCTTGCAACGCCAGGCGAATCGAGCGTGATCCTGTAGAGATCGACATCATCCACGCCGACATTAACCTGCCCATCCAAACCTACGTTGCCACTCACGCTGTAGGTGGACGTCGCGTCGAGGTTTGGCACCACGACGGCAGCGGTGATGGTGTTATTGGTGTCCTCGGTGCGATCACCGGGGTCGGTCGGTGGTGGATCGGTAGGTGGGTTAGTGCCGCCGTTGGTGACGAGGTTGCGCACCTGCTGCATCGCCTTGTAGACATTGACGCGCAGATAGGTGTTCCCGGTTTCGGGGATGTTCTGAGCCGGCCCGGCCTGCACGTAGTTGCCGTTGGCATCGGTGGTCAACGGAATGCGAGTGGTGCCAGCGCTTTCAGCATCAATGATGAGGTCGGCGGTCGTGCGCAGGATGTTCAGCACTTCATCTGGCGACAGATATCGGCCACCGAACGAGAACGCCGCATCCTGCATCAGCGCAACCGCACCCGCAACGAGTGGCGAGGCCATACTCGTGCCGCGGATGGTGTTGTACAGTTGCCCTCCCTGACCGTTCCACGTGCTGTAGATGGTCGTGCCCGGCGCAGCGACGCTGTTGGGCAGGGTGCTACGCTGGCTGCTGGCCGACAACTGGTCGGCGACGGGCGCGTCGTCGACCACGCCCCACCTTCCCGACGAGTCGAGCCCGATGCTGCCACGGTCCGCCGTCGTGCCGGAATCTTCCCACGTATTGGCGACTTGAATCGTCGAGTAAACGCCCGGTGTGCTCGAGCCCGGCGCGACAAACCCACCATACCCATTGCCCATCGCGGTGACGACGGTGATGCCGACCGCTTCAAGCTGGTCGATCACCATCGATTCATCACTGGCCGGCAGCGTCGTGTTGATGTTCTCGGAGTAGCGACCGAGCGACATGTTGACGACTTTGATGTTGTAGGTCTGATAGTTCTGCAGCACCCAGCGAAGTCCGCGCAGCACCGGGTCGACGCGCGGGTACGCCTCACCGTCGGCCAAAAGCCCGCGGATGCCGATCAGCCCCGCCGCCGGCGCAACACCGATTTCGGGGTTGCTCGACGTCGCGGTGCCACCGACGTGCGAGCCGTGCCCGTCGGGGTCGGTGATGCCGGCGTCATCGGGGTTCGTCAGCACCGGGCCGTTCGTCACCGCGTCGTAGTAGGCCTTAAAGTTGGTCCGCAGATCCTGGTGGGCCGCGAACGTGCCCGTGTCGATGACGGCCACACCGATACCACTGCCGTCGACGCCGGCATAGACCGGGTCGGCCCGCATGTTCGTCAACTGCACGACGTCAAACGCCGCGCTCAGCAGTTGGCGGGTTTCGAGCATCTCGACTAGCGCACGATTTACCGCAGACACCAGGGAACGGACTTTCTCCGACATTTGCAATTCTCCAAACTCAGCCGAATTGCGTGGACCCATGCGCCGTATTGCTCTTGCACGGCAGGAACGCACGCGATGCGATTATGGCTTAAGACAACTAAGTTGGGTAGACGTTTGCCAAAGAGGCTAGCCACAAACGAAAGACCGTCGAACATCGCCGGTAAACGTCGCCATCCCGTATTCGCTTGGGTCAATCGCGCCGCAGGTCCCATGCAAGTATGGCCGCGCAACCGTTGAACGGAATCTACTTGGGAGCAGAACCTTGCTCGCCATTATTGCACCGAAAGTGCTCGACCAAAGTAGTCCTGTTTCATAGCCTTCTTCGCCATCGCGAGCGTTTCCTCCGCCACGACGTTGGCCTTTTGCGTGCCGAGACGCAGCGCGTCGATTACGTCGTCGGGCCGATCTTCGAAATGCTTGCGGCGGGTGCGGATCGGCGCGATCAGCGCGTCGAGGATCTCGATCAGCCGCTTCTTGATGACGACGTCACCCACCTTCCCACCGGCGTACATCTCCTTGTGCTCGGCGAGCCAGGCGGTGTCGGTGTTGAACGCATCGTGCATCGCCCAAAGCGGGTTCTTTTCCGGGTCCGTTTCGCCAGGATCGGTGACGCGCAACCGCTTGGGGTCGGTGTACATCCCACGGACCTTTTTCTCAATCTCGGGGAGCGTGTCACTGAGGAAGATCGAGTTGTTGAGGCTCTTGCTCATCTTGAGCAACTGACCGTTCGGGCCCGGTGGACCAAGCCCGACGAGGCGCTTGATCCGACCGACTTTGGGTTGGATGACGGGGAACAACCCACCAAGCTTCACGTGCTCGGAATCCTTAGCGTGGCTGTCTACACCGCAGTAGAGCTGGTTGAACTTGCGCGACACCTCGCGGCAGAGTTCCAGGTGCGGGATCTGGTCTTCACCAACCGGAACCAGTTCCGGCCGAAACGCCAGAATGTCTGCACACTGCCCGACCGCGTAGAGTGGGAAGCCAAACGGGTAGTGGTCGCCGAGCTCCTTATCTTTGATCTCCTGAGCCAGCGTAGGGTTGCGCATCACTCGGTTGAACGGGATGAGCATCGAAAAGAAGAACGTTAGTTCATCGATCGCAGGAACTTCAGACTGGATGAACATGGTCGACCGCTGGGGGTCTATGCCAGCCGCCAAATAGTCAGTGGCAATATCAATGACGCTCTGGCGAATATCGTCTGGTTTGTCGGCGCGGGTCGTGAAGGCATGCTTGTTGGCGATGATGAAATAGCAGTCGTAACTGTCCTGCAGAGCCAGGCGATTCTCGATACTACCGACGTAATGGCCCAGATGCAGTCGGCCGGTAGGGGTGTCACCCGTCAAAATGCGTTGCTTGGCGCTCATTGGGACGTTTATAACCCATGTGTGGGACAGGTTGTAGATTTGCCTCTCTACAACCGAAGCGAATTCATCTATTCTGTAGCCATGCCACGGCTGAAAGCGCCACAAAGGCGCGAGCAAATCATGGGGGTCGCGACAAAGCTCTTCGCTTTGTAACGGTAAAGGCCGAATTGCTCATCGCGATCGTGCGGGCAATTAGCCTGATGAAGATCGCCTGTTGGCAGAAGCACATTCGTAGAGAAATAGCCTACCGTTACCGTACCTATCACAATGCCCACTTCACTTCGCCACCCACGATTGTCGTTATTGCCCTCCCCTTTAGTTTCCAACCATCGTACGGGCCATTGCGGCTCTTTGTCTTGAACTTCTCGAAATCGACCGTCCACTCCAGGTTCGGATCGATGATCGTGACATCCGCATCGGCGTCAATGTTCAGGGTGCCCTTGTCGAGTTTGACGATCTGCGCCGGAC
>JBBRHE010000213.1:0-6109 GCA_038223165.1 Tepidisphaerales bacterium
CATCGTGTTGACGATGATGAACGGTGCCTGCTTGGGACTGAGGTTGGCGAGCGGATAGTGCTTGCTGCCGTTCTCGTAGTCGTGCAGGCACGCGTGACGATGGCTGAACGTGCCACGCTGGGCATCCTGACCGACGAATCGGATCGGTGTGCCCTCGAGCAGCAGGCTGCCCAGCGCCATCTGTTCGGCACCGGCCCAGTCGATCGGGAACTTGCCACGCCCCATGTCAGCTCGGTTGGTAATCAGCTTCTTGAGTTTGGGGTGAACGTTGAAGCCTTCGGGGATCTTGGCGCAGCCCTCGGTGATCTGACGCAGCGTGTCGGCTGGCAGGTTGGTCTTGGCGCTCCAGTCACTACCGGCGCGCGTCATGCCTTTCCAGACACCGCCGAAACTGCCCGGTGCGCTACGCGGACGAGTCTCTTTAGCTGCGGCAAAAGCGCGGTCGTAACGGGCGCGGGCGGCGGCCTTCATCTCGTCGATCTCGGCATCGGTTAGGGCCTTGTCGTCCACGAGACGTTTGCCGTACAGCTCACGCAAGCGCGGGTGCGCGTCGATCTCCTTGTACATCAACGGCTGGGTGTACGACGGCTCGTCGGTCTCGTTGTGACCGTGTCGACGGTAGCACCAGAGGTCAATGATGACGTCAACATGGAACTGCTGGCGGAACTCCATCGCGAGCTTCGCGGCCCAGACGACGGTTTCCGGATCGTCACCGTTCACGTGGAAGATCGGGGCCTGGATCGCTTTGGCGACATCGGTCGGGTAGGGCGTGAAGCGACCCTGCTTGGGCATCGTCGTGAAGCCGATCTGGTTGTTGACGATGACGTGGATCGTGCCACCCGTGCGCCAGTACGGCATTTCAGACAACGCGAGCGTCTCGACGACGATCCCCTGCCCGCAGAACGCGGCATCACCGTGCAGCAAAATCGGGACAACCTTGCTGCGGCTGTTGTCGTTGCGCATGTATTGCTTGGCGCGAACGATGCCCTCAACAACTGGGTTAACAAGCTCCAGGTGGCTTGGGTTGAACGACAGCGCCAGGTGGACGTTCTTACCGGCGGCGGTCGTGCGGTCCTGGCTGTAGCCAAGATGATACTTCACGTCACCGTCACCCTCATCCGAGTCGTTGTGAACATTGCCTTCAAACTCACTGATGATCTGCTCGTACGGCTTGTTCATCACGTGTGCCAACACGTTCAAACGTCCACGGTGGGCCATGCCGGTCACGAATTCCTCGACACCGAGATGGTTGGCACCTTCGTCGATGATCGAGTTGAGCAGCGGGATGAGGGCTTCACTGCCTTCGACGCTGAACCGCTTGCCACCGACGTATTTCATCGCCAGGAACTCTTCGAACCCTTGCGCAGCGGTGATCTGGTACAGGATCTCCTTACGGCGCGCCGGGGTAATAGCAGGGCGGTTCAGGACCGGTTCCATGCGGGCCGCGAGCCAGTCGCGCTGGGCCTTGTCACCGATGTCCTGGTACTCAACGCCGATCGAGCGGCAATAGGTGTCGCGCAGCTTCTGGATCAGGTCGCGCAGGGTGCCGTCGAATTCACCATTGAATGACGCCGAGTTGACCTTGCGATCGAGGTCTTCGGGACCGATGCCAAACTGGGACAGCTCGAGCAGTGGATGGTTCGGGCGGTCGTGACCAAGCGGGTCGAGCTTAGCGACGGTGTGACCAAGCTCGCGATAGGTGTGCACGAGGTTCTGCACTCCGATGTCACCTAGTTCGAGTGTGCGATGGGCTTGTGCGCCCTCGGTCGTCGTGCCCGAGGGCAGGACGCTCAGAGTCGTCTTGCCGTTGCGACCCGCACCGGCGTCGAAGCCAGCGAAGTAGCTCAGCCAGGGTTCTTCCACGGACCGGGGGTCCTTCTGATACTGCTGGTACAGACGATCGATGTAGTCGGCGTTGGCTCGGTTGACGAAATCAAACATGTGCATCGGAGGCAGCTCCGTGAGTAGGCGTTAAGTATAATGATCGGCAAAACCAGCCCCGGAGCGATGAGACGGGGCAGCATGAAGATTGGATCGAATGGTCAGCGTCGTAATGACCATGCGTATTCTAGTCAGTGTCGGACGACGAACCAACCCGCGAAGTCCTGTAAAAGGCAACTTCGCAACCGTAGTATGCGCGTCCCAATCCGCTATTGGCAGATACGAGCGTACCGGCTAGTGCGTTCCCGTCAAACATCCATACCCCATAGACCGTCGTAAGATGGTTAGGTTAGCGGACCTGCGATTGATGGTGGTTGCTAGCAAGTCATATCCATCCGCAGGACAAGCATCTATGGCGAATTGACAGGTTTCGTCCCGAGTAGACCGCTTTATCGCCAATGTCTGCTGATGGTACGGGCGTTGCACGAGTTGACTAGAGATGCCCGTGAGGCATTCAATAGTGTGATTTTATGTCTAGAACGCGTCTGCGGAAACCAGTGGGCGTGTAAAGGTCGGACGGATAGAAAGGAGTCGCCATGCAAACGAGTCGAAAGAACCGCGGTTTTGCAACGATGAACAGTGAAAGGCAGCGCGAAATTGCCCGCAAGGGAGGTCGCGCGGCCCACGTCAAGGGGACGGCACACCAGTTCACCAGCGATGAGGCCCGAGCAGCCGGTCGCAAGGGTGGTGAGCGTGTCAGTCAAGACCGAACGCATATGGCCGCTATTGGGCGTATGGGGGGTCGCAGCTCGGCAGGTCGTCGCGCAAAAGGTGGCTCTGCCAATACATCGGGCGAAACAGATCCGGGCAGCAATCCGAATAACACGGCTGGCAATCCCGGTAATGATCCCGGCGACAAGGGTGAGACCAACGCCAAGTGATGCTCGCCAACCGTTCGTAGTCAATTGCAAAGTTCGTCAATAGCGCAGGTCGGCCTGGAGAAATCCAGGCCGATTTTTCGTTGGGTGGCGCTACTGTCGTCGAGAGGATGCGCGAGCTTACGGACGTTGCGGCACGATGAGAACAGTGCGCGAGGATAACCAAGCTCACCGCCATTGTGTCTGATGCAGTGGCAAGCTGTCGCACGTATTGACAGAAAAGTTCCGTCCAGCACAGCGCCCAGCGGGCCGGACACAACACCTCGCGCAACAAAAAAGCAGGGGTCGACGTGTGATCGTCGACCCCTGCCAATTGCTAAAAGACTCGCAGTCGCCCTTAGGCGCGACGGCGGTTCCTGCGGATGATCGCGCCGACGCCCATGGCGCCAAGGCTAACCAAACCGCTTGCCAGCGCGCCCGGCAGAGGCACGGTCGAGACGGCGATGTCGTTGAAATCGAAGTCCGACTTGCCTGCCGGCAGATCTTCGAAGAACAGCACGAAACCCGTCGTCGCGCCGCTCAGGAGGTACGTGATCACGTGATCGACACCATCGGGGTTATCCGAAGGATCGGTCGTGAACGTACGACCCGGACGGGTGATGGCATACTTGTCATCAATCACCGTGGGAACGTTCGGCAGTGAGCCGAATCCGGCCAATTTAGTCGGATCGCCCGTCACCGCGGTGTCCGTGTCCAGATCGTCGTCGACGCGAGTCGCCGTGATCGAACCGTTCGAGAAATCCAAACCCGACGCGGTGAACGTGCCACCGTAAATATCGCCGAGGATGGATGCGTGACCCGGTTCTTTCGACGGAGTGATCGTCGTGAAACCGGCGTGCACCACATTAGCTCCGAGGAGCGTGAGACCCGCGATTGCCGCGAGCATCTTGGTTGTACGCTTCATATGCGTTCTCCCTAAAAAAATGTCCTGACTTCAGGACCCTTGAATCCGTGCTCTTTTACAGACTGAGTGGATTCAACACCCAACTTAATTCGCCGCGGGTCAACAACGACCCTGGGTTCACAAGACCCGCTGACGGCAGTTGAAATTCAGCCTTCATAACCGCACTTCACAATGGGTCATTCACAAGAATGAACCAAAAGGGCGGTCAGAAAATCAAAACAGCTTCAGTGTGATCGCAATGTGTTCGATACACACACTACGTAGTTCACTTGATCCACGTTAAGGCTCGATCAAGTTCACCGAAAAAATTCGTTTGAGGTTGGTCAACGTCCGAATAACCAGACGCCACCGTCGATAACATCATACGTAATTCACTAGCCTGCGTAAATAGAGAGCAGGAACTGAATCCTTACGCCTAGCCTTAAAGCAACAACGATGCCAACCGACGTCTCAGGCAGCGAAAGCCTTGCGACACAAACCAAGCGGGTCTGATTGTCACTTTGGCACGACGAACGTCACTCATTTTGACGGACCCAACGGCAGATTCTGCCCGATATCGCGGGTAAATGGGGTATTTGTACAGTTTGCGCCGTTGTGGATAACCTGTCGATAACTGCAGGGGACGATGGGTTGAATAATTTGGCTAGTTTCGCCTGTCCCTACTGCTGCCGTTACAATTTGCCTAGTTTCGCGGCACTTTTCGGGGTGGCTCGTAACTAGAACGGCGAGTGAGCTTTTCGTCATACTCCTTACTGAGCAGTGGCTTGTCGAACTGCTTCGAGCTGCTTGCGTAAGTCTGGGTCGATGCTTGCTCCCACCGTTCGCGCGCCCTGCTCAATCTGAGGCATTAGCGTTTTGGCGTCATCCTTCTTGTTCTGTGACAGGAAGACCGATGCTTTCCCAACCAATGCTTCCAGGCTTCGCGGATCGAGCTCGAGCGCGCTATTGAACGATCCTAAAGCCGCGTCCTTGTCACCTTGCTTCACTTGAATGCGCGCCAACGTGTCGAGGTAGGACGCCGACCGTGGCGCGGTGGCAACGGCGGACTCGGCGAGCTTGCGGGCCTCGGAAAGGTCGCCACCTTGCAGCATGATCATGTACGCAATGTTGTTCTGCGTGTCAGGTTGGTTTGGTTCGAGCTCCAGCACTCTCCGGAATGCCGCCAGCGAAGCTGCCATATCCCCGAGGGCCCGTTCGACATACGCCGACAATCGCCACTGACGGACAGTCGCCGATGGGGATGCAGTCAGCTCCTTCGCAACCACCCGCGCGCGTTCGAGCGCGTCAGGTCGACCATAGCGTTCACCGACCTCAAACCACATCGCAGCTTGCGCATACTGTTCGTTTGTGTCGAGCTGGGCCGGTAAGGGGATCTGGCTTGCCCACGACACCGCGCCATCACCGGTGGTGTGTGCCGACGCAAGTGATCGCCACGTCGTCCGCCAAGAGGCCGATCCTTTCGCCAATGGCGTGAGGACGGCGACGGCTTCCCCGGACTTTCCCGACAGAATGAGCAGTTGAGCGCTCGCGGACAAAAGCTCGGGATAGCGATCCGGTTCGAGCCGCGCCTGGGCGAGGTAGGGGGACAGTGTCGCACGGGCGGCGCCAAGGTCACCGGTAAGCATCTGTGCGCGGGCAAGTGAGGCATCAGCCTCGGTCGGATTCTCGTTGGCCAACCGGCGCCAGCGTCCTGCGGCGGCCAGCATCAGGTCGGGACGATTCGAGCGCGCGTACACCTGTGTCGCCAACCGCGCTGCCTGCGCGTCGGCGGGGAACGTCTGCTCTGCCCGCGTCGCGATCGCCGCCGCATCGGTGTAACGGTCGGCGGCAAGATACGCCCGGGCGAGGATTCCCTGCAGGGGCAGGAATTGCGGATACCGATCCCCCAGTTCACGCAGTTGCGTTAGCGTCTGATCGTCCGATTGTTTTGACGTATTGGCGTTCACCAGCAGTTTAAGCGTCGCAGCGCCGGCGACGTTGCGCGGGTCGCGCGACATCAAGTCGATCAACGGTTGAAGGTCGGTTGTTGCAGCCGAATCGGTGTTGAGCGCTTGAACCTGCTGGTTCATGGTCTGCAGGTCGGTGTCACCGGGTATGAGCTTCAAGCCTTCGGTAACAGCCGCCAGCGCGCGATCATAACGGCGACCACGGATTTCAAACGCCGCCAATTGTCGCCACGTGGACGCGTCGGTCGGTGCGACCTTCGTTGCTTCGGTAAACAACTCGGCTGCGCGTGTCGTATCACCATGGGCTTCCTCGTACGCCGCCAGCAGCAACTCGCGCTGACCTGCTTGCAGTGGGGCGTCCTTCAGCCGATCAAGGAATTTGCGGGCATCGTCGTCACGATCCATCGACGAGAAAAAAAAGGCCGGGGGGGGGGGGGGGG
>JBBRHE010000214.1:0-6027 GCA_038223165.1 Tepidisphaerales bacterium
TCGACTGCGACATGGACAGCGACTGCGACGACGCGGGCGCGCTGGGCATCCTCAACGCATTGGCGGACTACGGTGAGGTGGAGATCCTCGCGGTGACGGTGTCGGCGCTCCATCCCTATTCGGCGCCGGCTGCCGATGCGATCAACACGTATTATGGTCGTCCCGACATTCCGATTGGTGTCGCGCGGCCACCGGCACCGAACCAGAAGAGTCGCTATGCACAGGGTGTCGCCGAGTCGTCACCGTACGACGTGCCGGTCGGGCAAGCCGCGCCCGATGCGGTAGCCGTCTATCGCGATGTGCTAAGGAAGGAGAAAGACGGAAGCGTCACGATCGTCACCGTCGGTGACATGACCAACCTCGCCCGGCTGGTCACAGATCCGGCCGATCTGGCGCTCGTGAAGGCCAAGGTGAAGCTCTGGGTCTGCATGGGCGGCAATTTCATCGGTAAGCCTGCTAAAGATGATTTGAAACTGACGAACAACAATTTCACGCTCGACCCCAAGGCGACCTACACCGCCATCACAGGCTGGCCGACACCAATCGTCTTCGCCGGCCGGGAAGTCTGCTCGGTTCCGAGTGGTTTGCAGGCTGGGGCGTCGCTAAAGAAGGCTCCGAAAGATCACCCGGTGCGTGGCGTACGAACTGTACTTCGGTGGTGAGGTAAAGAGCCGCCACGTGGCGGACCTGGTCACGGTCGTCTACGCCGTCCGCGGGCTGCGCGACTATTGGGATGCGGAATCGACCGGCAGCATGGACTTGAAAGAGGACATGACGTTCACCTGGCGAAACGACCTACCACCGCGCCCGCAGGCCTACCTGCTCAAGAAGCGCGACGCGCAGGGCAAGCCGAACGATCGCGAGATTGAACGGGTGATCAATGACCTTCTGGCGCAACCGCCCAAGTCCCGCAAGTAAGGTCCGTCGGCGCGTGGGACGCAGGCTATGATGACACCATGGCGTTAACCGTCTTTCAGATCCACCTGGCGGCCACTTGGTTTATGGTGGGATTGATCTGGTTTGTGCAGGTCGTCCACTACCCCCAATTCGACGGGGTTGGGACTGCGGGATTCGCTGTATACCATCGGCGGCATACCCAGCGGACGACATGGGTCGTATTGCCCGTGATGCTGGTCGAACTGGCGTCAGGGATCAGCTTGTGCATCGCGAGACCTGCTTCAATGCCATACTGGGTCCCGTGGGCAGGCTTGCTGTTGCTCGTGGTCACCTGGTCCGTCACGTTCCTCATTTCCGTGCCGCGACACAACGAGTTGGTGAGCGGATTTTCGGAGGCTTCGCATCGCTCGCTATGCAGAACCAACTGGATCCGGACTATTGCCTGGACGGCGCGCGGCATCTTGCTGAGCGCAGTGGCGATGCTCGCTGCCTGAACGCTTATGCGGACTTGCCGCGATCACATCGGCTCAAGAGTCCCTCAATTGCGACGCATTACCCTTGGCGATGAATGCATGAACGGCGTCGTCGAAGTGGAGACCATCGATCGCCCGATAGTCTGGCACGACGGTACGGGCGCTGCTTTCATGCATCGGCGTGGCTACACTTACCGGGAATGTGCCCTCACGACGAGGGCGATGATACCGGTCAATAAAAACCAAGGAGTTGGCAATGCCGATTAAGAGCGCAAGCGCGGAGTGGAACGGTTCGTTGATGGACGGCAAGGGGTCGCTCAAAACCAAGAGCGGAGCTGTCAGCGTCGGGTACAAATGGAACTCACGCGCCGGTGACGAACCAGGCACGAACCCCGAGGAACTGATCGCCGCGGCGCACGCGGGGTGCTTCTCGATGGCGTTGTCGCACATTCTATCGGAAGGGGGTCACCCACCGACAAAAATCTCCACAATTGCAGAGGTTAGCTTCGACAAGGTCGAGGGCGGCTTCGGCATCACAAAAATTTTGTTGAAGACCGAAGGCTTGGTTCCCGGAATCGACGAAGCGGGGTTCAAAGACGCCGCGAACAAGGCCAAGGAGGGTTGCCCGGTCAGCAAGGCACTGGCGAGCGTACCGATCTCGCTTGAAGTGAAGTTCGTCAAGTAGAAGAGAGTGAGCCCCGGAGACACGGCGGGGCATTCGGCATTCGTGATTGAGCGACATGGCCGCCGTGCCTTTGGGTCGCTGTGATTAATCTGATTTTGAGGAGCGCGATCATGCCCGATGTCAAAATGTTTAACGAGAAGGGGGAACTAGTTGGACCAATCGACTCACCCAAAGTGGTGAGGTCCGATGCCGAGTGGCAGAAACAGCTCACGCCCGAGCAGTTCAAGGTAGCTCGGGCCAAGGGCACCGAGCGGCCCTTCTGCGGGACGTTGCTCGACAATAAGGAGAAGGGTGTCTACGCCTGCATCTGTTGTGGGCTCCCACTGTTCTCGTCGGATTCCAAGTTTCACTCCGGCACAGGGTGGCCGAGCTTTTTTGCGCCGGTGTCGGAAGAAAATGTCGTCACAGATCGCGATCGCAGTTACGGAATGGTGCGCGACGAGATTCTGTGCGCCCGCTGCGACTGCCATCTGGGTCATGTCTTTGAGGACGGTCCCCGACCGACTGGTCTGCGTTACTGCGTAAACAGCGAGTCACTGAAGTTCGTAAAGAGCACGGAACTGACTAAACTCGCTGAGCCTTCAACAGCAGGGCGGTGACAGCGGTGTCATGTGCCGAGCGATTCCCACATTCACAACCATTGCAACGTTGGGCCGATGTGTTAGAACGATAGCTCAACCCTTTTTCCATGGAGGAAACGATGTCGAAGAAGCATCTGATGTTGGTCCTGCTAGCGGCGTTCGCCGCGACCCCCGCGCTGGTCACCTTTGCCGAGGACAAGCACGACCATAAGCACGACGACAAGAAGGAACACAAGGACAAGGACGACGACGGCACGAAGGAAGTCGAGATCAAGTTCAGCGAGCTACCCGCCAAGGTCGCCGAGGGCTTCAAGAAGGATTTCCCCGGCGCCGAGGTCGAGGAAGTGAAGAAAGAAACCTACAAGGACGGCACCATTCACTACGAGATCGAGTTCAAGGATAAGGACGGCAAAGAGCACGAAGTCGAGTACAACACCGACGGCGAAAAGCTCGAAGACCACAAGTAAGTCGACCCGAGACTATTTCATTACAAAACGTCATCCTGAGGTACGCAATGTTCCTCAGGATGACGTCGTTTTCGGATGTCCTTCCATCCGCCCGACCGTTCCCTTACGATCCCGCCAATGCGTTGGTTGTTACATGGTCCGATGACGGCGGCTGTTGGTGACGCGTTGCGCCGGCACGAGCACACTGCGGTGGATATGCTCGCTGCGGGTATTCCACCCGAAGCCGATCCGATGATGGTCCTGGAAGCTGCCCGAAAGGGCCAACTGGACGTCATGACCACCGATGAAACGCTGATCTTCGCCGCCAGCAAGGCGCCGCCACTGAACCGCTCGGTCGTGTACCTTCAACTGGGAGGCCAGGACGTCGAGCAGGACGACGCGGTCGACCGCCTCTTTAAGCGTTATAAGCGGCTTACGCCCAACCGGCTCTACACCGTCACCGAATCTCGCGTGAAGGTCCGTCAACTTCCGGGATCGTAAGCTTTCGTTACTCATCACTCTTTACTCATCAGAACTATGTCCCTTCTCGTCACTGGTTCCATCGGCATCGATACGGTTGAAACCCCCTTCGGCAAGCGCGACGACGTGCTTGGCGGCAGCGCGATCTATTTCAGCTACGCTGCGTCGTTCTTCACGCCGGTGCGGTTGGTGGGCGTGGTTGGCGATGATGCGCCGAAGTTCGTCTTCGATGTCTTCAACGGACGCGAAGTGGACGCCTCGGGCCTCGAAGTGCGCAAGGGGAGCAAGACTTTCCGCTGGCACGGGTCGTACGTAAAGGACATGAATGAGGCGCAGACCGTCGAGGTCGACCTGAACGTGCTAGCCGAGCGCGCGCCCAAAATCCCGCAGAACTTCCTCGACAGCCGCTACGTCTTCCTCGCCAACACGCATCCGGTATTGCAGCAAGAGATGGCTTCTTCGCTCAAGAGCGCCAAACTGATCGTCGCCGACACGATGAACCTCTGGATCCAGACCGAACGCCCCGAGTTGGTGAAGATGTTAGGCAAGATCCATGGTCTGGTGTTAAACGACGGTGAGGCCCGCTTGCTGACCGGCGAGAAGAACCTGATTGTCGCGGCCAAGACGGTACTGGGCATGGGGCCGAAGTTCGTTGTCATTAAGAAAGGTGAGCACGGTTCGATGCTCGTCACCTCGACTGGCGACGTATTCGTCCTGCCGGCTTATCCGGCCGATAACGTGATCGACCCCACCGGTGCCGGGGACAGCTTCGCGGGCGGAATGATGGGCTACCTGTCGACCCAGGCCTCGCTCAGCACCAGCACCATTCGCCGGGCCATGGCGTTCGGCACTGTCGTCGCGAGCCACACGATCGCCGACTTCTCGCTCGCCGGACTACAGGCCGCCAACCGCGAGGAGATCGACGCTCGCTACGACGCGTTCAAGAGCGCAATCAGCTTCTGATCATCGATCAGTTGTGGAACAGCAGCAACGCGATCAGCGCGACCATGATCGGCAGGATCACGTAGAAGAAGACTTTCACCCAACTGATCGGTCGGTCGCCGGCGATCACGCCGGTATAGCCGTTCACCAGGGTTTGAAAAGACTTCGCGCCCAGCGTGTAAGTCACGAGCCACACCGGCACGAGGATGTGCTTGAACGTGCGGTCACGAAATGTCGCGTCGACCTGCAGGTTGCGATGCGTGTCACCGGGGACTTGGCCGGCGCACAGCGAGCGCAGCGCGGCTTCCATCTGGCCGTGTGAAGCTGTCGATGCATTGCGAAGATCAATCTGATATCGCTCGACTGTCCAGCCGCGTACGAACGAGGGGTCGTAGGGGGCCAGTTCGTTGGTCGGGAAGGGCTCGACCTTCCGTAGCAGATCGATGCGCACACCGGTTGTGCCGGGGATGAGGTCGTCGTCGAAGAAGTGGTCGAGCTGACCAGACGTCCGATACCAGCGCACCCGCCGCTCCTGGGTGCGGATGGAGTTTCCCTTGGCGTCGCGCCGCGTCACGTTCTCGTAGTAATAGTCACCCGACTCGGCCGTCCAGTCGGCGTGGGCCTGGGCGTCGAAGGTCCAGTAGGGCAGGTAGATGCCGTGCAGGGTATCGGTCAGCGCGAAACTCTTTAGACGATCGGGAGCGAACCAGCGCGACGCGTACCAGCGTTTGAGCAGGTCGCGAACCGTCCCTTGGTTGAGCTTGACTGGTAGCAGGCTTTCAGGCGAGATCGGGTCGCGCGTCTCGTTGTAAGGGACGATCGCTGGCGAACCACAGAATTCGCAACGCTGGGCGACGCGTCCGGGCTCGAAGACGCTGATGGCCTGACAGCTTTCACACTTTACCGAGACGGTCGCCGTGCCGTACCCGCGGTGATCGTCGCCGACGTTCGTCAGCGCCGCCTCGAGGTCGCGCTCGAGGATCGTGCCACCCACCGCCGCGCCACGGGCGGGTTGCTCGGCTGGGACGAATCCACAGAACGGGCAGGACAATACCTGCTTGCCGGCGTTCCACACCATCTCCCCACCACAGTCGGGGCAGGCGCGTTTGCCGAGGGCTTTGATTTCGGGGGAAATGGTCATCGCAGGTAAGGATGAAGGATGGAAAAGAAGGATGAAAAAGGCGACGGCATGCACGGCCGTTCGTCCTTCATCCTTTGTTTTCATTCTTGTTCCGCATTTACTCCGCCAAAAACGCGTCTACAGCCGCCTTGGTGATGCGATATTGACTGCCGATCTTCTTGGCCTTGAGTTCACCGGCAGTGATCGAAGCCATTACGTCCGCTTCACTAACACCCAGATATTTGGCGACCTCGGGGAGACCCATCAGGTCCGCAGCGCCCGGTGCGCCAGCGCTGCCGGTCCCGGCCGACGGACTGGTCGACACGAGTGACTGACCACCGGCGGCGGTCTGCTTCATCATCTCCTGGGCGATGCCGAATCCGACCGCCATCTCCGCTGCAGT
>JBBRHE010000215.1:0-5862 GCA_038223165.1 Tepidisphaerales bacterium
ACAACGGCAACTGGCTCGGCAGCACGCTCGGTGGTACGGACAGCGCCACTGTCGCGGGCATCTCACCGTCCAGCTCGTACCACGCCGGCCAGGGCATGGCGAGGTCGGGCTTCTGCATCAGGTCGGCGAACTCAGCGTAGACGAGCTTGTACGCCTTTCGCATCGCAGGGTTGGTCACGAATGCGTCGGTCCCGTCGGCCCCAAGCTGCCAGCGATCCAGGTGGTTGGCATGTCGCGCCAACAGGTACGCCAACTGCGGTTGCCAGACCTCCTTCGGCGCGTTCAGCAGGCTCGGCCAACTACCGTTGTTGAGCTTCTTTGACAGTTCAGGTGGCAGGTCGACCAGGCACGCGGTTGGGGTTATGCCCAGTTCCTGCAGTTGCTCGAGCAGGTGATCGAACTTGTCCGAGTCGACGTTCTGAATGTCCCCTGCAGCGCTCCACACCGCCAGTTTCACGCGCCCGGCTGAGAGGAAGGGCAGAATCTGCGGCAACTCGTCCCAACCTTCGAACGGCAGGTCCAGCGCCGTCACGCCAAATCGCTGATCGGGCACCGTCGCCGTGCCATTGTCCGCCAGTTGGATGACCGCCAGTTGCTGTTCACCGACGTACTGCCCGCGGCTGCTCATCACGAGCGCCGCCTGGTACCAACCGGCGGCCAACTGTGGCAACGGCATGACGACGCGCTTGCGATTCGGTCCGAGCACCTCCGCAGTCGCCATGTCGAGCGCGCCACTGCGCTGGTAGACCGACTTGCCGTCGGCACCGGTGATGACCAGTTGGGCCGACAGGTCATCAGTGAACTTGTCGTTAACGACGACCTGCAACCTGGGTGAATCCCCCTGCCGGAAGATGTTGCCCGGGCGGTCGGTGCTCAGCAGCACCTGCGGCACCTGCGAGACGTGCAGGTCGTCAAACCATGCGCTGCCACGAATGTCCTGCGGGTAAAGCGCCTGGGCGCCCAAAGTGGTCGGTGGTTGGTACTGCGCCGGTTGCAATAGACTCAGTTCGATGACAAGGTATGCCGCTTTCGGGTTCGAAGCCGTCAGCTCGACGCTCAGTCGTGACCACTCCGATTGCTCGGCCGGTGTCGCGAAGAGCTTCGAGTGGACGATCGTCTCCGGCAGTGTGTGGTTGTCCAGGTCGGTGAAGTACGCGCTGACACGTGCTCGCGCGTGCTTCAGGGGCGTGGTCTGGCAGTACGTTTCGACCCGGTAGTGCGCGTCTTGCTGGACCTTGATGCGCCCGGCCTCGTAGCGGTAGACGAGACTGCCACCGTTGAGGTCGAACCGGAAGCTGTACTTGCCCGATTGCGCCCGGTCGGTCGACAGTTGCCCGTTGACATAGTGCGGAAACCCGTCCCCGCCGAGCTTGCTCCAGTACATGGGCAGATCTTCGACGTTGCCCAGCTTGCGCTCTTCGAAGTCGAAGGTCCGCAGGACCCGGCTGCTGTCTGCGTCCCCCGCGACGGGTTGCGCAACGCTGACGCTGTGACCAAGGGTCAGGGTCGCAACGAGGATGGAGAACAGGCGCAGCATCCTTATGACCTAGTTATCGGACTTTCGGGCCCGTTCACTTTGAGGATTAGAGTGAACCGGGTCGAAAAGCACTGGCAAGCCCGGGGCTAAGTAGAGACCTTCGCGCAAACCGCCTCCCCGACGGTCGTTGTGTTGGCGGTGCCACCGAGGTCACGGGTGTGGTTGGCTTTATCGGCCACCACGTCCCGGCAGGCGTTGTTGATCGCCGTGGCGGCGGCCGGTTGACCCAGGAAGTCGAGCATCATCGCGACGCTCAGGAACGTCGCGATCGGGTTGGCAAACCCTTTGCCCGCAATATCCGGGGCGCTACCGTGGACGGGTTCAAACATGCTGGCGGTCTGCCGGGTCGGGTTCAGGTTGCCACTGGCCGCCATCCCCATGCCCCCCTGAATGGCAGCGCCAAGGTCCGTGATGATGTCACCGAACATGTTGGTCGTCACGATCACGTCGTAGGTCTTGGGCTTGGTCACCATGTACATCGTACAGGCATCAACGTGGTGGTAGTCGTTGGTGATACCCGGGTATTCCTTGGCCACCTCGTCAAACGCCCGCTGCCACAGGTTGTGAGCGAACCGCAGGACGTTGGTCTTGGCAACCAGTGTGACCTTCTTACGCCCGAACTGCCTGGCGTACTCAAACGCATAGCGGATCGCGCGCTCCACACCGTGTCGAGTCGTGACTTCAATCTGGTTGGCGACCTCGTTCTTGGTCCCCTTGTAGAGGAAGCCACCGTTCTGGCAATAGAGCCCCTCGGTGTTCTCGCGAACGATGACCATGTCGATGTCACCCGGCTGGATGTTCGCCAGCGGAGTCGGCACACCCGGCAACAGTCGCGTCGGGCGCAGGTTGATGTACTGGTCCAGTTCGAACCGCATCTTGAGCAGGATGTCCGTCTCGATCAGCCCCTGTGGGATCAGCGCATTGCCCCGCGGGTCGGCCCCGACGGCACCAAACAGGATCGCGTCATGCGCCGCCAGCTCCTTTAGCGCCGAGTCGGGCAGGGTCACCTTCGTCTTCAGATAGTGCTCTGCCCCGAACGGGTAGTCGGTCGTCGTGTACGAGAATCCGAACCGCTTGGCTGCCACCGCGAGCACCTTGAGGCCTTCAGGGATGACTTCCTTACCAACCCCGTCACCGGGCATCACTGCGATCTTCATGGACAAGTCCCTCAGTTTGAAACAGGATCGGCGACGATAGCGGGACACCCGCGGGCACGCAATTGCCGGTCGGTAGTGTGTGACTGCTCCCTCTCGTTCCCAAGTGGGCTTGCGTCAGCCGAACGGCTCAATGCAGGTGACTCCTCTACACAAAAAAACATATCAGCCTCCCATTTCTCATAAGCTAAGGTGCGAATTAGATTTACGTTTTTTACCCCCCAGTGGTACCGACATCCAACCGACATAGAACCGACCAACAAACGACAACAAACGACACGAACCGACGGCGGTTCATATTCAATCCTCTTTGACTCAACCTCAACGTGACCCCCTCGTCTAAACCCTTTTCACAATGCCTCGACCCCGCTGGTCGATATCAAACATAATCCTAACTATAATACCATCGTTTTGATCAACTGTCGGCGGAATAATGTCGAAAATTCTGCGGGAGACGGACTAAAGCGCGGAAACGAAGGGTGCAACATGCGCCAACGGTTTTGAAGCCCATCGCGCCTTTCGACGAAGCCGTCGCAGCACTTAAACCACGTGGCGTTCACGTCTTGCCCCAAGGACCGTCAGCGATGCTATAATCCGGGCATGTCCCAACCGCTTACCGCCAAGTTTACGCTGAACGATCTTCGCAACGCGCGCGTCAGTGGGCGGCGGGTGCCGATGCTGACGTGTTACGACTACACGACCGCCAAGCTCATGTCCGGCGCGGGGGTGCCGATGATCCTTGTCGGGGATAGCGCCGCTAACGTCATTCTCGGTCACCCGACCACCCTTCCCGTGTCGCTCGAATTCATGGCAGAGATCACCGCGGCGGTTCGGCGCGGGGCGCCTCATGCGCTGCTCGTGGCGGACCTTCCCTTTGGCACTTACGGCGGGTCGCTCGACAAGGGGTTCGACGCCGCTGCGAAGTTGATGAAGACGACCGGCGCGGACCTGGTCAAAATTGAGACCGCTGAGGGTCACCTGCCATTGGTCAAGTCACTCGCAGACGCGGGTGTCGGCGTGATGGCGCACATGGGATTAAGGCCACAGTCGGTGAACGTGCTGGGTGGGTATCGGTCGCAGGGTCGCACGGCTGAGGAGGCGATCGAGATCGTGTCGCTCGCGGTGCGCATGCAACGGGCCGGCGCGGTTGCGCTGTTGCTGGAAGCAGTCCCCGCCGATGTGGCCGCTGCGGTGGTTGCCGAGACGAACATTCCGGTGATCGGTTGTGGCGCCGGGCCTGCGTGTCACGGGCATGTGGTCGTCATGCACGACATCCTGGGCCTCAGTGATCATCGTCCGCGATTCGCCCCCCTGTTCGGTGACGCCGCCGGGCCCATGCGCGATGCGTTTTCGAGCTATGTGAGGCAGATTGCCGAGGGGTTGTACCCGGCAGACGAACACAACTATTCCATGTCGGTTGACGAACGAAGAAAATTTCTAGCGTCGGAGAAAACCCCCGCGACGTACTAGGATGTTGACGTTCCAGGATGCTGGCGTACCAGGATTTTGACTTATCCCGGGTGTAGCGCGATCGCTTGCGACGGGATCGGTTCGAGATTGTCGAACACTGACCGAGCTGACAATCAGCAACCATTGGCTCGGTTGCGCATGACCTTAGCAACGAGCTACAGGAGAAACATAAATGAAACCTTTTCGCAAACCCATGACCGTTCTCGCGTTGGCTGCTGCTTGCGCCGGCGCGGGGTTCGCAGGCTTTGACCTGTTCCAGAACAACCAGTTCGCCCACGCAGAGCAGCGCGTCGAGGCGACGCGCGAACAACTGTCAAGCGTCAACGACCTGGCCAGCGTCTTCAAGAGCGTCAACAAGGTCATGGAACCCTCGGTCGTCAGCATCGAGGTCACCAAGACCGTCCGCGGTGGCGATGCCGCAGCGATTCCCGAACAGTTGCGCCCCTTCATGGACCCTGACGGTGATGGTGCACCCAACATCGAAGGATTTGGTGGTGGCCCGCAGGTTCAGCGCGGCACAGGTTCGGGGTTCATCATCGAGACCGATGGGGACACGGCATACATCGTAACGAACAACCACGTCGCCGGTGGTGCCCAGGAATTGTCGATCACGCTCGCCGATGGGCGCGTCATCACGAACGGCAAGGTCCTCGGCACTGATCCGAAGACAGACTTAGCCGTCATCAAAGTCAGCGTCGACCGCGTTATCCCCGCCAAGTGGGGTGACAGCGGCACGCTCTCGAAGGGTGACTGGGTGCTGGCGTTCGGTAGCCCTCTTGAATACGTGGGCTCGATGACGCACGGCATCGTCAGCGCGCTGGATCGCCAGAGCAACCCGCGCGGTGGCACGGGTGTGCTCGGTGCGGGGGGTTACGAAAGCTTCATTCAGGTCGACTGCCCGATCAACCCCGGCAACAGTGGCGGCCCACTGGTCAACGTGAACGGTGAGGTTATCGGCATCAACACCGCCATCGCGTCGCGCACGGGTGGCTTCCAGGGCATCGGGTTCGCCATCCCGGCCAACCAGGCCAAACCGATTTACGAGCAGTTGAAGAACGACGGCAAGGTGACGCGCGGCTGGCTGGGCGTTGGCATCGGTGACGTGGCCCGTGCTAAGGAAGAGGCCAAGCAGGCCGGCTTTAAGGGTGACAGCGGCGTGTACGTCAGCCAGACCTTCCGCGACACCCCCGCCTACGGCAAGCTGGAACCGGCCGACGTCATCACGAGCATCAACGGTAAGCCCGTGCGCACGTCGCAGGAACTTCGCAACCAGATCGCCGTCACCAAACCCGGTACGGAGCTTAAGCTTGGCGTGGTCCGGGCCGGCAAAGAGACGGAAGTGATGATTAAGGTCGGCTCGCAGCCCGACAACCTCGAGATGGCCCGTGGGGGTCGTCAAGGTGAACCCGGTGAAGCCCGCAACAGCATGCCGGGTGCGATCGGTGTTCGGGTGTCCGAACCGACCGACGAACTCCGCACCCGTTACGGTCTGGAAGACGCAGGAGACGGTGCCATCGTGACGGCCGTCATCCCCCGCAGCCCGGCGGCGCTGGTCGGTCTGCGTCCCGGTGACCTGATCACCCGCATCAACGCGACCGCAGTCAACACCGCAGCCGATGCACAGGACGCCCTGGCCGCTGCGGACAAGACCAAGGACCTGCGTCTGCTGGTGTCCGACCGCGACGGTTCGAGACTGGTCTT
>JBBRHE010000216.1:0-5825 GCA_038223165.1 Tepidisphaerales bacterium
GCCAACGTCCTATAATGTATGTTATGTTAAGCTCGACGTAGCCGGGGGTGTATTCGAGTTCATCGGTCCAGAGGTGAGCCATTCCTCCAGCAAACCCACTGGTTGTGTTCGGTTCAGAGTTCGGGTGAAACCGGTGACACCAATGACAAGGCGGCTATCGCGCCACCGAACCCTGCGGCGAGTGCGATTGACCGCTGGACGCTGGCCTGCGTTGGTTCGCTTACCAGATGGACCCGTTCGGCTGCGATGGGCGTCGTTGAACGGCGGTTACCGGGGACGGTTCCCGTCGTGTGGACGCGACAACTGATCACCGTCGCGAGCAAACCGGCGGTGCCGAGCGTGTGGCCCAGCGACGCCTTGTGGCTATACACCACCGGTCGTCGATCGGCGGTCGCGATGACGCTTGCATCGATCGCAGCGAGTTCGATCGGGTCGTTAACGACCGTTCCCGTGCCATGCGCATGAACGAATTGGACGGATCGGTTATCAATGACGTGCCGAAGGACGTGTCGCAGCGCTGCGCCGGTCGGTTCGTTGCCGGTTAGATGGGCTGCGTCACCAGCCATGGCGAACCGTTCGATATGAGCGATGGGAGACCGATGCGTCGAAGTTCGCTCGAGGCAGACGGCGGCGGCGGATTCGGACATGACGAAGCCGGCTCGGGATTCGTCAAACGGTCGACAGCCATACCCCGGCGGGGCGAGAACGCCCAATCGTTGGAAACTCTGCACAAACAACGGGTGGACCGAGGCCTCGACCGCAACCACTAGCACGCGGTCGATCTCGCCACTATGGATCAACATCGTGGCGCGGATTAGTGCGTGTAAGCCCGTCGCGCAAGCTGCGGATAACGTCAATCGAGGCCCGGCGGTCATGCCAAGCGATCGCGCCACATGCGTCGCGGTTTCGGCCAAACCCCAACTTGACCGCCCTTCTGAAAATTGGTTTTTATCGGACGTGAAAGCGATGGCGGGGGAGATCCACTCGGCAATCTGCCCTTTGCTCGTTCCAATGACAACCGCGGTCCGATCACTGGTTCGCTCGGTGGACATCCAACCGGCTTGTTCGATCGCCTGCCGGCCCACCTGTTCCGCCAAGGCGCTGGCGCGCGATTCGGCGGCCGTCGTTATGACGGTCAGCCGTGTGTGTTCGGAGATGTCGCGATCCCCTGCGACCAGATGTGCGAATGTGGAATCGACCGTTGCGCCCAAGGGCGTGATGAGCCCCAGGCCGGTAATGGCGGGAAGATCGGTCACGGGCACGGCAACGACGTCGCAGTCATCTTTTTATTGAATCGTGACATGCGCCTCTGGCGCATGTGTTCTGGACAATCCACGGGCCAAAGTCCCGTGTCACGGTGATGGCGACGGTCCAAGGGACACTATGCCAGTGCTAAGAACCTTGGTGCAACCCAATGGTTCGTGCCCTACCGAGGGGTCACCGCAAACGCGTCCATCAGTGCTCGCACTTTGCGGGGCTTGACGGTCTGAGAATTGGGGTCATACATCAGCACCGCAACCTGGCCGGTGCGGCTGTCCAGGACGTACAGCGCATCGGCGCCGGTCTGCGTCTTGGCGGTGACGACGGAATAATCTCGGTCCTTGATCGCGACCTGCGCATTGGCAGGCTCGGAAAGGAAATAGTTCGCCATCCCCAGGACAACGGCGGTCAGGGACAGGATGCCGATAGCGAAGTTCTTGTTCTGCATGGGAAGTCTCCCGGTGGTTTTAAGTAATCAGTCAACTCAGAGGCACGCCCGGTTACTTGCGCTTGGTTGCGCCCGTACCCAGGGCAGCACCGGCGTCGAACACGCGGTTAAGCTGCAGGGGCGTCATCATATTGATTTCGTTGCGCGGCTCGTCATAGCCCATGGCGCTGAGCGCGCCAGTGCTGACGTCGAGCACGTAGACGACTGCGTTGCTACCCCCGGACAGGGCGCCGGGAATCAGCAGGTAGTCACCCGGTCGACGCGCCGCAGCCGCTTGGGCGTGGGCCGCATTGTCGGGGACAGCGCGGAACACGAACGTGCCCACAAGCACGGCGTTTACGATCACCAACAACCAGAGCACGGTCGATTTCATGATGCCTCCACAGAAGTTGATTCTCGTCTTCGCGTTCGGCCGAACGGGAAGACACACATGTTCAATTGAGAAGTCTAGTCCAGATGCGATCGCTTGGCGTCCTTAAAAAGAACACCAACGGCGAGAATGGCGAGCACCATCAGGAGCAACCACATCAGCGCGGTCGAATCGCCGAGCACGACCTTTTCGCTGCCGTAACCCTCGAGGCGAGCGTCGATCGGTGTGTCGACTTCCTGTGCCATAACGGTGCCGGTGGTAGACAGCAGCGACGCAAGACCCACCAGAACGACGGTCAAAAGCGATTGGCGGCGTTGACGGGTCATTGCATTCATCATAACCAGCTTTCAAGCGGGCGGGCAAGCGACCGAAAATCGGCCGCAGGCAACGCGACCGTTTCCCACTTGGCGCTACGGCGGCGCATGTGGTTCCGGTATTCCGCCAGGTCGATACCGAGTAGCAGATACCAGCGGTCCCGAAACTCGTACATACCGGGTTCGGGCGTGAGTGGCGCGTCGATCCAATACACGAAGCTCAGGATAGCGCGAAAACCGTCGCCGAAGACTTGTTCCCATTGCATCAGGTCGGTCACGTCTTGCTCGGTAGCCCATGTTTCAAAGCCCGAACGGGCGTTCTTATTGCGGCAGGTCCGCCCTTTCACGTCGACGAGCAAGTTCGGGCCGGCCTTGCTGTAGACGACAAAATCGAAGCTCTTAAGCTGCGCATTGGCAAACAGGGCGCGTTTGGCTTCGTCGACGGGCACGTACGGCACACCACGATCGCGCAGGTATGCTTCGAACGCTGCCTCGTAATGGATCGATCGATCGGCCACCGGTCAAAACCCCACACTTGCCCTGTCGAACTTTATGTCCTGTCAAACCTTATCGCGCAATCGGTAAGGGCACCCGGCCCCGGACGGTCAGCGATGCCAACGCCCCACCGCCTGGCGTTTGAACTTTCGGCATGACGTTCGGCCGGTTCGACTTGCGCAGTTTGGTGGTCGTCCGCCGGCCGCGAGAACGCTTCTTGGCACGTTCTTTTTCCAGTTGTTGTTCGGCGTACGCCATCAAATGCTCGGCGCTGGTGAACAGTTGCTCGAAGTCGTACTCACCACCGTGGTAGTCGCAGTTGTCGGTCGTGTACTTGCGACAGATGGCCGGTCGGGTCTCGTAGATGCCGCAGAGGTTGTCCTCCTGCAAATGCTTGCAGCGGTTGAGCACCCCGACGTACCACTGCTTCTTTTCGATGTAGACGACGATGTTCTGGTGGATGAGGTACCAGCGAACGTCGTCGTAATCCTTCCGGGTGGTTGGATTGTCGATGGGCAGGGAAATATAACGGCAGCAGAGCGCGGCGCACTGATCACACAGACAAGACATGCGGTGGATTCTAGCGTGTGGACCGCCAACCGTGCTAGAGTTGGCACCATGCGCGTCATTGCAGGTGAATTTCGAGGAAGGACCCTGCTGGCGCCAAAGACCGACGCGACGCGGCCGATCACCGACCGCGTGAAGCAGTCGCTGTTCGACGTCCTGTCGCCGTATATTGAGGAGGCGGTCGTCTACGACTGCTTCGCGGGGACGGGCAGCATGGGCCTGGAATGCCTCAGCCGGGGCGCCAAGCACGCGATCTTCTTCGAGATGGACCGCTCGGCTAGTGACATGTTGAAGAAGAACATCGCCCTGCTGAAGGTTGCCGACCGCAGCACGATCGTCGCGACCGACCTGTTCAAATGGTTTACTGGAAAGCCCGGTGCGGTACCAGCGAATCTGATATTTCTCGACCCGCCCTACCGATTTCTCAAAGAACGACCCGACGACCTGCGGGCGCTCGCGGCGGCGTATGCGGAGCGTTTTTTGAGTCCCGATGGCTTGGTCGTCTTCCGCCATGACGCCAAGGATTCGTTGGCGTTGCCCGCGCTGCACGAAACCGACGTTCGCGAATATGGTTCGATGACGGTAAAGCTGCTGCGTCGACCGCCAACAAAGTAAGTCCTGACAGGTACAACAGTACGGAACACCGATGCCCGTCCCCCGATACCAATACTTCAACGCCAAGGACGCCGCCGTCGCGGGGTCGTTGCAATTTACGGCCAGACAGGTCGTCGAAGGGGTCATCACCGGTCAGCACAAAAGCCCGCACAAGGGGTTCAGCGTCGAGTTCGCCGAGCATCGCGAGTACACGCCCGGCGATGAACTGCGGCACCTGGACTGGAAAGCGCTGGCGCGGTCCGACCGCTATTACATCAAGCTGTACGAGCAGGAAACAAACCTGCGCGCAACGATCGTCCTCGACACCAGCAATTCGATGCGCTTCGCTGGCAAGATGGATTACGCTAAGCACCTGGCGGCTTGCATCGCGTACCTGCTGTCCACACAACAAGACCTCGCCGGCTTCGTCGCGATCGACGAGACCGCCCACTCGGAGATGCCACCGGGGTCATCACCGTCGCATCTGGATCGGCTATTCAAGGAACTCGAACGTTGTGAGGCGGGGAAGAAGACCGATCTTGCCCGTCAGCTGCATGCGCTTTCCGAGCGACTGCCCCGCCGAAGCTTGCTGGTATTGATCAGCGACCTGTGGACCGAGCCTGACGAACTTCGAAAAGCGTTGCAGCACCTGCGCTATCGCAAGCACCAGGCGATCGTCATCCACTTGCTCGATAAGGCGGAAACGGAACTGACTTATGAAGGGCAGATCACCCTCGAAGACCTCGAAAGTGGTGAGAAGCTGCAGATCGACCCCGCCGACCTTCGCGAAGCGTACGTGAAGCAGGTCGCTGACTACCTGCAACAGGTTCGGCGGGCGTGCAGTGACAGCAATGTCGAGTATCACGATCTGTATGTCGATCAGCCCTACGAAAAATCACTCGTTCGATTGATGACGCGCAGGAGATAGAGAAGGATTTGCCCACGAATCAGCACGAAGAAACACGAATCAGGAAATTGCAATCGCATTGCTGCATTCATTCGTGACCGTTCGTGCTGATTCGTGGGTAGCCATTTAGTAACGCATGTTCGGACTCGACTTCCTGTTCGCCGCCGGCCTGTTTGCCCTGCCCATAGCAGGGCTGCCGGTGTTGCTGCACCTGTTGTTTCGGAAGAAGTCACCGGTCGTTCCGTTCAGCACCGTTCGGTTTATCAAATCGAGTCTTCAACGGACCGCTGCGCGTCGCAAGCTGCAGCGATGGCTTTTGCTGGCGTGCCGTGCCCTACTGCTATTGCTGCTGATTTGGGCGATTGCGCAGCCGGCCCATCGAGTTGCGTCCAACTGGCTCGGTAGTGCCAAGAGCCCGATCGCGGTCATCGTGGTCGACACGAGCTACTCGATGCTGCTGAAGGACCAGGAAACGCCGCTGCTGGACAAGGCCGACGTCGCGGTTCAATCGCTGTTGCGCGAACAGTTGAAGGGCGCTCGGGTGGCGATCTTCGCGTCCAACCCACCCCCCACCGACCAGCCGGAGACGTTGAAGGAGGCTGGCGACCTGCTTGCGAACTGGTCGCCACTGCAACCCACGCCCGCGCCCAAACCGTTGGCCGAGCGCGTGACGGCTGCGACGAACTTTCTTGAGAAGCAGGACGCCGACCAGAAGTGGCTGTTCGTGGTGACGGATTTCCAATCCCGCGAGTTTCCACGACCGATCACCCCGCCGGCTGACGTTCGTGCGGTCTTTCTCGACCTTCATGCCACCGATGCGCGATCGGCCGGCATTACCAGGATCGAGATTCGCCCGGATCGCCCCATTCC
>JBBRHE010000217.1:0-5823 GCA_038223165.1 Tepidisphaerales bacterium
TGCCCTCCAAAACCCCCGACATCACCTTCAACACGTCCCGTTCTCGCCGACTCATCTCGATCAGGTCTTTCTCCATCCGCTCGATTACAACCGGACATTTCTACTTGCCGAAGACCAGACATTACTATCTGCCGATGACACTGTTTTTGCCGGTGCGTTGACCCACCCGGCAT
Organism: Tepidisphaerales bacterium; assembly: GCA_038223165.1. GTDB lineage: Bacteria > Planctomycetota > Phycisphaerae > Tepidisphaerales > Tepidisphaeraceae > DASYHQ01. The sequence goes on from JBBRHE010000217.1 coordinate 174, forward strand.
CTATCCCGATACTCTCGCGAACGATGTCTCTGACCTACGACAGTGCCGGTGTGAAGTACGATTCGCTCGACGCGTTCAAGCGCGCTTGCCAACGCGCAGCAGCGACCACGAGTGGGGCGTTGGTGAGCCATGGATTGTCCGAACCGGCGGCCATCCGTGGGGAGAGCGCTTACCTGATTGAAGCCGACGACCACTACCTCGCCCACGTCGAAGAAGGCCTTGGGACGAAAAACCTCATCGCCGACGCGATGTTGAAACTGAACGGGGAGAGCTTTTATCGAAACATTGGCATCGACACAGTCGCGACGATCGTCAACGACCTGATCACTGTTGGTGCAGTCCCGATCAGTGTCGCGATGCACGCTGCGGTGGGGGATGCAACCTGGTTCGAGGACGATCGCCGGGCCGACGAACTGGCTGCGGGGTTCGCAGAAGGGTGCCGCCAGGCCAACGCCGTGTGGGGTGGAGGTGAAACGCCCGCGCTCAAAGGCATTGTTGAGCCATCAACGATCGTGCTAGCCGGCTCTGCGATCGGGCGCATTCAACCGAAGTCCAATCGTATCTCAGGTGATGTGGAGGATGGCGACGCGATTGTCGTGCTAGCCAGTTCGGGTGTGCAGACGAACGGCCTGACGCTTTGCCGCGCGATCGCCGATCGGTTGCCCGAGGGTTATTTGACGAAGATGAGCGATGGCCGCACGTACGGGGAAGCGTTGCTGGACCCGTCGGTCATCTACGTGAAATTCGTCGAGTCACTGCTTGATGCGGGTGTGTCGGCCCATTATCTGGCGCACGTCACCGGTCACGGTTGGCGCAAACTGATGCGGCTGGACGCGCCGTTCGTCTACCGGATCACCGAGGTTCGCCCACCGCACGAGGTCTTCCGATTCATGATGGAACGGGGGCCAGTGGACATTCGTGAGGCTTATGCCACCTTTAACATGGGCATCGGCTTCGCTGCGTACGTTTCGCAACCCGACGCCGAACGAACCGTGCGCATCGCGCGGGAAACCGGGTACGATGCATGGGTTGCCGGCACGGTTACGCGTGATGGGAACCGCAAGGCGGTCGAAATCGTGCCTCTGGGCATCACGTTCGAAGGCGACACGCTCAAGGTTCGCTAACGGGAAAGCGCACGTTTCATGGCCGATTTCTTCAAAGTCAGCGATGCCGTGACGGTGCGCGTCGTCGAGCTCGAGCTGCCCGAATCGCTCGACGTTGACGAATTTGACAAACTAAACGAATCACTGCTCAACCAGTTCCGCGAGCGAGACGGCCGATGGATTCTGGACCTTTCCAAGGTCGACTACGTCGGTAGCGCCGTGCTCGGCATGATGGTGAACATCCGCCAGCACGTGAAGTCCGCTTCAGGAAAACTGGTCATCTGTGGCATGTCACCACGCCTGACGGAGATTTTCAAAGCCTGTTCGATGGAACGACTGTTCGTGATCGTCAAGACACGGGCCGATGCGGTGAAGAAGCTGCAGTAGGGCGATGTCAGGCTTTCACACCGATCATCGCCGCCATGCGTCCGGTGACGCCATTGTCTCGGCGGTGGGAATAGAACTCTTCAACATCGCGAACGGTGCAGCGGTCAGTGGTGTCGATGTGCTCGGGGTGAAGTCCAAGTTCCAGCAATTGCAGTTGGACGGCCTGTCGCAGATCGACGTGCGGTTTTGCGCTGCCGGGTGGGCGAATGATCGGGGCTTTCGCGCCAAACGCCTTCTGAAACTCCGCAGCGACCTCGTGACCGACTTCGAACGCATCACCGGAGATGCACGGTCCGATCGCTGCGAGCAGTTTGGCGTCAGAATTTTGACGGATGACATCAACCGCCGCCGCGATCGCACCGGCGATTACACCGCGCCAACCGGCGTGTATCGCAGCGACGATTTTTCCATCCACCGTGCCGATCAGGATCGGCACGCAGTCTGCGATGCGAATCGAAATCGCGGCGGCAGGGTCGGTCGTCACGAGCGCGTCGGCCTTTTCGTCAGGTGAAGATGTCTCGACCGAATTCAAAAAAACCACGCCTGCGCCGTGCACCTGGTGCACCCGACACCAATGCCGCCCCGCCAGTCCGCACGCCTCCTGCAACAGGCGATAGTTCTCCGCTATCTGCGCCACGTCGTCCTGCACCGCGCACCCGTTGGGGTTGCCGAGGTTAAGCGAATCGAACGGCGGCCGACTGACCCCACCAACCCGCGTGCTGAACGCATGCGGAATCCCCACAGCGGCAAGGACGGGCGAGCGGTAATACGTCACACCATTGTCGGCGACGGTCCGATAGAGCATGTCACTCAAGATACGGTCTCGGCGCAGCGTGTGATAGGTGAACGCCAGTACGCCAAGAACGCCAAGCGAAGAATCGCCAAGCTGAGACAGCGAGGAAGAAGTTGGGCAAGAGCTTGGACCGCCAGGTGCTTTCTTCCATCCTCCATCGCCGCTTCCCTTTTCCGCCTTAACTTGGCTTCCCTGGCGTCCCTCTCGGCGTGGCGTTCATTTACTCTTTGCCAACCTATGGTTTGCGGCTTACGCTTCCGTTATGCCGAACCACCGCATCGCCGTGTTCCCCGGGCAGTTCGATCCGATCACCAACGGGCACCTCGACGTCATCCGCCGCGCGACGGCGTTGTTCGACGAGGTCATCGTCGGTGTCGGTGTGAACCCGGAGAAGCGAGAGTTGTTCTCGCAGGACGAACGGTTCGAGATGATCAAAACACTGACCATTAACATCCCCACGGTACGGGTAGAAGCGTACACAACCCTCACGGTCGATTTCGTCCGCAAGTGCAAAGCGGTCGCCATCCTGCGCGGCATCCGTGACGCGTCCGACCTGCGCTACGAGTTTCAACTGGCCATGGCCAACCGGGTGGTGGGGGACGTGGAAACCGTCTTTATCATGACCGGCGACCAGTTCGCACTCACCAGCAGCAGCCTGATTCGCCAGGTGGTCGCATTGGGTGGCAATGTGGAATCCCTGCGGACGATCCTGCCGGAGGTCGTCGTCGACAAACTCGCCAGCAAGCAGCGGAAAGGTGAAATGATGGACCGCCCGCAGGCCGATACACCCCAGACCTAGTCGTTGTGGGCCTGTGCGGGATATCCCGCGCAATCACAATAGATTGTGCAATCCGAACATTTTTCTTGACCGCATTCAAATACGTGAGATACTGTATCTACTAGCAAGTCGTTGAAGGCGAGTTCAGATTTATCGCCTGTCAACGAATGCCTTCAGGTGTCAATGATCCTGAAGACGTTTGTGTAGGACATCCACGGACGCCGTGCGAGGATCAGACTAGAGTCGGCGTCCTGCAGTTTAACAACCATGAGTTTTCTCCACCGGCGGCGTTCGCTGGTGGTTCCCCCGTCGTCGCAGACGGCATCGGTGGCCCTCGGAGCGATCGGATTCGTCACCGCTATTCCAGCGGAACGGCCCTGCCATCATCCATATTTATTGATCGGCTGCTCCTGGTGCTCCTTCCGTGTCATCCCGCGACGAGTTTTCTTTCATAGGAGCTTCATCATGAAGCGTACATCGAAGGGTTTCACCCTCGTCGAACTGTTGGTCGTCATCGGCATCATCGCGCTGCTGATCTCGATCCTTCTCCCGTCCCTCAACCGCGCCCGCGAAACCGCCAACCGCGTCAAGTGCGCCAGCAACCTGCGGCAGGTTGGAATGGGCCTGTTGCTTTATAGCAACGAGAACCGCCAGGCGTACCCGCGTGTAATTCAGAACACGGGTTCATCGTTCAATATTGCTTACACAGTTGGTGCAGCTGCGGCTGGTGCGGATAGCACCGGCCTCGCCAACGCCGATCCTTTCGGTGCAGCAGTCGTGGGCGCTCCTACCGCCAATGACATCACCGGTGCTCTGTTCCTGCTCATTCGCACGCAGGACATCGGCACGGAAGTCTTCACCTGCCCGAGCAGCAGTGCAGAAAAGGCCCAGCTCAAGGCTGCCGCTACCAATTACACGAATTGGAATAGCAAGACGAACCTGAGCTACAGCGTCGCCCAGCCTTACTACGGTACTGTTCCGGCGGGCCTTGGGTATAAGTGGAACGCCAACACCGGTCCTGAATTCGCCATCATGGCCGACCTCAACCCCGGTGTGATCGTCGTTGGCACCAATTCGAACTCGGCTGCTACGCTGCAGAAGGCCGTGAACAGCAAGAACCATGATACCGAAGGCCAGAACGTTCTGTTCGGCGACGGTCACGTGGAATTTGCCAACACGGGCTTCGTCGGTTCCGTCAAGGACTTCATCTACGCCCCTGCCGGTGTAAGCGGCACCCCGGCCGGCCAGAACAACCCGGCTACGATGGTTGCCCAAGATGGCATTCCGAAGCTCGCGGAAGACAGCATCCTGCTGCCTACCGACACGGCGACCGGCACTGCTGCTTGGTAATGTGATTCTATAGGCCGATTCTCGCAATGAGGCTGGAGTCCCTTACTGGGCTCCAGCCTCGTTCTTTTGATGCGGTTTGTGGTGGTTTGTCACCCGACAATCAGCGTCTACCTATGGGGTTTGGTTTGAGATGTGCAATTCGGTGATTCTTCTTGACCGATTACAGACAATGTTAAATAATCTGACTAAATGACACTGTTGCCTATTCGGATACAGTGCAAAGGGCGCCAAAGAGGGATCGGTTTTGTGAGTTGGCGTCTGACTCATTTCTCAGTTTAGAGTTTTCTGCATCAGCGGCGTTCGCTGATGTTTTCTTCGTCGTTGCATGTGGTCGCCAATTGAGTGATCGGAATCGACATCGCTGAGTTTTCGGCGAGCGTCCCTTGCCATCATCCCATTTATCGATCGTCGGCGGGTGTATCCACCTGCAACACTTTTATAGGAGCTTCATCATGAAGCGTACATCGAAGGGTTTCACCCTCGTCGAACTGTTGGTCGTCATCGGCATCATCGCGCTGCTGATCTCGATCCTTCTCCCGTCCCTCAACCGCGCCCGCGAAACCTCCAACCGCGTCATGTGCGCCAGAAAACTGCGTCAGATTTGAACGGGCCTGTTGCTTTACAGCAACGAGAACCGTCAGGCCTATCCCCGCACGATCCAAACTGCCGCTACTGCGGCCCTTCCGAGCGCGTTCAACGCGTACAGCAACCCGATCAGCGATGATCCGTTCGTCGGCGCTGCTGGAGCGACGGACGCCACCCGCCCGAGCAATGATGACGTGACGGCTGCCATGTTCCTGCTCATTCGTACGCAAGATATCGGCACGGAAGTTTTCACCTGCCCGAGCAGCAGCGCCGAGAAACTTCAGCTGACGAATGCGGCTTCGCTGAACGGTAATTTCGTGTCGAAGACGAACCTGAGCTATAGTTTCGCTCAGCCGTACTACAACACAACAGTCGCCGGCCTGGGCTACAAGTGGAACGCTAACACCGGTCCCGAATTCGCCATTGGCGCTGATTTGAATCCTGGCGTGATCGTCGTTGGCACCAATTCGAACTCGGCTGCCACGCTCCAGAAGGCCGTCAACAGCAAGAACCATGATACCGAAGGCCAGAACGTTTTGTTCGGCGACGGTCACGTGGAATTTGCCAACACGGGCTTCGTCGGTACGGTCAAGGACTTCATCTACGCCCCTGCCGGTGTAAGCGGCACCCCGGCCGGCCAGAACAACCCGGCTA
>JBBRHE010000218.1:0-5808 GCA_038223165.1 Tepidisphaerales bacterium
CGCGATGCCGAGGGACAGGCCGTAGGTTTCCAGCGCGGCGACCTGTTCGGGACCCGCGTTGTTGAGCGTTGCGCCGAGGTTGCAGCAGGCGGCGCAGAGGCTGGCGGTCTTGCGGCTGATGATCTTGAGGTACGTCTGTTCGTCGAGATCGTAGTTGCCACGGTTGTCGATCTGCAGCAGTTCACCTTCGCAGACCTGGTTGGTCGTGTGACCGATGAGCCGGCTGGCGTATTGGCTTTCGAGGCTGCTGCAGAGGTGATAGCTGTGACTGATGAGGAAGTCACCGAGCAACACGGCGGCCTCGTTGCCCTTCAGGTGGTTGATGGTCGCGCCCTTGCGGCGGAGCTCGGCTTCGTCGAGCACGTCGTCGTGGACGAGTGTGGCCATGTGGACCATCTCGACGACGGTCGCGATCGTCACGTGGCTATCCTTCACGTCACCGGTGGCTTTGGCGGCCAGCAGGACGAGCGAGGGGCGGAGCATCTTGCCACGGAAGCGACTGACGTGTTTGACGAGCGTGTTGACGCAACGCAGGTCACTGGAGAGTTCGTCGTGGAACCGCCGCTCGACAGCGAGCAGGTGCATACCGATGGAATCGGTGAGACTGGCCAAAGCGTTGATCATCGATCCTCCCGCCGCCCAATATAGGCTAAGGCAGTATAAAGGCGTCATCGGCAGGTTTCGATCATCGAGAGTAACTTTTGAAAGCACTGAAAGTTGCTGCCCGCGTCGTGGATGACAGGACGGGGTCGTTCCCTACAATCGATTGATGCAGTCCGTATACCTCGACAACAACGCGACGACCCGCCCGTCACCGGAGGTGATCGCTGCGATGCTGCCGTTGCTGGAAGAGGGGTATGGGAACCCGTCGAGCGTGCACCGGTTTGGCCAGCTGGCCAGGCAAGCGGTCGACGAGGCGCGACACCGGGTGGCGGGGCTGATCGGGTGCGGTGATGGGGAACTGCTGTTCACGGGCGGGGGGACCGAATCGATTAACACCGCGATCCGGGGTGTGCTGGCGGCGCGGGCACCTCGCAGGCGCATCGTGACGAGCACCGTCGAACACTCCGCCAACCGCGAGCTTTGCGTGCAGTTGGCCAAAGAGGGTTGCGAGGTCATCCAGATCGCAGTCGGGCGGGAAGGATCGCTGGACATGGACACACTGACGACGGCGGTGACCGAGGAGACGGCGATTGTCTCGATCATGTGGGCCAACAACGAGACAGGCGTGATCTTCCCGGTCGGCCAGATCGCGGCGATCTGCAAAGCCAAGCGAGTGCCTTTCCACTGTGATGCGACGCAGGCGATCGGGAAGGTGCCGGTGAACGTGGTCGAGGCGGGCGTAGACCTGATGAGCTTTGCGTCGCACAAGTTCCATGGCCCTAAGGGGGTGGGTGGGTTGTACGTGCGCAAGGGGATGCGCTTCGCGCCGCTGCTGATCGGTGGGCCACAGGAACGCGGCCGGCGCGGGGGGACGGAAAATGTGCCGGGACTGGTCGGCCTGGGGATGGCGGCGCAATTGGCTGTGAACTCGTTGACCGCCGACATGCCGCGCGTCGCGAGCTTGCGGGATCGACTGGAACAACAGATTCTCGCGACGGTCCCGGAATCGAAAGTGAACGGAAGGACGGACCAGCGCATCCCAAACACGACCAACATCGCGTTCCACCGACTCGAGGCCGAGGCCATCCTGCTGCTGCTTAGCGAGCAGGGCGTCTACGCCAGCGCCGGGTCGGCGTGCAGTAGTGGGAGTTTAGAGCCATCACCGGTGCTGCTGGCGATGGGGATCGAGCCGAAATGGGCTCATGGCGCGGTGCGGTTCAGTTTGTCCAAGTACACGACCGACGCAGACATCGACCGCGCGCTGGCGGTCGTTCCCACGGTCATCGAACGGCTGCGCAAGGTGCTGCCGGTCGGTTGAGCGTTCCTTGCACTTTGGGTCGCTCGGCTTCACACTCGTCACGACATGCCGACGGCTCTGGAACGACTCAGTCACGATGGAACCCTGCTGATCCTGTCGGCCGCGATCCTCATTTACATCGTGGCGAGGACGGCGCTGGACGTGATCTCCGGTGGACGCGGTATCACCGCAGGTCAACTGGCGATCGCCAACGCGTTTCCCGTGCTGACCGTCGCGTGCGTAGCAGCGTGGAATCGGCAGGCCGACCTGGCGCTGGCGATCGTGCTCGGTTCGACCGTGGCGGCGCTAACGCTCGTGCTCGGGCTTACATTGACCGGCGAGGCGCTGGGGGATGACGACATTGCGCCGAGCAGCCGGGCATGGCAGTTCCTGCTTCCGACGACGCTGATGTTGATGCTCGTCGGGTTCGGCGGACGACTGACGCTGACACACGCTGCGATGTTGCTGGCCATGGGCGTGCTGGTCAGTGGCATCTGGCGCGAGGGTGAACGTACGGTTCCGACGATTGCTCCGGACGCGACCGAAGAGGAACCACGCCGGGTCGACACCACACGATGGCTGCGCGGCATCCTTGCCGTGCTGCTGGGCGTCCTCGCCGGTTGGCTGGCGATGCGCGGCGGGCTCGACATCGCGGCCTCCCGACGCGGTTTATCACCCGGTGTGGTCGGTGTCACCGTCATCAGCGCCATGCTCGCGCTGCCCGCGACCGGTTACGCAACGTTAATGGCCCGAACCGGTCGAACCGGCATGGCGCTGGCGAGCCAGGTTGGGACGGCGATGCTCTTGTTGACGCTCGTCTTGCCGGCGACCATCGCAGTCTGGTACGCACGAGGTGCGATTGTCGTTCGTGATACGTCGACCACGACAACAGCCCCGACTCCGACGTTGAAATTCATGTCCGCAGAGCTGAGCCTTGAAACCGCCAAGCCGTTGCCGTTTTCGATCGGCCTGTGGCGCATTGAAGCTGTTCTCCTCGTTGCGCTGGCTCTTCCTGTAATTCCCGTCGCGCTGGGGCGTTGGAAGCCCACGCGAGCCGAAGGAGCGGTATTGATCGTCGGCTATGTTCTCTATCTTGGCCTCATCACCGCGATGGGGACGCGCTGGCATTAGGACGGCATCATTTCCTATCGACACTGTCATCCCGAGGCGGGCGGTAGCGACCCGAGGGATCACGAGTAGTCTAACCGTTCTGCCAGGTAGGGATCCCTCAGATCGCTACCGCTCCCATCGGGATGACAAGTGGTAGTTATGATGCGAACACGTGCCCAATTCGCGGGGTTGCGGCTTTCCTTAGCGACCAAAATCGACTATCAATTCCGACTTCCAGTAACAAACAGGAGCAAAACGTGTCAAAAGTAGCATTGGTCGTGTGGGGCGGTTGGGATGGTCACCAACCCCGTGAGGTCGCGGGCATCTTTGAACGCGTGCTGAAGCAGGACGGGTTTGAAGTTGAAGTCTCTGACACGCTCGACTCGTTCAAGACGGTTGAAAGCATTGCTGGTCTGAGTCTCATTGTCCCCGTCTGGACAATGGGCAAGCTGACCGACGAGCAGGCCAAGCCGGTCTTCAAGGTCGTCCGCGAGAACGGTGTGGGCGTCGCGGGTTGCCATGGTGGGATGTGCGACGCATTTCGCGAGAATACCGAATGGCAATTCATGACCGGCGGGCAATGGGTCAGCCATCCGGGAAATGACGGCACGAAGTATCGAGTGAAAGTGCTCAAGACCGGCAGCCAACTGACCGCAGGGTTGGAAGACTTTGACGTGTCGAGTGAGCAGTATTACATGCACGTCGACCCTGCGGTGAAGGTCCACGCTACAACCGAAATCCCGGTCGCTGATGGACCACACGTGCCGAACGGGAAGTTCGACATGCCAGTCGTCTGGACGAAGTATTACGGCAAGGGCAAGGTCTTCTACAACTCGCTGGGCCACCAAGCGAACATCGTCGAATCCGAACCCTGCCTGACGCTCATGCGGCGCGGGTTTGCCTGGGCCGCCAAGTAGTGCGCGTCCGAGGCGCACCGCATGGATGACGTTCCAGTCAAACCGCATCGCCGATTGAAGCGACTCAAACGGTTTGCCGCGGCCGTTGGCGTCGTTTACGTGGGCGTCGTCAGTTGCGGAGGCCCGGCCGATCGGTTGCTGCTCATTCCCCAGAAGTCGGCCGAGCACGTGTACGGCGCGACGACCCGCACCGTGCCGTTTGACGGTGGAACACTCGAGGTCTTCGTTGCCCGTTCACCCGGCGCTAAGGACGCCGAGCCGGCCGCGTTTATGCTCGAGTTCACGGGCAACGGCACGCGTGCCGATAACATCGCGGCGTGGGTCGCGGACCGGTGGGGCGATCGACCTGTCGAAGCATGGGTGATGAACTATCCCGGTTACGGCCAGAGCACGGGTGAGGCCCGCTTGAAGGTGCTGGGGCCGGCCGGTCTGACGGTGTTCGATGAGCTGAAGAAGATCGCCGGCGATCGGCCAATCTTCCTCGCTGGCAATAGTATGGGGACGACGGTAGCGATCCACGTTGCGACCCAGCGACCGGTTGCTGGTCTGATCCTGCAAAGCCCACCACCGTTGCGCCAGATCGTCCTGCGCGATCACGGTTGGTGGAACCTGTGGCTGCTGGCCGTGCCGGTGGCACTGGGCGTGCCCAGCACGCTGGACTCAGTTACGCAGGCCGCCCGCATCCACGCGCCGGCGGTGTTCATCACGGGCGACAAGGACACGCTCGTAAGGCCGGAAATGCAGCAGCGGGTCATCGACGCCTATGCCGGTCCGAAACGACGCATTATCCTCGTCAATAAGGGCCACAACGATTCCCTCGACAAGCGAGACGAACTGCAGGAGTTTGGCGGAGCGCTCGACTGGTTGATGTCGAATGCCACCCCGTTCACCTCACAACCATGAAGTTGGACAACACAAAGCTCGTTATCTTCGACCTCGGCCGGGTGCTCGTGCGCATCTGCGATAGTTGGCAACACGCCTGCGAGGTGGCTGGGATCGAAGTGCCCACCGGCGAGTTCGATTCGACGCGCAACGCGCGCCTGTTGGACGTTGTCAGCCGCAGTGAGATCGGCGCGATCGACCTGGCGACATTCTGCAACGAAGCTGCCCCGTTCCTGCGGCTAACCCCCGACGAGGTCCGCGCGATCTCCGATTCCTACCTGCTCGGCTGTTACCCCGGTGTGAACGACTTGCTCGATGACATCCATGCAGTGGGTTTGAAGACAGCCTGCCTAAGCAACACCAACGCCAACCATTGGCGGATGATGACCGATCCGACCCACGCCAACGCCATCCCGACCAACAAGCTCGATTACCTCTTCGCAAGCCAGTTGATGGGTGCCCGCAAGCCAGACGATGCGATCTACGAACATGTCGAGCGCGTCACGGAACTGCATGGCGACGCGATTGCGTTCTTCGATGACCTGCAACCCAACATAGACGCAGCGCTGAAGCGAGGTTGGAATGCGATCCTCATCGAAATGAATGGCGATCCCGTCCAGCAAGTCCGCAAACAGCTACTCAGCCGAGTTTAAGAAAGCGCCAGCGCCGACTCGGCGTGGCGGACAATCTCGCGGTAGAGCGTGTCACGCTCCACCGGTGTTCGGCCGGCTTCGCGGATGAGGCGTTGGATGTCGGTCACGTGCAGTTCCTGATGCGTTGTCCCCCGGTCGCCTTCCCGCTTGGTGATGTCGTACCAGACGACGGTGCCGTCCAGGTCGTCACAGCCCCAGTCGAGCGCGACTTGGGAAAGGCCGATGCCCTGCATGATCCAGAACGCCTTGATGTGCGGGATGTTGTTCAACATCAGCCGAGCAATCGCGAGTGTTTTCAGATCTGTCAGACCGGTCGGACCAGGAAGGTGGCCGAGTTCACTCTGAT
>JBBRHE010000219.1:0-5783 GCA_038223165.1 Tepidisphaerales bacterium
CCAGAAGTCGATCATGTATCGCATTCTGGAAGCCCGCGACTGGAACCCACCGGACTGGATCATCGTGCCCGGTGGCAACCTCGGGAACTGCAGCGCGTTCGGCAAGGCCTATGCCGAAATGAAAGAACTGGGCCTGGTCAAAAAAATCCCACGGCTGGCGATCATCAACGCTGCCGGTGCCAATACGCTCAGCGTGCTCGTCAATGAACACAAGCTGACCTGGAACAAGGGTGAGGTTCACTGCGAGACGATCGGCAAGCACTACGCGGCGCTCGACGAGGCGAACTACCACCCGCACACCGTCGCCAGCGCGATCGAGATCAGCCGGCCCGTCAACCTGCCTAAGGCGCTGCGGGCGATCGAGCAGATGAACGGCGTCGTGCGCGAGGTCGACGACGACGCGATCCTCGAAAGCCGCGCCATGGTCGCGCGCTACGGTTTCGGCTGCGAACCCGCCAGTGGCGCGAGCGTCGCGGGTCTGAAATTGCTGTTGGAGCAGGGGGTGATCGGCAAAGATGAAACGGTTGCGTGCATCCTGACCGGTCACGAGCTGAAGGATCCCAACGCCACGGTCATGTACCACACGGGCCTGGACATGAAGAGTGTCCAAGACCTGGCCCCCAAGACCGAGCCTAAAGGCAGGCTCGCCAACCGGCCGATCGCAGTGGCCGACGACTTGGGAAGCATCATTAAAGCCATGGGTGGTGACGAGAAGCTGGCGTTAGCGTTGGAAATGCCGACACCGAAATCAACGTTGCCTGTTGCGGAATACTAAGTTCATCTCGGACGATACGACGGAAAAATATCATGACCACCATCGCCATCACCGGCGCCGCGGGACGTATGGGGCAGCGGCTTATTGCGCTCGGCAAGCAGTCGGGTGAATTTCAGATCCTCGCGGCGATTGATCGGCCGGACAGTGTGGCCATTGCGCATGACGCGGGAGAGATCGCGGGTATTGGCAAGATTGGCGTACCGATCACACATGACCTGAAACCTACGCCACAGGTTCTTATCGACTTCACGGCACCCACGGCGACGCGGCATTGGCTTAAGACCTGTCGCGATCGCGGGATTGCGCTGGTCATCGGTACGACGGGCCTGCAAGCGACCGACCACGCGGTCATCGACCAGGCGGCTGTGGATATCCCGGTGTTGCAGGCGCCGAACATGAGCCTGGGCGTCAACCTGCTTTTCAAGGTCGCTGCCCAGGTCGCCAAGATGCTCGGGGACGACTACGACATCGAGATCGTCGAAGCCCATCACCGTTTCAAGAAAGATGCTCCCAGCGGCACCGCGATGGGCATCGCCGAGGCGATCCTCGCCAGCACCGGCAAGACGAAGGATGCGCTCGTCTACGACCGGCACGGTGATGATGTCGTCCGCAAGCGGGGGGACATCGGCATGCACGCCTTACGCATCGGCGATGAGATCGGCCGACACACGACCTACTTTGCGGCCCTGGGTGAACGGCTCGAACTGACCCACGTTGCGACCAATCGCGACACCTTCGCGCACGGCGCCCTGCGCGCCGCCCAGTGGCTGGCCGACAAAAAACCGGGTCGTTACACCGTTGCCCACGTCCTGGGTCTTTAGTCGACGCTCAAACCGTCATCACCGCGCAGCGTCTAATAAAGGCGCGCCACGCGCGGTTGGGACGCCTGTTCTCGCCCATAAAGTGAGACATTCTCGGACGTGCAATCCCGCGACGTTTCGCTGTAGAACTTCCACGAGCCTTGCTGATAAAGGGTGATGCCACCGGTGGTGGCATTCACCCGTACGCGGAGGTTGCGATGACGGACAACAATGCTGAGGCGACGACCGACGTAACAGCGACGAACACGACGAGCGCGGCAGAGCCGGTCTCGACGGTTCAACCGTTTCCCTGCGACACACCGGCTCGCAAGCTGGACATGGAAATGTATATGGCGATCGTCGGGCACGCGCCGGTCATCGACCCATCGCTGGCCCAGAAGGAAGCGGCCGAAGCGCCCAAGCCGGTAACGGAGATGGCGCGGTCGTGGTCACCGGTGAATTTCTGTCTGGAATTGCGCCGGGCGTGCGTCGACAACATCATGCGCCACGCGCAGCGGCAGCAGGTCACGGACTTCATCCGCCGGGTGGGACAGAACGCAACGCGGCAGATCGCGGGTTCGCACTCGTCTCCCAGGTTTGTGAAATCGCGCGTGGCAGGAACGGCGCAGGAGCAAGAGCGAGCCGCTTAGTTCAATTAAGCGACATCGCTTCAGGCGACGAAAAGATTACCCAAACGCAATTGCGGCCAAATTACTTGGCGGTTGATGAGTGAACGCAACGAGTTCAACCGCGCTACTACGCTATCTCTGTCCGGCGAAACAAACTTTCGCAACCGCTGTTCGAGTTCGGACACTTCGATGGTTGCCTTGATCCAGTAGTCGTTGGCTCCCAGGTCCATCGCCTCTCGTTTGGTCAACGGATCGGTCACGGCCGTCATCATGATGACGGGAACCGTCGCGGTGTGCGCATCGGCCCTAAGCTGCCGCAGCACATCCATCCCGTTGATGCCGGGCATCATGATGTCCAGGATGACGAGGTCGGCCTTGCATTCCTTGAGGTAGTCCGCGACGTCAGCGCCGTTGTTCAGTGCGTGCGACTCGTAGCCGAGATGCTTGACGAGCATTGCCATCACCCTGCACGTCTCGATGTGGTCGTCGACGATAAGTATCCGTGCCATGTCGACAAAATGGTGGTCAACGAACCCGCAGACGTCAAGGAGGGTACACTATATTTCTGTCGGTGACCGCAACACTATTTGACGGGGCGCAGCACTACATAGTGTGGTGCGCCACCGGGCTGCAAAGTCGCCGGGCGAGGCGAGGCTGATGCATTTTATCGAGCTTGTGACCGGTCAAATGCCCGACCGGTCGATCAGGCGGCGTTTGTTTCACCGATGTCCAGCCGATACTTGCGCATCTTTTTATAAAGCGTCGTCCGGTTCACATCGAGCTCAGCTGCGGTTGCCTGACGGCTCCAATTGTGCCGCTTCAGGGCCTTTTCGATGATCAGCTTTTCTGGGCCTTCCAGTGCCACTTCAAGTGGCAGTGCAATGTCTCCAAGGCCCGGCAGGGCGGCGTCGCCGGTCAGTGTCATGGGGATAATGCGGGGAATGGTGCCCGTGACCGTGTCTGGCAAGTCCTCCACGTCGATTTGTGGCCGGCGCGACAGCACGACCGCGCGCTCCACCGCATTCTCCAACTCGCGGACGTTACCGGGCCAATTGTGCCGCTGCAGCGCCGACATCGCAGGCTCGGTGAACCCGATGATCTCGCGATGCGTCTCCTGCTTGAACTTCGATAGAAAATGGTTCGCCAGCAGCGCGATGTCGCCCAACCGCTCGCGCAGGCTCGACAGGCGGATATTCACGACGTTGATGCGGTAGTACAAATCCTGCCGGAACTTCTGTTCGGCCACGAGTGTCGCCAGCTCGGCGTTGCTCGCGAGGATGACGCGTACGTCGACCGTCAGCGTGCGATCGGAACCGACCGGTTCGAACGCACGCTCCTGCAACACGCGCAGCAGCTTCACCTGCATCGCCGGTGGGGCGGAGTTGATCTCGTCGAGAAACAGTGTGCCACCGTCGGCGGCGAGAAACCGACCCTGCTTGTCGGCGATCGCGCCGGTGAATGCGCCTTTCACGTGACCGAACAACTCGCTTTCCAGCAACTGGTCCGGCAGCGCGCCACAGCTGACTTCAACAAACGGTTTGTCGCGCCGGCTGGACCGATGGTGAATCGCGCGGGCGCACAGTGATTTGCCCGTGCCGCTCTCACCACTGATCAACACGTTGGCCCGGCTGTCGGCCACCGCGTCGACGAGGTCGAACACCTTGAGCATCTTGTGGTCGTGCCCAATGATGTTTTCCAGCCCGTAGCGCATGTCCAACTGCTGGCGAAGCGTGTGATTCTCAAAGAGCAACGACTGCTGGCGCATTGCCTTTTCAACGACCACGCGAATCTCGTCGTCAACGATTGGCTTGGTCAGGTAGTCGAACGCACCCATCTTCGTCGCTTCGACGGCGCCTTCGATAGATCCATATCCCGTGATGACGATCAGCACCGTCTGCGGGAATCGTCGGCGCACTTCACGCAGGAACTCGGCGGGTTTAATGCCCGGCATGTTCACGTCGGCCAACAGAAGGTCGGTGCCGCTGCCTTCCATGTACGCCATGGCATCGGTGGGCGTGTCGGCCGTCTTCACTTCGTATCCTTCGCGACGCAGAAATTGAGACAGCGACTGCAGGATAATCCGGTCCTCGTCGAGGATCAGCAGGCGGGGTTTATGAGGCGTGTTGCTTGTCGCAGCGTTCAGCATGGGTACATCATCCGTCTGTTGACTAGGCCTTGCCGAGGCATGAGGCATCCTCGCCACATCCGCAGCCCTAATGGTGCATCGGCGAGAGAGCATGATGTCCGTAAGCAACACGTGAAGATTGGTAGCCATGGGTTCGCTCGTAACGCGGACGGCGGGTATTATTGGGCGTGACGGACGAATGTTTGCGTTTGGCAACAACGGACAACTACTCTCACAACGGACGACACTATGCGTATCGGCGTTCCCAAGGAAGTGAAGTCGGACGAGTATCGCGTCGGCATGATGCCCGTGGGCGTCGCTGTTCTGCGAAAGGCCGGTCACGATGTCCTCATCGAAGTGAACGCTGGCGCGGGCAGTGGTTTCCCGGATGAAGACTACATCGCCGCCGGCGCGACGATCGTGGGAACCGCCAGGGAAGTCTATGCCGCCGACATGATCGTGAAGGTGAAGGAACCGCAATCGCAGGAAGTGAAGCTGTTTCATCCCGGTCAGATCCTCTTCACCTATTTCCATTTCGCCGCCGAGCCGGAACTGGCGAGGCAGTGCATGGAAGCGAAGATCACCGCGATCGCGTACGAGACGATCAAGGACAAGCAAGGCCGTCTGCCCCTGCTGACACCGATGAGTGAGATCGCCGGCAAGATGGCGTGCCAGGAAGGCGCTAAGTACCTCGAGAAGCCGATGATGGGCCGGGGCATTCTGCTCGGTGGTGTGCCGGGCGTCGCGCCGGCAGAGGTCGTCGTGCTCGGTGCGGGCATCGTCGGCACCAACGCCGCCAAGGTTGCTGCGGGACTGGGTGCGCACGTGCAGCTAATGGACATCAACCTCGACCGCTTGCGTTACCTCGACGACATCATGCCACCAAACGTCGACGTAATTTTCTCGGACCCCTTCACGATTGCCGATGCGTTACGCAAGGCCGACCTCGTCATCGGCGCGGTGCTTATCCCCGGTGCCAAGGCCCCTCGGCTGGTGACGAAGGAAGACCTGAAGCAAATGAAGAACGGTGCTGTCATCGTTGACGTCGCGATCGATCAGGGTGGCTGCATCGAGACGGCTCGGCCAACAACGCACCAGAACCCGACGTACGTTGTGGACGGCGTGGTCCATTACTGCGTGACCAACATGCCCGGTGCCGTCGGTCGGACGAGCACGATCGCGCTGTGCAACTCGACACTGCCCTACGCGGTGCGCATCGCGACCAAGGGGTACCAGGCCGCCGCCGTCGAGGACGCAGGGTTAGCCGAGGGTATCAACATGGCCGACGGCAAAATCACCCACGCCGCCGTCGCCGATGCGCTGCATCTGCCTTATCACAAGCTGACGTAAACGCTTGACACCGCAGAGACGCCGAGACGCAGAGAAGACGAGGATAGGATTTCCCACGAATCGGCACGAAAGGCACACGAATAGGATTTGCTTTGTTCCAGCAA
>JBBRHE010000220.1:0-5782 GCA_038223165.1 Tepidisphaerales bacterium
GCCGCCACAAGGGCCACGTCAATGCCGTCACAACGCTAGAACGTCTCTTTGCCTTCCAGCGGCTCATAAATGAGGACCGGAATCTTCGAGATGTAGTACTTGTCGACTTGGCGGCCATGCTTGACTAGCCAGAACCGGTCAACCTGTTTGGCGCCGACGTCGTGATACTGCACGTAAAACACGCGCCGCTTGCCCGCAGTCATCGCAGCGATACTGTCCGGCACGGTCTGCTGCTCCAGTTGACCAACCCACGTTGCAACACGCGGCAGCTTGGCTTCGTTCGGTGATGCGCCGGGCATGTGCGAACCGTCTGGCGACTCGATATACCTCGCGATGTTGATGGCCGCCGACGGAATTGCATGCAACAGCACGAGGTCGTCGGCTGTGCCTTTCTTGCGCAGGTCATTGGCCACCCAGTTGATCGCGTGCTTCTGTCGGCCGTCCATCAGGTAAATCTGGCGAAGGCCCAGGCCTGCAGTGAAGAGGACGAGCGCGGTAAACACCACTTGCGACCGTTTCGGCAACCGACTGATCGCCACACCCACCAGCACGAGTGCGGCAGGCAGGCCGGCGGTCACGTAGCGTTCAAACGTGTAGGCGTACGTGCCGCGTACCATGTCTGACGACACCAGAAGCAAACAAGCGGCCCCTGCGATTGCCCACAAGAGCCGTCGCCGAGGCGACAGTAACGCTCGCGCGCCATTGCGGATGACGACGACGATCAACGCAATGTAGATCAGGAAATTGACGGTCTCGTATGGCCCGATGATCCGCCATGCGCCGTTGTTGGAGACGTAATGGAACGGCAATCGCAGCAGCGCCAGCAGGGGGATGTGCCCGAACGGCTCGAACTTCTGCCACCCCTCGGTCACGCGCCAGGCCTGCATATCCGCTGGCAGGTAAATGTACCACGGCAGCGCGATCGCGCCGACGAGCAGGCTGGCGCCGATGATCGTCGCGCGGCGGGTCGGGCCCGGGTAGAGCAGCAGCCACCCAATCGTGGCGACCCAGACGTACGAAAAGAAGTAGTGCGTGTAGAGGCCCGCAATGCTCGTCAGCACCCACAGCGCGATCGCCAGTGGACGCTTGTGTTCGCGCCGACTGAGCCAGACGGTTGCCCACAGGTTCATCGCGGCCGTCAGCCAGATGAGCGAGTACATCCGCCCCTCGGTCGACAGGTAGACCGAAACCGGTGTCACCGCATACAGCAACATCACCGGCCAGCGCGCCTTGCGACCGCCAAACTCGCCGGCCAGCGACCAGATGATCGGAAATGCTAATAGCGCGCAGGCCATCGAGAACGACCTCAGCCCGGCATCACCCGTGCCAAACACTTTCATCCAATAGGCCAGCAACAGGTAGTAGAGAGGGGGGCTCGTGTCGGACAGGCGGCACGCACGAATGATCGCGGAATGATTGATGACGCCGTTAGCAAGCTTCACGTAGCGCGTCAATTCGTGCGGCGCCATCGCCACCGGGCGATCAACGAAATCTCCACGCGCCGGGTCTGCGATCGCGGCGGGGTGTTCCAGGCTATGCCCGGTTGCTGTCGCGATCGAGAACGCTTCGTCACCCCAGAGAGCATGGTGCGTCAACAGGGGGACGCGCAGGACTACTGCCAAAGCAAATAATCCAAGAAAGACGATCGCCGTCTTCCAACGCTGGCGAGGATCGGCAAGCGGCATGCGGTCCTTCGACGCGACCTCGATAGGCGTTGCGGTCCTAGGTTCCGGTCCGTCGGACTGGCGGTTGACGGTGTTAGCTGCGGTGGTCGTCATCGGCACTGTGCTTCTCCGTGTGCAAACGGCCTACTTGACCACGGGCTGCATCGCCGGCGCCATCCCTGACCGGGTCGTCACCGCCGGAGGAATCTCGTCCTGGCGCCACGTCCGGCGGATTTTACTGACCGGCTTCAGCGCGGTGTACGGTCCACGGTTCAGGATCGCGCGCCGCCACAGGTTCCACAGCACGCGCCCGTACCCACCGCCCACCTTCGCAAGCTTGAAGCTCGACGTACCCATGTCGGGCGTGCGGTTGATCCACGCAATCGGCACCTCTTTGACCTTGTAGCCCAGAAACAATGGTTGCAGGCCCGTCTCCGCGTTCGCCGCGAAGCCCGGTTCGTTCAGGACGAACTGGTCGAGCACCGAGCGCCGGATGAGCTTTAGATTATTCGTCAAATCGCGGAACCGGCGTAAGAGCAGGCACTGCGCCAGTGCGTGGAAGCCGCGGTTGGCCAGGATCTTCTGGAACGGGTAGTTCAGCAAAACGCTGTGACGGCTGAACCGGCTGCCGACAACAACGTCATAGCGATCAGTCGCTGCTTCATCGAACAAATCGCGAATCTCGCCCATCAAGTGCTGGAAGTCGCAGTCCATCGAGAGCACCCACTCGCCCGTCGCGGCGGCGTAGCCGTCCTTCAGGCCACGGCCGACCCCATTGGGAGGCGTGCGATAGACCGGCTTGATGCGCGGATCTTCCTTTGCCAAACGCTGCATGAGCGCGCGCGTGCCGTCCTTCGAGTTATCGTCCACCGGAATGATCTCGTGCAGGTATGGGCCGAAGTGCGCCCGCAAACGGTTCACGAGCGGCTCGAGGTTTGTCTCCTCGTTGAAACAGGGGATGACGACCGAAACCTTACCGCGCATCGACTCGTGGTCGGCCAGCGACACGAGCGGTTTAGGCACCGTGCGCGGTGGCTTCTGCGCGTGGACCAGGATCGAACCGGCAAACGTGCGGATGACCGGCGCGTTCTCGGCCAAAATCGACACGTTACGCAGCAGCCACACGAGACCCTTGGTCAATGGCGCGTAGACGAAGTCGTTGTAAACGGCGAACGAGCGGATGAAGCCCAGCTCGCTCATCAGCTCGTATAGCTTCGGCGTGCTGAGCAACCGGCGCGTGTCCTTGCGCCTGAACAGCGCACGGCGCAGCTTCAGCACCGGGTTCCACGGGTTGCTCTCGTAAAACACGACCTCACCACCAGGCTTGAGCAGGTCGTGGGCGTGCTGCATCAACCACGCGCAGCTGCGCTCGTCGAGCAGGTCGGACGCGACGACGAAGTCGAACCGGCGATACTCGAGTGGCCCGGGCAGGTCGTTGAGCGATACATACTCGACGATCTCGGGCAGGTCCTTCGGTCGCTCGTTGCCCGTGACCGAGAACGAAGCAGCAGTGATTTGGCTTTCGTTGCGCGTCACTTGTGCCAAGGCGCGCGTGAACTGCCCGTCGCCACATCCGATCTCCAGGATCGATTGGCCCGGCAGCACGTGCGTCAGATGACGGAAGCTCTGCGCCCGCCATTGCAGCCGGTCGGCGGCGATGGGGTCGCGCGTGTTGCGGTACTCATCGCGGAACCGCTCGCGGGCGGCGAGCGTGTTGATCAGTGGATCGACGGCCGCGCCAGCCGGTAGATCCGTGCCGTAGACGACGGGACGGCGCACCGGCAACTCGACCGCGGCGCCGCTCGCCGCGAGGCGCGTGCGCCAAGCGTCGACGATCTCGCGGAAGATGTCGTCGAGCGATTTGCTGATGTCCCAATCGGGGTGATGGGCCTTCATCTTCGACAGATCGGAGATGTAGCAGATGTGGTCCCCTTCGCGGGCCTTGTCCACGTACTCGTACTGCATCTTCTGGCCGCTGAGCGCTTCGACGCGTGCGAACGCTTCCAGGATCGAGCACGAGTTGTTGCGTCCACCACCGAGGTTGTAAACCTCACCACAGCGGGGGTTACGATAGATGGCGTCAATCGCGCGGGCGACGTCGAGGCTGTGAATGTTGTCGCGGACCTGTTTGCCCTTGTAACCGTAAATGTTGTACTTACGGCCAAGCAGTTGGGTCTTGATCAAGTAGGACAGAAACCCGTGCAGCTCTACGCCCGAGTGGTTCGGGCCCGTCAGACAGCCACCGCGCAGGCACGCGGTGCGCAGGCCGAAGTATTTCCCGTACTCCTGCGTCATCACGTCGGCGGCGACCTTGCCGGCGCCGAACAGCGAGTGCTTCGAGCGGTCGATTCGGAACTCTTCCTTGATACCGTTGTAATCTTCCGGCCGGGCGTACTCCCAGCGCGTGTCGAGTTCGTTGAGGGGAATCTCGTTGGGCGCATCGC
The DNA here is from genome assembly GCA_038223165.1 of Tepidisphaerales bacterium. Classification (GTDB taxonomy): domain Bacteria; phylum Planctomycetota; class Phycisphaerae; order Tepidisphaerales; family Tepidisphaeraceae; genus DASYHQ01. The sequence goes on from JBBRHE010000220.1 coordinate 4,109, forward strand.
CGTACACCTTGTTGGTGCTCATCAGGACGAATACGGCTTCAGGTGACAGTTCGCGCGTGGCTTGAAGCAAGTTGACCGTTCCACCCGCGTTGACGTCGAAGTCGTCAAGCGCGCGCTTGGCAGCCAGGTCGTGGCTGGGCTGGGCGGCGCAATGGATGATGAGGTCGAACACCCCGCGCTTGCGAAACAGGCGCCAGATGGCGTCCCGGTCGCGGACGTCGAGGCCGGCGTGAGAGAAGTTGGGCACGTCGGCGAGCAGGCGTCGCAGGTTCCAAGTCGTGTCACCGTCGCGACCAAAGAAATCAGCGCGCATGTTGTTGTCCACGCCAACGATCGTCTTGGCGCGGGGCGCGAAATACGTCACGAGCTCGGAACCGATCAGCCCGCTGGACCCGGTGATGAGTACGTTCATAAGACCCTCGCACGAGCGCGACGCGACGCGGCTAGCCCCCGACGGCAGGTCGGTCGTGACGCACGCAGACATAGCGCTCGATGGACCGACGGGGTCGCCGGCCAACCTTCATGTCGAAAACCAGAATCGCTCAACGACAGACACCCACGTGGATTTGGACTCGCACGCCTGACCGCATTCAGCGGTCCCGAACCTAGCATATCACCGCGCCGACGAGCGACAACAACATACTGCTCGATCTGGTGTCCATTGCCGAAACCAGACCCATCGTTGGTATCGTCAGACAGACCCATCCGCTTAATCGCCAGACCCGTATCAAGTGGCGCAGGCGTCACGGTCCAAATTATCGGGCGGAATAAACGGCAAAAGCCGTGTGCGCCGTTGGTCGAAGGTGATCTCATGCGTCTGATACGCTAGGTACGATTTCACATGACCCAGACGTCCGATATCCCCGCCCGCTCGCTCACCCGCAAATCGGTGCGGGTCGGCACGCTCGTAAAGTGGGTCGTGGCGCTCGTCGTCATCGCGTACGGGTTCTCGATGCGGGCCGAAAACTTGACGATCAAGCGGTTCTGGGTCGACGAGGCCGAGTCGACGATCAATGCGTTCACGATCCTGCAGCATGGCTACCCGACCGACAGCTACCTTGGCCTGCCCATCTTCGAGAACACGCTCACACAACCCTGGCCGGGGCATCCCGAGTACGAGTTCAAGGACACGAGCTACTCCGACCGCGGCATGGCGGTCTATCACGCGTGGTTGCCTCTTTACTCGATCGCGATGTCTCTCAGCGCGTTCGACGTTTTACCGAACGACGTTCGGATTCCATTTGCGATTCAACGCACGTGGGACGAGATGACGCGCATGGAGTACGCGGCGCGCTTCCCTGCGGTCCTCCTCGGCACTTTACTGATCGGCGTGCTATTTGTCGGCGCGTGGACGATGTACGGGCAGGACGCCGCCTGGGCGGCGCTGATCCTCGGCGCGTCGTCCAAGCGGTTGATCGAGTTCTCGCAACAGGCGCGCTACTACTCAGCGACATCGTTGTTCTCGACGGTCTGCTGCATCATGGTCTGGCGCATCTGGCGTCGCGGCACGTGGTTGGATTACGTCGGTGGCGCCGTCGCATTCGGGCTGCTGTTCCACACGCACATCGTCACGTTCACGATCGCGTGCGCGACGTTTGCGGTCTTCTTGCCCTTTCTTCCCCGTACGAAAGAGACGCTCGTCCGGTTAGCGACCTTCTCGGTGATCGTGCTTGT
>JBBRHE010000221.1:0-5645 GCA_038223165.1 Tepidisphaerales bacterium
CATCAAAAGCCCGCTGGAATTCGCGGTCTTCCCGTCGCTGTTACTGGCGGTGACGCTGTTTCGGCTCGTGCTGAACGTCGCGACGACCCGACTGATCCTCAACGCCAGTGGTGACCCCGAGCAGGCGATCCACGCCGCCGGTGAGGTCGTCATGCGGTTCAGTGAGTTCGTGACCGGTGGCAAGATGGTTGTCGGTGTGATCATCTTCGTGATCATCTTCATCATCCAGTTCATCGTCATCACCAAGGGTGCCACGCGCATCTCGGAAGTCGCCGCCCGCTTTACGTTGGACGTGATGCCGGGCAAGCAGATGGCCATCGACGGTGACCTTAACAGCGGCAACATCACCGAACCCGAGGCCCGCAAGCGCCGCGACGCCATTCACCAGGAAGCGGACTTCTACGGTGCGATGGACGGTGCCTCCAAGTTCGTCCGTGGCGACGCGATCGCTGCGATCATCATCACGTTCATCAACGTGCTCGGTGGCATTTACGTCGGCATGGTCGAGAACCAGTGGGACATCTGGCACTGCCTCGAGCTCTATACGAAGCTGACGATCGGTGACGGTTTGGTGTCACAGGTCCCGGCATTCATCACCACACTGGCCGCCGGCTTGATCGTCACGCGCACGAGCAGCAAGAACGACCTGGGCGATGAAATGATCACCCAGTTGACCGGCAAGCCCAAGGCGCTGATCATCGCGGCGCTGTTCCTGTTCGGTATGGCGTTCACCGGGCTGCCCGCGCTGCCGTTGATGATCCTGGGTGCCTGCTGCGGTGGCATCGCATTCATCACGACGCGCAGCGAGCAACGCACGGTCGCTGCGGGCATCGCCAAGGAGCAGGACAAGGCCAAGGAAATCGCAAAAGAGCCCGAAAAGGTCGAGAAACTGCTCGATGTCGATACGATGGAACTCGAGGTCGGCTACGGCCTGGTCAAGCTGGTCGACACGACCAAGGGTGGCGACCTGCTCGACCGCATCAGCCTCATTCGCAGGCAGATCGCGGTCGACCTGGGCATCATCGTTCCACCGATCCGTATTCGCGACAACATGCAGGTGTCGGCCAACGACTACGTCATCAAAATCAAGGGACAAGCCGTCGCCAAGGGCGTTACCTATCCGGAGCAGTACATGGCGATGGACAACGGCGCGGTCAGTGGGCCGATCCCCGGTGGCACGCAGACGATCGAGCCGGCATTTGGTCTGCCCGCGTACTGGATTACGGAAAGCGAACGCGCGCAAGCCGAACTTTTGAACTACACCGTCGTAGAGGCTACTGCGGTGCTTGCGACTCACCTCACGGAAGTGGTGAAACAGCATGCACACGAGTTGCTCACACGTCAGGAGATCAAAAATCTCGTCGACAACCTCAAGGTGCGCGTCCCTGCGCTGGTCGAGGAAGTCATTCCCACGCAGATCAAACCCGGTGAACTGCAGAAGGTCATGCAGAACCTGCTCCGCGAACGCGTTGCGGTGCGCGACCTTGAGACGATCATCGAAACCCTGGGGGACTGGGCCGGCCGCACGAAGGACATCGACGTCCTTACCGAGTACGTGCGATCGGCCTTGGCGCGAACCATCTGCAAGCAATACATCGACGACCAGGACAAACTGTGGTGCATCACGCTCGACCCCGCAATGGAAGAGCTGATCAACGGGCACCTGGAACGCACCGAGCGCGGGACGACGAACACGATGCCACCGACGACCGCGCAGCAGGTCGTCACGAACATCGCCGAAAAGGTCAACGAGCTGACGGCGATGGGCCGCTCGGCGGTCGTGCTCTGCAGCCCGATGATCCGCGGTCCGCTGCGACGAATGATCGAGAACGGCCTGCCGCACGTGGCAGTGCTTGCGTACAACGAAGTGGTCTCCGACGTCGCCGTTGAAGCGGTGGCGTTGGTGGGAATGAATGGGTGAAAGGGAGAGTAGGCAGAAGGCAGTGGGCAGTAGGCAGGGAAATCGAGCGTTTCGTCTTTCCTGCCTACTGCCTGCTGCCTGCCGCCTACTGGAATCTATGAATTTACAGACCTTCAAAGCATCGACGATGGCCGAGGCGCTGTCGCAGGTAAAGTCGGCGATGGGTCACGACGCGGTGATCCTTCACACGCGCACGTTCTTCACACGGCAATGGCTTGGATTACGACGACGTGAGATGGTGGAAATTACGGCGGGCAAGGGCCTGAACGTCGGTGAGCGCAACATCCGCCGCGCATCACTGGCAGCCCCGCGCGTCGCTGCTCAGCAACCAGCGATGGCGGGGGGCACGTACTCTCGGCAGACGTTGTTAAACGGTCCGTCGTCAGCGCCGATGCGATCGGCCCCCGAATCGACGCCGCGCCAGACGCTGCTGGACATGCCCGTCGCCCGCGACGCGATGATGACGGGGCTGAACCAGGACATGGGGGCGCTGAAGGCGATGGTCGCCGACCTCGTCAAGCAGACCCGCGCGTCGAGCGCCCCGCAGGTGCCCGAGGACCTGCTCGAATACTACGCGCAGATGATCAGCAACCAGGTCGCCGACGAGCTGGCGACCGAGGTGCTCAAGTCCATCCAGAAGAACCACCGGGCCGACGCCCTGCAGAACCCCGCGTTCGTGCGTGAAAAGATCGCCGAGCAGTTGGAGAAGATGATCCCGGTCAGTGGACCGATCCGTCGCACGAAGACGGTCGGCCCGCACGTCGTGGCGCTCATCGGCCCTACGGGCGTCGGCAAGACGACCACGCTCGCCAAGCTCGCAGCCAACCTCAAGCTGCGCGGCAAGCACCGTGTGGGGCTGATCACGCTCGACACCTATCGCATCGCCGCGGTCGACCAGTTGCGGAAATATGCCGACATCATCGGTTCACCACTGAAAGTCGTGTCGAACGCGGACGATCTGCGTGACGCCGTCAACGGCATGCGGGACTGCGAATTCATCCTCATCGACACCGCCGGCCGCAGCCCGCGCGACGCAATGCGGCTGAACGAGCTCAAGGGCCTGCTGGCCGCAGTCGAACCCGATGAGGTCCACCTCGTCCTGACGGCGACGGCGAGCCAGGATTCGGTGCAGATGGCGATTACGAAATTCAGTGAGGTTCGGGTCGACAAGATCATCTTCACGAAGCTCGACGAGGCCGCCCACGTGGGTGTGGTACTGAACATCGCCCGCAAGGTCGGTAAGCACCTGTCGTACATCACGACCGGTCAGGACGTGCCCGACGACATCGAAGAATGCCACGGGCGTAAGCTGTCACAGATGATTTTTGGAGCGTAGGTCAATCGTACCACGGGCGAAGTTGCCCGTGTTCTTGATGGAAGAGGAAACGTGGGCGATCGAAGCCCGCGAGTACGAAAGAGGAACACAGCCATGACAATGGTAATGGATCAAGCCACGCATCTTCGCTCACTGATGAACGGTGGCGCCGCAGCGAGCAATCGCAGGCGGGCCACCGTGATCGCGATCACGAGCGGTAAGGGTGGCGTCGGGAAGAGCAACATCAGCGTCAACCTCGCAGTGCAACTGGCCGCTGCGGGCAAAAAGGTCGTGCTGCTCGACGCAGACCTGGGCCTGGCCAACGCCGACGTGCTCTGCAACGTCAACCTGCCAGCCAACCTCTCGCACGTGCTGTCGAGACGCAAGGAACTGAAGGACGTCCTCGTCGACGCGCCGGGTGGGTTCAAGCTGATCGGTGGGGCGTCGGGCCTGGCCCGCATGGCCGACCTGACCGACGACGACCGCGAACGCATCGTCACGGCGCTCGCGGAACTGGAAGAAGAATCGGACATCATCCTGATTGACACCGGCGCTGGCATCAGCCCCAACGTGCTCAGCTTCACGCGCGGCGCTGACCACGTTCTGGTCGTCACCACGCCCGAGCCGACCGCGATCACGGATGCCTATGCCGTCATAAAAGTGCTGAGTCGTCAGTACGCTTTACCCGAGGACGACCATCGGCGAATCAGCCTGCTGGTCAACCAGGTGCGCTCACCGGTTGAAGGCAAGATCGTCCATGAACGTATCGCGAAGGTTGCCAGGCAGTTCTTGAGCGTGCCCGTGCTGGACGCCGGCTATGTCAGCGACGACGAACAAGTGCCCATGAGCGTCCGCAAGCGCATCCCGTTCACGATCGCAGCGCCACGCTGCCCGGCGAGCATCTGTGTTGCCCACCTGGCGATCCGCCTGGCCCAGGGTGTCGCCGGTCGAAGCGAACGGAGTGGGTTCTTTAACCGTATGGGTAAGTGGTTGAGAAGATAAAGAAGAAGGATGAAGACTGAAGGATGAACGAAGAACAAAGTGAGTTTTCTTTTTCATTCTTCATCCTTTGAACTTCATCCTTACTATAAAATGCCGTCCCGTTTCGCCGCCAGTCTCGCTATTTTGGCGTTTGCATTGTGCCTGATCATCGGCGTGGTGCAGGCGGACAATACGTTTCTGACCACAATTAGTCGTGCGCTGGTCGCGATGGTGGGCACATTAGTGGTAGGCTACATCGTTGGTCATGCCGGCCAGCGAATGATTGACGAACGAGTCGTGCAGATGAAGGCCGTGTCTGATAAAAATACAGAGGCGGAGAAGCCTGCGAACGGCCGATAAATGAAGTGACGTGTTGAAGTCGGATGACACGTCCGCCTGTGCAAGGACGCAACGCAGGCACCGCGATCCGCGACGTAGACCCAAGGACCGGGAGTAGCACATGGCTAAAGCTGTCATTTCATTGAAATCAGCCCCTTCAAAACGGGACATCAAAGAAGTCTGGGGCGATTACAAGCAGAACAAATCTGAGCCTCTGCGCAACATCCTGATGGAGCACTACCTTCATCTGGTCCGTTACAACGCCGAGCGCATTCATGTCAAGCTGCCCGATGAGGTCGAGCTTGACGACCTGATGTCCGCAGGCATCTTTGGTCTGATGGACGCGATCAACGCGTTTGACCTTGACCGCGGCGTGAAGTTTGAAACCTATTGCGCCCCGCGCATCCGCGGTGCGATTCTCGACGAACTGCGATCGATGGACTGGGTGCCGCGCCTCGTGCGCAGCCGGGCCCACAAGCTCGACGGTGCGTCCAAATCACTCGAGACCGAACTGGGTCGCGCCCCGACGCAGGAAGAAGTCGCCAAGCGCCTCGCCGTCCCCATGGCCGAATACGAGAAGATGGCCAAGGATGCCTCGGCCGTCGGGTTGGTGTCGCTAAGCCGCAAGTGGTTCGAGACCGACAGCAACAAGGACGTTCGTGAGATCGACGTACTCGAAGACAAGCGCGGCGCCGACCCCGTCCGCGAGATCCAACGCAAGGACCTCAAGGAACTGATCACCAAGGGCCTCAGCCGTGCCGAGCGCCTCATCATCATCCTCTATTACTTTGAAGAGATGACGATGAAAGAGATCGGCGCCACGCTCGACTTGAGCGAGAGCCGTGTCAGTCAGATGCACAGCAGCATCCTGGCGCGCTTAAAGGCCCAGATGGCCGACCGTCGGAAGGAATTTGCTCAGGCGACTGCAGTGTAGTGACCATGATGGTCATCTCGAAGGGAGCGGTAGCGACCTGAGGGATCTCTTTAAGAAAACCTGTTCGGCCACGGCGAGAGCCCTGGGTTCGCTACCGCTCCCCTTGGGATGACATGCTATAGGCGGGACGTGAATTCGTTCTAGACAACGCCATC
>JBBRHE010000222.1:0-5639 GCA_038223165.1 Tepidisphaerales bacterium
ACTGCCCTTGTTGAAACCGACTCCGTAAGCGAGGTTGATGTAATCCTTGTTCGTCTGCGTGTTCTTCCAAAACGAAAGATGCACGACGCGATTGCTCTCTTTGACATCGGTCAGATTGGGGTCCAGCGGATAGGCAAACGAGGGATCAGACACCAAGCGGAGTTCGAGCATGTCGCCTGCCCAAAATGCATCTGTCGGGTTGTTAACGTTCAGCATGGCGCGATCGGGCATTGTCACCCGCACGCTGAAATAGATCGCGTCAGAATCGTAGGCAATCGAGGCATCGGCCGACATGCGCTCGGCCGTCTGGTCGGCAATCCAGAAAGGCTCGGAAGCGGAAAGATCCCAATCGTCAAGGTTTCCGTCGATCAACGGCGAGACACTACCCACCGTCGGCACCGCGACCATAGTGCCCTAAGTCAGATCCACTGCCTGCACCGTTGAGGCAACGGCCAGTACCGTCGCCATGAGGATGGCCAATGTTCCTGATATGAAGTTCGTGCCCGACTCCTCACGGGACACGCGATTCATCCCTGCGCCAGCCTTGTACATCCGGACCCTTTCGTCCTAAATGTTTGTATTACTTCATGAAGGTCTTGAAATGGTACAAATATCTTATCTCCGCAGTAGCAAATGGCAAGCGAAAAATTCTTTATCGTAGACAAAGTATCGCCGAATTTGTAATATATCGACGCAGTTGAAGGATATTTCGAGAGGATAAGAGAGATGTCCATGCAGCCAGCTGAGCCTTCTGATATAGTCCTGACCCATATGGTCAGGCAACCTAAAGTGCGCCGCAACGTCACGCGCGACGAGATCTTGCAGGATTTGAGGCGAAAGATCACGGACGGTGATTTAGCGCCCGGTGACCGCCTGCCCACCCACCGTGAATTGAAGCGACAGTTGAGCGCCAACATCGTCACCCTTGGGCGTGCCATTGGCCAGCTTAAGTCGGAGGGCTTCGTTGAAACGCGAGGTTCGCGCGGAACGTTTGTCTCGGAACGCCCTCCGCATTTGTGTCTGTATGCACTGGTGTTTCCCTCACATTCCGCGACCTCCAATTGGCCACGTTACTGGGAGGCGTTGGCAAAAGAGGCCGAGAGAATCGAGCGGGGTGGGTTATTTCAGATGCCCATTTACTATGACATCGCCAATGACCTGCGGAGCGTGAGCCCAGACTTTGATCGACTGCTCGATGATGTGCATGTACATCGGGTGGCGGGGCTGATATTTGCCAGCGATCCGTGGGTTGTCGAGAACACGCCTCTCCTGACCGAGCCTGGCATCCCGCGGGTTGCACTGATGCTGCCGCAGTCCGGCGCTCTCTCCAACGTCGGCGTGGTTATGACAGATAGTGATGCGCTCATTGATCGCGCGCTGGATTATTTCGTCGCAAAAGGCCGGAAACGACTGGGCGTTATGACCATTCCCAGGCTGCTTGGCGAGGGGCTGCAGAAGATTCGTCAGAAGGCTCATGCCCGGGGCCTGGAGACTCGGCCTTACTGGATGCAGTCCGTCAGCGGGACGGAGCCTCGATCTGCACAGGCGACCATGCACCTGCTGATGTCTGGGAAAGATGGCGAGCGCCCCGACGCCATCTTTGTGACCGACGACAATCTTGTGGAGTATGCAACGGCCGGGATACTCGATGCTGGCGTTCGAGTTCCAGGCGAGGTTGAGGTGGTCGTTCACTGTAACTTCCCTTGGCCGGTACCCAGCATCATCCCTGTTCGTCGCATCGGCTTTGACGCCCGCCAGTTGATTACTGCGTGCATTCGCAGCATAGATCAGCAGCGGACCACCGGAACAATCCCCCCACCCATCGTGATTCCCGCGCAGTTTGAAGACGAACTCACCTAGGGTCACACGCAAAGCCAGGAATAGCGCCTCCAGCCCGGGAAGGTCGATCTTCGGATACATCGAAGTGTTCTACAATCTCGTCCGACGACACAGTTTGCTAGGCTATGTCAGCCCCGAAACCTTCGAGGCGGTCTTAAACTGACATAAACATCGAGCGTCCACCACTCGTGGGCACGGTCAGTTAGCGATGATGACTTACCCTCGCCATCATTACAGATTAGTCATTTGGGTGTCATCCTCAATAAATCGCATTTAGGCATACTTCCTACGTCGATTTGCATGTGGGGAAATTCGGATTAGACCGGAACGGCCCAGGCGGTATGCCCATTCCCTTTTTGCACTGTTTGTTTGCCACGATTGCCGCTCTTTGTGTTCTGTCGATGGGCAGTCCGCAATACGCCCATGCCGAACAACCGACGAGCGAGTCGCGGCTTCGCGTATCGGTCGAAGGAACCTACCTCATTGGACCGGTCGGTGGGCAATTGCAGACACCCAGTGGGGGAATGCCGGGCACGACCAGTGACGGCCGTCCGACGCTTGAAGAACTGGGTCTTGATACGGCCCACATCTACGACGCAATGTTGCTCCTGGGTTTCAATAACCATGAACTGTACTTCGGTGGTCAATGGATCGGCATGTCCAATGACGCCGCGCTCGACGAGACGCTCGTCAGCCAGGCCAATGTCTTCACGTCCGGGTCGACCGTCGAGTCGGATCTGACGCTGGACTGGTACCGTATCGGCTATCGGTACCGCATTGGACTGGGTGATGGGCCTGGTGAAGGATCGGTGGTGCTGCTCTATCCGGCCTTCGGCTTTGCCATGCTGGACTTCAAGTACAAGCTCGATGGTGAGGACGGCTCAAGCGTCGATCGATCGTATCGCAAAGGATCAGTGCAACTCGGCCTAACAGGCGAGTGGCGGTTGACCGAACGGTTTTCCCTGGCAGGGGGCGTGCTTTCATCCGTGCCGACCGACAGCACCGCGCTGATCATCATGGCCGATCTGACGGCCCGCTACCGGTTCGTGCAGACGCACGCTGGCAGTGTAGTTGGGTTCATCGGCATCGCCTACGAGAAGATCGCGTATGACGATGAGAACAAGCAGGAAGTCGGCAACGACATCAACGTCGACCTCGGTCCACTGCTGAAGGTCGGACTGCAGTTTCAATTCTGACCACGACTTATTCCAACATTCTGGCGACACGTGAGGGCACGCAAAAAACACCGATGTGCTCTACAGGAACAACTGCTTGGCAATTAAAGAAGGACCGACGGTGTCAGGAATCGCAATGACCGCGACGGGACGGGGGGTTCGTTTAGTTACAGCATCCAATTGAGAAGATTTACTTCGGGCGGAAAAGTTCCAATCGGAGGGAATGGAACCTCTGGTGCCTGGCATGACTTCCGACAATGGGCGATACAGGGCTCGAACCTGTGACCTCAGGTGTGTGATACCTGCGCTCTAGCCAACTGAGCTAAACGCCCGATTTTGGATGGGCAAGTTTAGCCGTTCAGTGTGAAAAGACAAGCCCTCGGACCTTCATGACATTCCGATGCTCTAGTAGCGAATTCTGCGCCAATTTGGTAAATAATTAAGTCTATATTTTGCAATGACTTATGGTCGAATTGGAATTTCAGTTCTGCAGGATTGTTTCGTTGACATTTAAGCAGCACGACCGGTATAGTTCCACGCGTCGGATGAACGAGTTCGACGCGAAACATCGCGATTCAAGCGGCTTCCTAGCCGTGGCGCACTTCCGGAGGTGGATAGGAGCCACCCCTCCGGAAGTCTTTTTTTGCGCTTCGTTTTCATAGTGATTGCCAGTTGCTTCCTTCGGCTCCACTCAACGTTGTTTTCGCCATTCGCTCTGTAAATTTTACCGACCGCGCGTAATATTCGACTCCATGAGTCAGTCTCCCGCATCGCTACCCGCCCGTGGCCAATTTGAGTCGACCGTGGTCGCCAATATCAATTTGTGTCGGGAGCACTATCGACTGGTACTGGGCATTCCCCACTTTCCACCGACCCGGCCGGGGCAGTTCGTGCAGGTGGCCTGCACCGATGCCGAGGCGATCGACGTGGAGGTTGAATGGGACGAAGCTCAACCACCGCGTTTAACGGGCGACGAGCTCGTCGGCCAAACCGCAGTCTTACGACGCCCGTTTTCGTTGGCGGGACGACGAGACGCCGCTAGTGGGGTGGAACTGGAACTGATTCATCGCGTCGTCGGCGCGGGTACCGATTGGTTAAGCCGACTGGCGGTCGGGGATGGGGTCAATCTGATCGGTCCCCTTGGCAATGCGTTCACACTGCCAACCGACGGTGGAACGGCATTGCTCGTCGGCGGTGGTGTGGGCATTCCACCCATGATGTACTTGGCGTCCCAACTGATCGGACGTCCCGCAATCGCGTTCTGTGGGGCGTTGACGCGCGACTTGCTGGCGTTAACGGTTATCAGTGACGGGGTGGCAACCAATCAACCCCAACTATCAGGCCAGATCGTGACGGGTGAATTTGCCCGGTACGGCGTGCCGTCCGTCATCAGTACCGACGATGGCTCTATCGGCTTTCGCGGGTATGTCACCCAGGCGCTCGAACATTACCTCGATCATCAATACAAGCCCGGTCAATCACCGGCGCCGACGATCTACACGTGCGGTCCGGAACCGATGATGCGCCGTGTCGCCGACATTGCTGCCGCGCGCGGGCTGACGGTCCAGATCGCGGTCGAACGCGCGATGGCATGCGGTATGGGGACGTGTCAGAGTTGTGTGATCAAAGTCAAAGCCGGCCCTGATAACGCGTGGCGATATAAGCTCGCGTGCACCGACGGTCCGGTCTTCACCGGCGCGGATCTGATCTGGTGATGAATTCCCTGTCATCCGCACACGGTCAGCTGAAAATCCGTAGTATGAATGCAACCACGGATTGGCGGTAGCTGCGTGTTTCCGCAGCGGTGCCCATGTCGATTGATGGGACCGTTTCAAGCCTTGAAGGATCGAATTGACCACCGCAATCAACCCGTTGCCGACCCCCGCAGAATCGTCTTCCACTCCCAATCGCCATTGGCTGACGCGTAACGTGTCGGCCAACCTTCGCTTTCTGCTGATGTTTCAGTTGTTGCTGGTCGTCCTTTTTATGTTCACCCGTGTTGGGTTGGTCTTACGCAATTGGTCGCCGGACGTTCCATGGCACGACCTGCTGTGGGCGTTCCTGATCGGTCTGCGTTTTGACTTTGCTATTGCATGCTACATCGCCATCGTCGCGATGATCTGCTGTTATCTTCCCTGGATAGCACCCTGGCGATCGTTCCGCATTCGGCGATGGTTCCTCTGGACGTGGACGGTGATCATCTCCAGCCTCGGGTTCACGCTGTTGTGTGAGTACGAGTTCTTTCATGAATTTAAATCGCGGTTCAACGAGCTTGCGTTTCGCTACCTGCGGCATCCGGTGACGGTCGGTGGAATGGTCTGGTACAACTATCCGGTCGTACGATACGTCCTGGGGGGCCTGCTACTCGGTGTCCTCGTCTACTTCGGTTTACGGCTAGCGCTCCGCTGGGCATATCCGGTTCAACCGCCTGGCGCGCCGATCGCGTGGCGCACGGAGATCATCGGCGCGACACTCGTCGTCCTGATCCTCGGTTTCGGTAGCCGTGGAGGCTTTCAGAATGAACCGTTGCGCTGGGGCGACGCGTTTCGTGGAAACAACGAGTTTGCCAACCAGATGAGCCTCAACGGCATCTTCTGCCTGGGTGACACCCTGCAGGACATGAAC
>JBBRHE010000223.1:0-5606 GCA_038223165.1 Tepidisphaerales bacterium
TGCGATGCACGACGTGAACGCTGCCAATCGCGAAGGTGCAAGCGACGATCGAGACGTGTTTGCTGTTCGAAATCACCCTCACCCAGCCTCTCTCGGAATACGGGGAGAGGGGCCAGAATTGCCTATCCGAAGCTCTGGAGGATCGCCGTCGTTTCGTGTCGTTTGTATGTCGTTTGTATGTCGGTTCGCGGTCGGTTCTCCGGGGGGTGAAAAATCGCAATGCGTGGCCGGGTCGAAGGTTGGGAAGAATGGACCGCTCGAAACTTTATATTCGTCTCAGGAGGGGGGCAAACGACGGAACGGATCGATCAGCCTTGGGCCGCGTGGATGAACGCAGCGATCTTCACCGCGGACTTCTCACCGACCACGCCCGCCTCGACACCACTACTGACGTCGACGGCGAAGGGGTGGATCGTCGAGATGACCGCAGCGACCGTTTCGGGGCGCAACCCACCGGCGGCGATGACGACGGGAAGACCGTTGAACTTCCCCGCAGCCATCGCGTTTGCGACCGTTGACCAGTCGTTGGCGATGCCACTGCCACCGGCGTGACCTGTACCGGCGGGTTCGAGGACGATCGCTGTCAGGTGGGCAAGGTTGCCACGCGCGATCGCGTCACGCCAGTCGGTGAGGGTCTGATCGAGGCTCGCAGCGTCGACGCGGATGGCCTTGATGACGCGCAGGGGCGCAAGTTCGGTGACGAACGCGGGGGGTTGGTCACCGTTCAACTGCACGTGACGCAGACCGAGCTGACTGGCGATGCTGCGGATGTCTTCCAGGGGTGAATCGACGAACACACCAACGGGTGTCACGAATGCTGGTAGGGCAGCGATGATCTGCTTTGCAACGTCCAGGGAGACATTGCGCTTCGATGCGGGGTGTAGAACGATCCCGACGGCGTCGGCCCCGAGGCGCGCCGCGACCAGCGCGTCTTCGACTCGGCGGACACCGCAGATCTTCACTCGTGTGCGGGGCATGGGGGTGCGGGGCATGGGAAGCAAATGCTACGCGCGATCGGCGTCGTCGTCGACGGGCACGGCGGGCTTGTCGCTACCGACGAGGAAGCAGGTGTTCTTACCGGCCTTCTTGCTGCCGAACATAAGCGCCTTGTCGGCGGCGGCGTAAAGGTCGTCGGCGGTCTGGGCGTCGTAGGGGTAGACGGCCAAGCCACCACTGATCGTCAGCGTGCCCTGACCACTGGCGCCCAGGCCCGCGAATTCCTGACGGTTGAGCAGCCTGCGGAACCGTTCGAACACCTGAAGAGGCGTCTGCGGCGGGCGACCCGGGACGCCACCCCCGGCGCTGGCGGTTTGACCAGCAGGCAGTGGGGCGCGGGGGCCTTCCTTCTCCCAGAAGACGACCGCGAATTCGTCACCACTGATGCGCGCCACACAGTCGTGCTTGCGCACGGTGCGCTTCATCAGCGTAGCGGTCTGCTTGAGGATGTCATCCCCGACGGTATGACCGAACTGGTCGTTGTACTTCTTGAAGTTGTCGATGTCGAAGAGCAACAGGGTGACCGGGAACCGCATTAAGCGGGCTGTGTCGAGAATCTTGGTCAGGAAGTGACGGAAGTACCGACCGTTGTACACGCCGGTCAAGTCGTCGGTGATCACGAGCTTCTGCAGTTGCGCATGGCGCTCCTGCAGCGCCGTCAGTTTGGCCAACTGGTGCGCGACCTGTGACAGGAAGTGCCGTACGTCCGCCTCGGCGACGTCGGTGGGGGCCTTGAGCAACAGGTTGGACGTCACTTTCTCACCTTGCCGGACCGGGTGAAGATGGACGGCGACACTTTGGTCGGCTGGCGGGATCGCGGCGTCGGCCTTGACCAGCTTCAGTGTCATCGTGCCACCGAGCGCCGCAGCCAGTTGGCGCACCGCGCCACCAACCGGGTCGTGCGGGTGCTGCAGCAATGCGTCGAGCATCGCATCGGCCAGCGAGATGCCGGCGAAGGGGGACGGCGCTGCGACGGTCGGCGTCTCACCCATGTCGTCGGCGACGGCGTCCTGCACGGGGTCGGTCTCGGTCAGCCGCATGGGCGAGCTGCCGAAAACCTGCTGCAGTTCACCGGGTTGGGCGGGGGTGATGAGGTAGTCGTCCACGCCGAATGACAGCATCTTACGGCTAAGCGGTTCGAGCGTCGGGTGACCGAAAAGGACGAGACGCCCACGACCGGTCAGCTCGCGCAGGGTTCGCACTGCGTCTTCCGGTCGCCGCTCAATCGGCTCGGCGGCGGCGAGGACAGTCGAGAACTCCCCGGCCGACAGTTCGGCGATGCCGTCGAATACGCTCGTCACACTCACCACCTGCGCCGCAGGCATGGCATCCCGCACGGTCGCCTGCAGTTGGCGATCGTTGTCTCCGATGACGAGGATGCGTTCGGTGGTCGGGCGGTACATCGGCACGTCATTGTAGCCGACTGGCCGCCGGGGGCGAAGTGCATTCTTCGTTCGATGTACTGCAATTGACACCAACCCGATCCGCCGAATGAAGATGGGAAAGACAAACCGCGAAAGACGAGAAAGGCGTCAGAATCAAACTCGTGCGCGGTAAATTTTGCCTCGATCGTGTGGCGTTCGTTGCGGTGGTGAAGCTGCGTGAGTTATGCGGGTCGTACCGCGCAAACTGGTGCATTTTTGCAACCTGATCACCGATCAGTATCACCGTCAGAAGCGTTCACTCGGTCCGACCGAGAAGGTTCCGACGACGAATTGCATAATGTCCGGCAGGCCACCGAAGACCGTCAACTCCACCGGTTCGCGCGACCGCGACCGCGCCGGGCCGGCGGTGTATTCGCTG
Organism: Tepidisphaerales bacterium; assembly: GCA_038223165.1. GTDB lineage: Bacteria > Planctomycetota > Phycisphaerae > Tepidisphaerales > Tepidisphaeraceae > DASYHQ01. The sequence continues at coordinate 2,800 of JBBRHE010000223.1, forward strand.
GTCCAACCGTCGTTCAGCCCGTTGCCGTAGGGGACGAACGTCGAGTTCGAGGCTTCGGCCAATGGGGCTGACGTATTGTTAGAGAGGAATCATGGGCAGGAATCGTATTTCAGAAATGCAGGTCATCATATATCTTACAAAAACCGTACTTTTATGTTGATAATAACCGCGGTGAGGATATGCTTGAGTCGTTGTAGTGACAGGTAAGCGCTCAGCGCGTTTGTCCTGTCACGTTGTTCTTTGAAAACTGAATATCAGGCTCAGATGGACGTCGGGTCGGGTCGGATCGTGTCGTTTGTGGTCGGTTCTATGTCGTTTGCATGTCGGTTCGCGGTCGGTTTGCTCGGGTGTTTTTAGATGTGCATAGACAGCCAAGCGCCGGCCGCACCTGGGGTTGCATTTTTGCCGGGGTGGTGAGGGACGCCGATTCTTTTTTTACGCGTCAAAGTGATGAGGCGCGGCGGAAAGGCTGGGTGGCATTGCGACGGGTCGTTGTGCCCGTATACTCGCGCCGTGCTTATTCTTCTGACCAATGACGATGGGATTCGAGCGCCGGGCATTCTGGCGATGTATCGTGAGCTGACCAAGTTGGGAGATGTGCATGTGGTTGCGCCTGAGACGGTGCAGTCGGCGACGGGGCATGGGATCACGCTTGACACGCCGTTGCTGACTCAGCGGGTGACGATCGAGAACGGGTTCACGGGCGTCGCGATCGGTGGGCGGCCTGCAGACTGCGTGAAAGTCGCGGTGTCGCAGATTCTACCGCGCCGGCCGGACCTGGTGGTCAGTGGGATGAACTCGGGCGCGAACGTTGGGATCAACGTGCTCTACAGTGGCACGGTGGCGGCGGCGATTGAAGCGGCATTTCTCGGGTTGCCGAGCATCGCGGTCAGTTTGTACCTCAAAAGCGAGGTGCCACTGGACTTTGCCCGGCCGGCGATGTTCGCGCGACAGGTCATCGAACAGACAGTCGCTGCGGGGTTGAAAGGTGGGCAGTGCATCAGCATCAACTTGCCTCCCTTACGTCCCGAGGAAAGCCCAGCGGGTGTGCGCGTTGCGCGGCAGTGCGTGAACCCCTGGACCGACGAGTACGAACGCCGCCAAGACCCGCGCGGACGCGAATATTACTGGAACAGCAGCATCTTCAAACTCGGCGAGACGGACGCGGACACCGACGTCGCACAACTGCGTGAACGGTATGTGACGGTCACACCGTTACAGTTCGACATGACTGATCACCGGCTCTTGCGCGAGTGGGGCGGGCGGGAATGGACGTTCGGCGACAGATAGGCAAGGGAAGCATTAGCACCTACCGCTTGGCGACACGGATCGCTTGCGCGAGGTCGACTTTCCCCTCATACAGGCTGCGACCGACGATCGCCCCCCAGATGGGGAGGGTTTTCAGCATCGTGATGTGGTCGATGTGCCCGACACCACCACTGGCAATGACCGGAACCTTGCCCGCGGCGGCCACGGCGCCGGTGGCCTCGAAGTTAGGACCAGTCAACATACCGTCCTTGGCGACGTCGGTGTAGAGGATGGCCGCCAACGGCCATTCGGAGACCTCTTTGGCGACCATAGTGGCCATTCGACCGGATGATTCGGTCCACCCACGGGTCGCGACGACCCCGTTCTTAGCGTCCAGCGACAGGACGATCGCCCCTTGGTGAGCCGGGTCGTGGACCAATTGCTCGAACCAATCCCACTTTTCCATGGCCTGCGTCCCGATGACCACCCGTGCGACGCCCGCTTGTCGCAGGGCGTCGATGTCAGCCTTAGTGCGAATGCCACCACCCACCTGCACTTGTAATCCACTGGCCGAGGCGATCCTGGCGATGAGGCTGGTCTGGACGGGGTGACCTTCCTTGGCCCCGTCGAGGTCGACGATATGCATCCACGTCGCGCCGGCGGTGGCAAACGAGCGGGCGACATCGAAGGGATCGACGTCGTAGTTGATCTGCTGGCCGTAGTCCCCCTGTTTCAAGCGGACGACCTGACCATTGCGTAAATCGATGCTCGGGACGATGTGCATCCCGTCCTTTGTCGAGCGCGGGGCGGGGGAATGCAAGGGGGTGGCAAGGACGAGGGTCGAAGATCGAGGATTGCAAAGGCTTTGTCGATGTCCCGAGTCGCTTGCAGCTTTGCGATCCTCGACCTTCGATCCGCATTTTACGGATGTCCGATAAGGCGAACGTTATCAACCCTTTGTCGTCAGAAGAGGTTCTCGTTGACAGCGGGTTAGGCACCGGATAAAACCGCATCATCAACCTGGAGCCGGAAGCGATAAGACGGGGCAGAGCGTCTGACGTTTCCAACCTGCACCTTGGGTGGCGAGTGACCTGGCGCGAGCGAGTGAATGACCCAATCCCGCCCCGGCCACGTGCACCCCGTATCAGCCACCGGACAACCTTAATCCGCATTGGACGCGGATGTGTATGTACCGGCTGAGGAGGACCCCGCATGCTTCGTCGTCGCCTGTCTGATGCCCGTATCGTCAATGCCGCTAAAACCGTCATCGAGCGTCTGGAGGGACGTACGATGCTCACCACCCTGCATGGTGGTGACGTCCTGGAGTTCCTCGACCCCAACGACAACATCATCCGCGTGAGCATGAACGGGTCGGGCACCGACACCGCCGACCTCATCGGCGCAACGGTCGACCAGACCCAGACGCCGATCCTCCACGACTTCTCGGGCACGCTCAACGGGCAACCGATCCGTGGTGGCATTGGTGGGCGGCTCGGTGTGCAGGTGATCGGCGCGACGGGTGGCGACATCCGGGCGCTGGCATCCAACGCCGCTGGGTT
>JBBRHE010000224.1:0-5558 GCA_038223165.1 Tepidisphaerales bacterium
ATCTACGCCCCTGCCGGTGTAAGCGGTACCCCGGCCGGTCAAAACAACCCGGCTACGATGGTTGGCCAGGATGGCATTCCGAAGCTCGCGGAAGACAGCATCCTGCTGCCAACCGACACTGCGACCGGAAACGGCGCCTACTAAGGTAATCAGGTTCGGAGAATTGCTTAATCGCAGAGCCGAAGTTCCATTTGGGACTTCGGCTTTTTATATGTACCATGGTTTGCTTTGTCCGTAGGATTCGCGACCGCCACGAAGACGACTATGGAAGACCTCCTCCCCCCTCAAACGCTCGACGGTGCCGGATACGAGTCCACCCGTGTTCGCCAGTTCACGGTTTTTATGGAGAGCAAGGTCGGTCGGCTGCAGATGCTCGTGCGGTCGCTGGAGCAGGGGGTGGGGAAGATCGTGGCGTTGTCGATTGAAGAGTCAGGCGACACCGCTCTGGCCCGGTTGATCTTTGCCGAACCCGAGTATGCCCGCGAACTGTTGCGGACGGCGGGGTTTGCGTTTGCGGAGACGGAACTGCTGGCCGTCGAGTTACCGAAGAGGACCAAGCAACCCCTGCTGGCGGTCTGCTCGGCGTTACTGGCGGCGGAGATCAACATCCATTACGCCTACCCACTTTTACGCCGACCGAGTGGGCCGTCGATGGCGCTGTATACGGACGACCCGACACTGGCGGCGAGGTTGTTGATCAAAAAGGGCTTTACGCTCATTGGTGAGAGCGATCTGCGGGACTAACTGAGGTAAGGATGAAAAAGAGGGGTGAAGGATGAAACTTAATCCTTTAGCGTTCATCCTTCATCCTTCTTTTTCATCCTTATTGCTATGCTCCAATCCGTTCTCATCACCGGTGCCGGCGGGATGCTCGCCACGGCATTGCAGTCGAAGCTCCAGGCCCGTGGCGCGGTCGCGAACTGCTTTGCCCGTATTGAATTGGACGTCACCAGCGAGCCGGACGTGCGCGCCGCGCTCGAACGCTGTAAGCCAAGCGTCATCCTGAACTGTGCGGCGTACACGAAGGTCGACCTGGCTGAGAAAGAAACCGACCGCGCGAACGCCATCAATGGTGACGCCGTCGGTCTACTGGCGCGACTGGCACGCGATGCGGGCGCGACCCTGGTCCACTACAGCACCGACTACGTCTTCGACGGCATTGTCGATCGTCCACAACAGCCGGCCGATCCTGTCGGCCCGCGCAGCGCCTACGGTCGATCGAAACTATTGGGGGAGACCCGGCTCCAGGAGAACGCTCCACCCCATTGGCTCATCCTCCGCACGGCGTGGCTGTACGGTCCCGGTGGCCCCAACTTCGCTGCGACAATGATCAAGGCCGCCCGGGCAGGCAAGCCGCTGAAAGTGGTCGGAGACCAGCACGGTTCACCGACCTTCACGCACGACCTCGCCGACGCAACGCTCGACCTGCTCGACCGCGGCGCCGCCAGTGGCATCTATCACGTGACGAACAGCGGTCGAACAACCTGGTTTGACTTTACACGGTCGATTCTGGACGAGTTCAAGTTATCGACGGACCTGTCCCCCACGACGACCGCGGACTGGTTTAAGATCAAGCCCGATTCGGCCGTTCGTCCGGCGTACAGCGTGTTGGACTTGTCCAAAACTGAAGCCGCACTGGGGCGATCCATGCCCTCCTGGCAAAGGGGTCTCTCCACCTACCACGCCGCCATCGTAGCCGCTGGTGGAGTCGTCTAGCCCAGTCGCAAGACCAGCTACGGAGCTGGACGGTTCATCTGCTAGTTCCGCGTTCTTCCATACCTATCTGCTCCGCAAGTTTCATACGGTCACGCAAGTGGTCACAGAGCCGACGCTAGTGATGGCATGCATGCATGTGTCTGCCTTAAGCCACCTGTGTGACCTGGATTACCACAATGAACTGGATGGAGATGCAGGGAAGGAGCGTTACTGGCATGGGAAGTGCGACATCCGAGACAGTATGTCGCTTGATAATTTGCCGAAATGAACGCTGGATCAATCAGAAAGTTTCTCAACGGCCGGTGACACGCTTTTCCGGCGAAAAAATGAGATGGAGCGTGAAAATAAATAGTGGGGTGGCGTCACTGGTACGGGAATCGCTTTAATTCTCTCATCTCGCGAACGACGCAGTTCACGACTAAAACTTCGCCCATTCTTCCCCCGATGAGAAGGGTTCCTCTCCTCCCAAACCCCGAGGAACCTTTCGTCAGCCCCATTCGAAGCCGCCCTTGCCCGGGGCGGCTTTTTTTTGCGCGCACAGGCCGGCGGGCTCAGCAGTGCTTCTTGCCCAATTGCTCTAACGCTGAGGCGCCTAGGGAGGAACGCGGAGGAACGCAGAGTAATAAGAGCCAGGCACTACTGTGCGCTCCGCGTTTCTCAGCGACTCTCTGCGTTCCTCTCTCGGCGCCTCTGCGTTAAACGGCTTTCATTTCTTCCGAAGCAAGTTCGCAATTTGTTTGGTATAATGTAAGTTGAGATGGATGTTCGACAGAAGCTGACTATTCTCGCCGATGCGGCCAAGTACGACGCCTCCTGCGCATCATCTGGCAGCAAGCGCAAGGCGAACGGAAAAGGGCTGGGGGACACGAACAAGATTGGCATCTGTCACAGCTACACACCGGACGGACGGTGCGTGTCGCTTTTGAAGATCCTGCTGACGAACTACTGCATTTATGACTGCCAATATTGTGTCAATCGAGTGACCAGCGACGTGCCGCGGGCACGGTTCACGCCTGAAGAGGTGGTCTGGCTAACGCTAGAATTCTATCGGCGGAACTACATTGAGGGCTTGTTCCTTTCCAGCGGGATCATCCAATCGCCGGACTACACGATGGACCAACTGATCGCGACGGCTCAGCAATTACGAGAGGTGCACCACTACAACGGCTACATCCATCTGAAAGCGGTGCCGGGCGCAAGTGAAGAGTCGATGGCTCAGGCAGGCAAGTTTGCGGATCGGCTCAGTGCCAACGTCGAATTACCGACCGATGCGGACCTCGCAGCGCTGGCGCCGGAAAAGACGATGGCGATCGTCCACAAGACGATGGCGCAAATCCGCCGGCGCATCGACGCCAGCAAGTCCGAGCCGTCGCGCCGATTTGCAGCCCCGAAGTACGCGCCGGCCGGTCAGAGCACGCAGATGATCGTCGGCGCGACCGCCAGTTCCGACGCCGCAATTCTCTCGACAGCGACGACGCTTTACGGTCAGCAGAAACTTCGACGCGTGTATTACTCTGCATTCAGCCCGATTCCGCACGATGACCCGCGACTGCCCGTCCAACCGGCACCGCTGGTGCGCGAACATCGACTGTATCAGGCCGACTGGCTCATCCGCTTTTACGGTTTCAACGCGAGTGAACTGACGACGGTGGACCAACCGAATCTCGACCTCAAACTCGACCCTAAACTCGCCTGGGCGTTACGGCATCGGGAATTCTTTCCGGTTGATGTGAACAAGGCCTCGCGCGCGGCTATGTTGCGCATTCCCGGCATCGGTGGGCGCAACGTCGCGCGGATGTTGTCGATTCGCCGACATCACAAGCTGACGATGGACGATCTCGTCAAGCTGCGCATTTCGGTCGCCAAGGCCCGGCCGTTCGTTGTGACGGCGGACTTCAACCCCGACGCGATGCGCATCGATCGCGCAGACCTGGCAAAACGCCTCGTCGCGCCCGACCCGCAGATGGAACTTTTCGCCGCTGCGTCGTCAGCCGCGACGGGGCAAGTGTAGGTAAACGACGCAATGGAAACCGTCCGCCTTCAACAAACCGACTTTGCCACCTGGCGGCGCGAGGCACGCCGGTTACTCATATCTAAAGTCCCTCCGAGCGAAGTGGTCTGGTCCGACGGCGAAGTGCTCTTTTCTTCATCGCAATCTACCGAGCTGGAAGGGATGCAAGGCGACCTCCGAGTGCCGAAGGAATTTTTGTCGCTTGCGAAGCTCGTTGCGTTTCATCGCGATGCAGAGAAGTGGTCGGTGCTCTATCGAACATTGTGGCGGTTGACGCATGACGAGCCTCACTTGCTCGACATCACAGTCGATGATGACACGCGACGGTTGATCGACATGAGCAAGTCCGTCCGCCGCGACGTGCACAAAATGCACGCGTTTGTCCGGTTTCGGAAAGTGCTAGGCGAGCATGGTGACGAACATTTCGTCGCGTGGCATCGGCCGGATCATCCCATTGTCCGTCACGTTGCTGGATTTTTTCGCGAACGGTTTGGTGTCCAGCGATGGACGATCCTGACACCGGACGAGTCGGTTACATGGGACGGCGAAAGGTTGACGTTTAGTCCAGGCGTTCCGCAGCGAATGGCACCGCAGGCGGACGAGATCGAGGCAATGTGGAAGACGTACTACGCGTCGATCTTCAATCCCGCGCGAGTGAAAGTACGAGCGATGAAGAAAGAAATGCCCGTCCGACATTGGGCCACTTTGCCCGAGGCGGAGTTAATCGACGACCTGTTGCGCCAAGCCCCGCAGCGAGTGGAAGAAATGGTGAAGCGAGACCGAGCCAATCAGTCGCGCGCGAGCGTGTCGTCGTCGGCACTGTTTTCTGGTCAAGCTACGCGAGGCGAGAAGGGGCCATCCGGTGACGGGGTCGCGTGTGAAACACCGTGGACCGCTCGGCCATTCATTCCCGAAAAACGAGAACTACCTATGCTGGCAGAGGCTGCGAAGGTTTGTAAAGGATGCGACCTGTACTGCAACGCGACGCAGACAGTTTTCGGCGAAGGCCCGCTGGACTCGCAGATCGTGATGGTGGGCGAACAGCCCGGTGACAGTGAAGACCTCGAAGGCCGACCGTTCGTCGGACCAGCAGGGCAGTTGCTTGACGAGATCATGCAACGTGTCGGCCTGCCGCGCAATCTCGTCTACGTAACCAACGCTGTCAAACACTTCAAGTTTGAACCGCGCGGCAAGCGCCGCATCCATGCGAAACCGACTGCTCGTGAAATCAGCGCCTGCCGGCCATGGCTGGAAGCGGAACTGCAGATCATCAAACCGAAAATGTTGGTCTGTCTCGGCGCGACGGCAGCTCAGTCCCTACTCGGCCGCGACTTCCGGGTCACCAAGTCCCGTGGCCAGGTGATGACAACCGAATGGGCGCCTTGGACGATCGCCACGATCCACCCCTCGGCGTTGCTCCGCATTCCAGACCGCGCATTAAAGGAAAATACGATGGCGGAGTTCGAGAGCGATCTGAAGTTAGTGGCCAAGCATTTGGCTAAACTGCGAGCGGCATAGCAAGCTGTCGCCACTTCAATGCACGGCACCGCTACAACGGGGTGAAGGTCGTCTCGATCGACAGATCGCCAGCGGTCTCCGCAATACAATCGGCGCTTGTTGAACGGTGCAATTTGCGCCTCTCGATCCAGCCGCGACCTATACTCGCGGTCGGTCATGGGACGAACGAATAACCGCCCGTACGTCGAAGCAACTGTTGTGTTGGGCATGCCTGGTTAACCGGATTGTGTCCCACCTACCCCTTGACCTTAACGGCGGGGACATTCAATCGCTGATTGCCCCGTCGACTGATCTGGCGTACAATGAGAACGTA
>JBBRHE010000225.1:0-5477 GCA_038223165.1 Tepidisphaerales bacterium
CCTGCGATCGCGTCGAGCCGGACGCAACCATAGCGGCGCGGGCATTATAGTGGATCGCAGGGGTGCGGCAAACGGACGACGTGCTCGAGAATCGCGTGACACCCCGAATAGCGCCCCGGTCGTCCCCACCCGTTGGGGCGCGTACAATCTCCCCACCATGCACGCAGGCGAGGCACAAATCGCGATCGTCGGGGCCGGACCGATCGGTCTGGAACTGGCGGTTGCGCTCAAACGGGAGGGCATCAGTTACGTCCAGTTTGACGCAAAACAGATCGGCTACACCGTGTCCTGGTGGGCGCCGCAGACGCGATTTTTCAGCAGCAACGAGCGCATCGCGATCGCGGGCGTGCCCCTGGTAACGCCCGACGAAACCAAGGCGACCCGCGAGCAGTACCTGGCGTATCTTCGGTCGGTTGTGATGCAGTTTGACCTGAAGGTTCACACCTACGAGCCCGTGACCGGCATCGACCGGTTCGGTGACGGTTTTGTCGTCACCACCCAGCCCGTGGGCCGGGAACGGACCTGGCGTGTGCAAAAGGTTGTTCTGGTCTCCGGGGGTACGGACCATCCGCGAAGGTTGAACGTTCCCGGTGAAAACCTGCCGCACGTCGACCATTACTTTCGCGATCCGCACACCTATTTTGGTCAGCAGTTGATGATTGTCGGTGGGAAAAACTCGGCCGTTGAGGCGGCGCTGCGGTGCCACCACGCGGGGGCGCACGTGTCGATCTCGTATCGCCGCAGCGCGTTTCCGACCAGGAACATCAAATATTGGCTGACCCCTGAAATCACGGGCCTTATCGAAAGCAAACGCATCGCATTCTACCCGTCAACGGTTGTTCGGGAGATCACACCGACGCAGGTCAGCCTGTCCGCCTGCACGAGTGACTTCCAACCGCGTGGGACCGAAACGACGCACATCCCGACCGACTTTGTGCTGTCGTTAATCGGTTACGAACAGGACACGCGCCTGTTCAAGCTCGCCGGGCTCGACATGATCGGCGATTGCCACGCGCCACGGTTTGACGAAAAGACGATGCAGAGCAGTGTGCCCGGTATCTATGTCGCCGGCACCGCGGTAGGGGGCACGCAGGACAAGTACAGTGTCTTTCTCGAAAACTGTCACGTCCACGTCGATCGCATCCTCGCCCACCTGACCGGCCGAACGAGCGAGGCCAGGGCGCGCGAATATTCGCGACCGGAGACGTGATTTGTGTTGCTCCTGAACTCCGCCTCCGCCAAGAGGACTGGCGCGATCCAGAGGATGGCAATCTCACCTTCGAGTTGTGTCATCCCGATGGGAGCGATAGCGACCTGAGGGATCTCGACAGTCCACTCGTTGGTCCCCGATCGAGATCCCTCGCGTCGCTACCGCTCCGTTGGGGATGACATTCGGTCCGTCCTCGCTCCTTAACATTCCCACCGCCATCCCTATGATGGACCGTCGGCGGAGCACGATTGATCGTTGAACTACTCATCCTGTCGGCTTATTGGCTCGTCGGCCCCCTTACGTGGTTGACCTATGGCGCGTTAATGTTCACGGGGCGTCGCAAGATGCTCCTGTTGCGCCGGCCACCCGAGCCGATCCGTGTCAGCCCACCACCGCATGCGACGATTCTCATTCCTGCCAAGGACGAGGGAGAGCGCATTCGTGGCTGTCTCGAATCGGCGCTGGCGCAGGATTACCCCGCGTTCAATGTCATCGCGATCAATGACCGCAGTGCCGACAACACCGGCAAGATCATGGACGAGATCGCTGCCGGCAACCCGAAACTGTCGGTGCTGCATGTTCAGGAAGGGTCGCTGGAACCGGGTTGGACGGGCAAGAACAATGCGCTGTTTCAAGGCCAGAAACTCGCGACAGGACAGTGGTTGCTATTCGTCGATTCCGACGTGGTGCTGCAGCCGGACGCGCTGTCGTCGTCGATGTCGCTCGTTGTGAATCGCAGTTACGACCTACTGAGCCTGCTACCGCGGTTGGAAAGCCACTCGGTTTGGGAAAGCCTGCTCGTCCCGTTGGCCGCGTCTGCTGCGAGCACGATGTACGTCGTGCCGTTGTCCAACAACAACAAGCGTACGGACATCGCGTTCGCTAACGGTCAGTTCCTGCTGATCAACCGGCCGGCGTACGAAGCGATGGGCACGCACGCGGTCGTGAAAGATCGGTATTGCGAAGACGTCGCGATGGCGCGCATCGTCAAGAAGATCGGTTTGCGGACTCGCTGTGCCATGGGCGCCGAATGGGCGAGCGTGCGGATGTATTCGTCACTGGCGAACATTTTCAAGGGATGGAGCCGCATCTATTACGCCGCGAACGTGGGGGACCCGCGCACGATCGTCGGCGCGATGGTCTTCATCCTGCTGTGTTGCTACACGCTCTTCCCGGCGCTGGGCTGGACGATCTGGCGGATGAACCACCCCAGTCCGTACTATCTCAATTTGATCTGGCTCGCTGGCGTGCTCGCCCACACGCTGGCAATGTGGGTGTTTATGGCGGTGCTGTACGAATGGTCGGGCAACCCACGTCGCAATGCGCTCATGTGGCCTATCAGCCTCGTAATGCTTATGGGCATCCTTTTCCACGCCTTACGCATGTGCTTCACCAAAAAGGTGGAGTGGCGCGGCACGACCTACGGTCACACCATGGCGTCTCATCTGACGCCAGGCAGTGGGCCCAAGGCTTAGCGGTTATTGCAAAAGAATCGCGTTACTGGTGATGGATGGGTGGTGATTGACGCAAAGGTCCCGGTCAATCACCACTTATCCGTCACCCGCCTTCATCAATCGTCATCTTTTCCTACCCCATCCCGCGCACATTCAGGTAAAACTATTGCAACCCCTTCACGTGGACCGCGTCTATGTAAGGGAGACATCACAGGAGTCGACGCCGATGAAAGTTGCGCATGTCGTGGGTTGCGTCGGGGTGGCGATTGGTGTGCTCGTCGGCTCGGCCGGCGTCGCCGATGCACAAATCGTGCGCGCCGCCAAGCGGTTGATCGCGCCCGGGGGCGCAGCGGTAAAGGGGTCGGTAAACCTTCCTTACTTCGTCCCCGACAAGTCGGGCAACCAGTGGATGATCTACCAGGGTGGTTGGTTTCGACAAAACGGCAACCAGCCGGTCTACAGCCAGGGCGCGCAACTGCTCATCGACGGCAACAACCCCAACATGAACAACAACGTCGGCCGGATTGATGCCGACACCGGTGAGATCGTCCTCGACATGCAGGCCAACGCCGTCAGCGTCAGTCGGCGAATGAAGGTCGACCCGACCAACGGCTCGATGCGCGTCGTTGACGTCTTCACGTCCAACGGTGGCGCCGACCAGCAGCTTAACGTGCAAGTACAGACGTCGCTCAACTTCGGTGTGCAGACCGCCACGACCGTGAACGACCCGAATGACAAAACCCAACCGATCGGCTGGGCCGCAATGACCCAGGGCAACCGCGCCGCGATGGAGTGGTACGGTGGCTTGAATGGATCGGCCGTCCAGCCCGACATCAACTGGCAGCAGGGCAACAACGTCGTAACAGCCAGCTATGCGCTGACCATTCCCGCGGGCAAGTCCGTCGCGATCGTCCACGTCCACCAGACCGCCGGCAACCAGCAGGCGGCTTCCGATTTGATCGAAAAGATCGACCCCCGCAAGCTGCTGGCCGATATTCCCAAAGACCTGCGCCGCATCATCGCGAACGTGCGCAGCGTTATGCCGCTGCTGGGCGATCTCGAACTGCTGCGCGGCGAGGCGCTCGACGTCGTCGAACTGCGCAACGGTGATCGCGTTACCGGCACGCTCGCTGACAGTTCGTTCAAGCTCAACGCGCCATTCGGACCGATCGACGTACCCGCCGACCGCGTGCTTGGAGCGTTCAATGTGGGTGAGTTCAAGCCGCGCCAGCTCATCGTGACCATTGACGGGCAGATTCTCGGTGGGGCGCTGGTGAAAGAGACGGTTGACCTCACACTGCCGGGTGGCCAGTTGACCGCCATCCCACTGCGGCAGATCTCGCGCATCGGGTTCCGCAAGCGCGCGACCGAGGTCGAGGAGATCGCCATCACCCAACCGCACGTCATCCTGCGCGAAGGGGACCGCATCGCGATCGCACCACCCACCGCGCCCCTGATGCTTGCGACCCGCTACGGTCCGATCGAAGTGCCTGCGGCGTCGGTGGCATCGATCGCGTTTCAGGACGAGGAGTCCGCCGTCCACATCGTCCGGTTGACGGACGGCACGCTCATCTCCGGCCTTGTCACCACACCCGAACTCGACGTGACGCTCGCCTCGGGCGTCGCCGTGAAAATGCCCGTCTCCAGCCTCGCCATGCTCAAATTGGTCGTCGGTGAAAGCCCCGACCTCAACAAGGACGAAACACCCGCGCTGCGCACGCTTGGTGACGACGCGCTCGTGGGAACCCTCGTCGGTCAATTGGAACTGGCCACGGCGTTCGACCTGCTCAAGCTCGACGCCAGTGGCATTCGCGGACTGACGCGAGCGCGCGGTCTGTCGTCCGACGTGCAGATTACAACGTGGGACGGTGCCACGCTCAGTGGTCAGCTCGCCAATTCCGATCTTAACCTGCAGCTCGTCAGTGGTGTCGCGTTGAAGGTGCCCGTCGGCCTTATCGTGAGCTATAACCAACCGCGCCCCCAGCCGAGCGCGACGATGATGGAACAGATCAAGACCGTCGTCGCCGACCTCAATGCCGAGGATTGGAAGCAACGCGATTTGGCCGAGTCGCAACTCGTGTCGATGGGTCCCAGCGTTGCCGGAGTGCTTAAACAACTGCGCAACAGCCAGCCGGCAGAGGTGCAGCAACGCATCGATTCCGTATTGAAACAACTGGAAGACAAAAAGTGATGTTTACAGCCCGTTGCCGCTCAACCGAGTCATGTCAATTCGAGGCGACCGGTAGCGACCCGAAGGATCGGCACGGTCCGACACGTCGTCCGTATCAAAGCGCAAGCGAGACCCTGTGGTGCGGAAATCATCAATCAAAGAAATGATGAACGCCAAGACGCCAAGAACGCCAAGGTAAAAAACGCCAAGAGAAAAAATGGCAGGACAAAAGACGCCAAGAGGAATTCTTTCCTTGGCCGTCTTAACTTGGCGTTCTTGGCGTTCACCCTTTTTTCACACATAAGCAATACGCCCGAGCCATCAAGTCAGGCACTCACGCTTTAGCGCGGCGCGACAAGGCTCTGAAGTCGTTCGATCAACTGCGCCGCGTGCACCGGCTTGCTGAAGAAATACGTCGCGCCAACGTGCGGCAGGGATTTGAGTGTTTGCATCGACGTGTCACCCGAAAGCACGATGATCGCGATGTCCGGGCCGAGCGCTTCGCGCAATTTCTGGCTCAACACCAGGCCATTGATGTCCGGCAAGTGAATATCAATAACGGCCGCATCAATAGTGGCGGTCTTGGCAAACTCGAGTGCGTCCAAGCCCATGTGAAAGACGACCGGCTGAAAGCCCGAGCCGC
>JBBRHE010000226.1:0-5412 GCA_038223165.1 Tepidisphaerales bacterium
GATGTACGCAGCCGTGGACGGTAAGCTGGCAGGCGTGCTGGCCGTGGCCGACCAGGTCAGGCCCGAGTCGAAGTCCGCCGTCGCCGCGATACGCCGCATGGGCCTTGAAGTCGTGATGATGACCGGCGACAACCGCCGCACGGCCGAGGCCGTGGCACGAGAGGTCGGCATCGACCGCGTGCTTGCCGAGGTGCTGCCAGAAGGCAAGGCCGAGCAGGTGCGGCAGCTTCAGGCTGGAAAAAAGGTGGTCGGCATGGTCGGCGACGGTATCAACGATGCACCCGCGCTCGCACAGGCTGACGTGGGCATCGCCATCGGCACCGGCACGGACGTGGCCATTGAGGCGTCGGACATCACCCTCTTGCGGGGTGACCTGCGCGGCGTGGTCAATGCGATCAGCCTCTCGCGGGCAACGATGCGCACGATCAAGCAGAATCTGTTCTGGGCTTTCGTCTATAACGTGATCGGCATCCCAGTGGCGGCGGGGATGCTCTACCCGTTCACCGGGTGGCTGTTGTCGCCGATCATCGCCAGTGCTGCCATGTCGTTTTCCAGCGTCTCGGTCGTGGCCAACAGTTTGCGGCTGAAGGGCTTTCGCCCAGCCTTGCAAGGAGAATGAACATGGACACCAGTGAGATTGTGATTGTAGTTCTCGGCCTTGCCGCCATCAGCTTGGTGCTTTGGTTCTTTTTCGGCGAGAAGCAGCGTGTGGCGGCGACCGTGGCGGCCAGTGGCGTGGAGGAGGTGAAGGTAACCGTCAAAGGCGGTTACTCCCCCGATGTGATCGTCGTGAAGCAGCACCAGCCCGTGCGACTGGACTTCTACCGCGACGAGACCGCCTCGTGCAGCGACCGAGTGATCATCGGCGACTTCGGCATCGCCCGCGACCTCCCGGCCTTCAAAACGACCAGTATCGAATTCATCCCCGACAAGAGCGGTGAGTTCTCGTTCACCTGTGGGATGAACATGATGCGCGGCAAACTTGTAGTGGAAGATGGCTCGGGATCAGCCCGTCAAGCAGGTGCTCATCATCCCACGGCTGAAGTTGAGGCTGGTGACTGAAGATGATGTCGCTACTCGCTGATCTACCGTTTCCCAGGCCGTGTCGGCCAAGTATACCCGAGGGGTTGCCTTCGTGGAGGATGTTTCGTAGGGAAGTGGTGAGCTTCATGCTGGAACTGATTGTTCTTGCAAATCGTGAGTCACTCCAATTTTGCGACCAACACCCGCCGGGGCTTGGGTGACTGCTGCGCCCACTCGATTCAGCCAACCGACCCGTAATGTGTCGGGGTGATGAGGCGAATGTACTTGTGTAGTTAGTGTACGGGTGCTTGTCTGGTTTAATTGCGTTTGACCCTGCGTGTTGCAAGCCAATCTCCATTAGCCCCTCCTACACCCGATAAAACAGGCATGTGGTTAAAAACGTTCGACCCTCCAGCGCTCTTGTCCCACTTATACGTATGCCCGTCCACTGCAAACACCATCCGGGACGATCCCTTCACGCGTGAAATCTTGAAAAACCGGTCCTTCCACTGTTGTTGCACCTGCGCGGGACTCTGAAACTGGTTTCGATCGGGATATACATTAGCCGGAATCGCATACGAGACATTGCGACCGTTGCCATCAGAGTAGCCGGGACTGATATCCGCCGGGCAGCGCCACATCGAATTCTCACGAGCGGTCGTATGACCACCATTGCCAGCTCGGTTTTCACGTGATGGGCGGTACGGGTTCAAAGCGTACTTTCCTATGAACGCATGGTCAGACCAGATATTTGTCCATGCAAAACGCGGCGGGGCGGGATAGTCAAGTCCGCAGAGGTATGCAGTATTATAATTCCCTGCGGAATCCACATAGCCGGACGCGGGCATGATCGAACCACGGTTGTCATTCACATATAAAGCCAGTCCCTGTCCGATTTGCCGCATCTGCGATAGACAGGCCGTCGTGTTCGCTGCCACCCGGGCCTTGTTCAAGGCGGGCAACAAAATCGAGATCAGCAACGCAATGATGCCGATGACGACGAGCAGTTCGACGAGCGTGAATCCGGTGTGGCGATGTTTCATGACTTCATTCCTTTCCGACCGCGCGGGCGCGGCGGAGTAAAACGGTGCCGGAGGCGGCCAGGGGGGCCGACGAATTTCCTGAACGATGCGCCACAACTGCCGATTGTCGTCGTCGAAAGCCCGGTGCCCACAGCGCTGCCGACAATCGACTTCGATCAGGTGGCGGGGATGCGGCTGATCATCGATCACCTGGCGGGTCTGGGGCACCGCCAGCTGCTCTGGGTGCAGATGGACGATGGCGACCAACATTCACCGCGCAGGGAGATGTTCATCCGCATGGCGTGGGAGGCCGGCCTGCGCGGTGAGGCGCTGGCCGTCCCGACGACAGGCTTGGCCTTCGGTGAAGCCGGAAGTCAGATCGACGCGACCGAAGCGGAGCTTTTGCGGTTCCTGTCGGCGCGCCCGGAACACAAGTGGACGGCTGCGGTCTGTTACAACGACGTGGTCGGTATCGGGGTATGCAGTGCTATGGCCCGCGCGGGCATCCGTGTGCCGCAGGATGTGTCGGTCGTGGGTTTCGATGACGTCGAGGCGCAGTTGTGCATCCCTCGGTTGACGACGGTCAGTCACCGGCTATCTCACATGGGTCAGCGTGCCGCCGAGATGGTCATGCAGATGATCAACGACGAGACTGCGGTGTCGCGGCTGCGCGGCACCGTCGAGGTGGTCGCGCCAGAGCTGGTGATCCGCGCCAGCACCGGGCCCGCCGCCATTTTGCGCGCCAGTTCGTGACCATGCGCGGTGCGGGTGTGACCCCAGTCGGGTTTTCTAGTCCAAGCACCGCATGAGCGTTGATTCACTTGGCATTTCGTCATTGCACAGTCCTGTACCGACCCTCGCTCGCGCCGACGGACTTCGACACCGACCCGTGGGCGCGCAGTTTTCTTTATCTCGCTTGCAGGGACGAGAGCAGGGTCTCGGTTGTATAGATACTGTCGAGCTGGACGGGCTCGTTGCTGCCGGGCAGGTAGATCGCGGTCAATGGGATGCCACCGGTGGGGTTCAGGGACTTGAGCAGACCGGACCCAGGGGCGTCTTCGAGGGTCAGGTCCGCCTTCAGAGGCAGCACGTTGCCTGCCTCGATAGCGGTGAGGGTGGATTTGTCGCGGAAGACGGTCGCTTCGATGTACTGGCAGTTGGCGCACCAGTTGGCGGTGAATTTTACGAGCACTGTCTGACCCTTCGCTCGCGCGTCGGCAAGCGCGGCGTCCGAATAGGGCGTCCACTTGACGGTCTCCGAGAAGATGCCGTTCATGTGACCGGCGTAGGCGAAGGTCGAGAGGGGGAGGATCGCTGCGAGCACCGTCGCGATGACGATGCCACGGCGACCGGCACCGAGTGAGATCGTCCGCAGGACCATGAACGTGGCGGCCAACAGCCCGACCACGACGAGCGACCAGAGGAACGCGTTGCCCGGAATAACCCGACCAGCAGCAAAGAAGACGGCGCTACCGATCAACAGCCAGCCCATCATCTGCTTGAACAGCTCCGACCACGGCCCGACGCGCGGCATGCGACGGGCCAGGTCGGGGAAAGCACTGAGGATGAGATAGGGGAATGCCATGCCGACCCCGACGGTCAGCATCGCAGGCACACCGACCCAGTTCGACTGCGTCTTGGCCCAGATGAGCAGCGGCGCAAAGAGGGGCGCGGTGCAGGGGGTCGACAGGACGGCAGTCATTGCGCCAAACGCGACGTTCCCGATCGCGGTGTCCTCGCGCGTCTCGACATTGTAGATGAAAGTCGGCAAGCGCATCGGCAGGAGACCCATCAACCACAAGCCACCCATCGCGAGCACGATGACGATCGTCCAGACGAACCATGGGTTGGAGAACTGCTGGCCCCACGTCACCTGACCGGTCACGAGGATGAGCACCGCAAGCACCGCGAAGATCGAGATGATGCCCAGTGAGAACGCGCCTGCGAGCCCGAGACTGCGTAGTCGACTGTGCTGGGCGGCGTTGTAAAAGCCGATCGCCTTCAACGGCAGGACCGGGAGCACGCAAGGCATGAGGTTAAAGAGCAGCCCTGCAAAGAACGCCGTCGCAAACCAGCCCCACGCGATCGGTTGGCTGGCGATCGGCGCGAACAGCTCGGCGTTCTGATCGAGCGCCACAGCCCCCGGTGCCGCGACGGAGGTCGCAAGTGTGAACGGCACGTTCTGCGGTCGATAGCAGACACTGTCGTCGCACATCTGCAGACGCACCGTGCCCGAGATCGTGATGGGACCAGTGGGCGCGTCTTTCGTCAGCGTCACGGGTACGTGAACGATGACGCGGTCCTCGTAGACATTCAACTTGCCGAGCGCGGGATAGGTCTTGTCCAGGCCTGGCGGATAGCGCGGTTGACCAACTGTCAGCCCGGTGAGTGGCTCGACCTTTACGTCGAGCGGGATGAAGGTCTCCTGGGAAGGATTGTGCGACTGGGCATGAAGGCCCTTGGGAATCTCAACGACGACCGCGATCAGGGTTTCCTTGCCCACAACCAGCGCCGATCGATTGGTGGCGACTGAGACGGTCGGGTTCGGCACCGCGGCATGGGTGAACGTGCACAGGAGGAGGACGATGAGCAACGCGATTGGGCGGGCGAAGGGGGGCATCTACCACACTATAGTCCCCATAGGGCTGAAGGTTACAGCAGCGGGTGGGAGTTCAGTCGGGACCCACAGATTGACGGGGGTGGAAGTGCGTCGTAATTTGTCTACCACCTCGGTAGGAGTTACAGGTTTGAAGCTATCCAAGCGAACAGAGTACGGCTTGCGCGCGATCGTCCAGTTGGCTCGGTTGCGTCCACGGGAGTTTGTGCAGTCGCGGGACCTGTCGACGCAGGAGTCACTGCCCAACAAGTTCCTTGAGTCGATCCTGCTGGCGCTGCGTCGTGGTGGGTTTCTCGAGAGCAAGGTGGGTAGTGGTGGCGGGTATCGCCTGTCCCGGGCCGCTAAGGACATCCGTGTGGGCGAACTCATCCGCCGACTGGAAGGCCGGTTGACGATCAACCAGGCCGACGAAGTGGGTGAGTCGACCCCCGGCGAGGTCGCCGTCCGCCTGCTGAACAACCGGCTCACCGCGGCGACCGATGAAGTGCTCGACATCATGAGTCTCGAAGAACTCATGGAACACGTCAGTAAGGCCAGCGGGTCACAGCAGGAGATGTACTACATTTAGGAATGACCAATGACCCAACCAGATCGAACCGTTAAGGTCCAGGCACCAATGACCAATGGGTCTTCAATGGACATTGATCATCGTGACTTGATTGGTCATTCTGATTGACTCATTGGTCATTTCCAATCCATCCCCGTTGTTATTCACCCGATCCCCATTACCATCGCCACCATGTTCCGACT
>JBBRHE010000227.1:0-5360 GCA_038223165.1 Tepidisphaerales bacterium
CCTGGCAACACCATTCGCCAGTTCATCGCGCACACGACACACCTGCCTGGCGGCCTCCGGGTCTATTCCCTCATCGCGCAAATACCCCGAGAACCGATCGCGCTGCGCCCGTTCCAGCATCTGTAATCGCACAAGTAAATCCGACGTCCCATGCATCTTCGCTACCCGTTCGTGCGGCCGACCTTCTACCAGCGCAATGTCCTTCTCCGAGATCAATGCCGCGAGCGTAGCACCTACCTCGCCAAGCCCCGCCGCGATCGCATCATCCATCAATCGCCCTAGCCGTGGGTGCAACGGCATGGCCGCGGCGCGTTGACCGCGCGGGGTGATCTTACCCTTGGCGTCGGTCAGACCGAGCAACGACAACAACCGTTCGGCGACCGTTATCGATCGCTCGTCGGGTGCCTCGTACCAGTCAAACGCCCGCACGTCTGGTCGACCCCAGGCATGCAGCGTCAGCAGTGTTGCCGCGAGGTCGACCCGCCGGATTTCGGGCAGCTCGAACTCGTCCATCTCATTCTGCTCGCGCTGCGTCCACAGTCGGATGCACATACCCGGCGCCGTACGCCCGGCGCGACCGGCCCGCTGGGTCGCCGACGCCTTGCTGATGCGGCAGACGTCGAGCCGATCAAGCCCCCGCCGCATGTCGTACCCGGCCACGCGCGCAAGACCACTGTCGATGACCGTTCGCACACCGTCGATTGTCAGCGATGTCTCTGCGATGTTCGTCGCGAGGATCACTTTCCGCCGATTCGCCGGTCTCAGCGCCAGTGATTGTTCCGCAGGTGGCAGACTACCGTGCAACGGCAGAACGAGCAGGTCATGCCGCGCGGCCACCACCGACAACGACCGCGCCGTTCGATTGATCTCCGCGACACCGGGCAGAAAGACGAGTACATCGCCCGCATCCTCCCGTGTCGAGTCATCAAGCACACGAGCAACGGTCGACGCGATACGTTCGTCAATATAGGCTGCGCTCGGCATCGAATAGGTCGTCTCGATTGGATACGTTCGCCCCGCGACGTCGATGATCGGGCAATCGTCCAAAAACCTGGCAACCGGTCGCGCATCGAGCGTCGCCGACATCACGATGATGATCAATTCGGGTCTCGCCGCCCGCACTTCCTTCAGCAGGGCTGCCGCGAGGTCGGTGTGGATGCTGCGTTCGTGGAACTCGTCGAGTATGACACAACCGACACCCTCCAGCAGTGGATCATCAAGCAGTTGCCTGGTCAGAATGCCCTCTGTCATCACGCGCAGACGTGTGTCGCGGCCGATTTTGCGATCGAAGCGAACGTGGTACCCCACCTCTGCGCCGACGCGCCACCCGTTCTCTTCCCCAATCCGCTCCGCTGCCGCCCGTGCCGCGACCCGGCGGGGCTGTAACATCACGATGTTCGGATGCTCGGCCGACAAAATCCTTGCCCGCAACAACGCCGGTGGCACACGCGTGGTTTTGCCGGCACCGGGCGACGCGACGAGGACAAGCCGCCGGGCATCGCGCGCATGGGCTACGATCTCGGGGAGGCGGGAATCGATCGGCAGCGGAACCATTGAAATCGTTTTAACCGCGAAGACGCGAAGACGCGAAGCCATGCCAAAGCCAGTGGGCTGCAGCCTTGCTCCGCGCCTTCGCGTCTTTGCGGTGGAATCCGTATAAATGTGCCTATGAATCTGTCTCGCGCCATCGCCCGTTTATTCATCGTCGGATTCGACGGCCCCGTGATCACGCCGGACATGCGCCGCATGATCGACCGTGGTGTGGCGGGCGCAATCTTCTTCGCGCGGAACGTCACGTCGCCGGCGGGGTTTGCCAAGCTTTGCGCGGAAGTGAAACGCGCCGCCGGTGATCAACCCTTCCTGACTTGCATTGACCAGGAGGGTGGCACCGTTGCTCGTTTGCGGGATGGCTTCACGCCCGTTCCACCGATGAGAGTGATTGGGCGCACCGGTGACGCGGCGCTGGCACGCAAGGTCGGTCAGTTGATCGGAGCGGAACTGCGGGCGGTGAACATCGACATGAACTTCGCGCCCGTGCTCGACATCGACACCAACCCCGCCAACCCGGTTATTGGTCAGCGGTCGTTTGGCCGCACGCCTGAACTTGTCAGCAGACTTGGAGTCGCTTTGATTGAGGGTCTGCAATTTACCGGTGTCGCGGCCTGCGCAAAGCACTTTCCCGGGCATGGTGATACGTCTCAGGACAGTCACCTCGACCTGCCGCGCTTACCGCATGCGATGGAACGATTAGAATCGGTCGAGCTCGTCCCTTTCACCGCTGCCGTAAAGGCGGGTGTGGCATCGGTGATGACGGCTCATGTAATGTTTGAATCGATCGACCGTGACTTCCCTGCAACGATGAGCAAGCCGGTGCTCGATGGCATCCTGCGCCAGCGGTTGAAGTTTGACGGTGTTGTCGTCAGTGATTGCCTGCAGATGAACGCGATTGCCGAGCATTACGGTGTGGTCGAGGCGGTCGTGCGCGGCGTGAATGCGGGGTGCGATGTCTTTCTCGTCTGCCATCATGCGAATGTCCAGGACGACGCGATCGCAGCGCTTACTCAGGCTGTGAAGGACGGTGTCGTAAGCGAACATCGCATCCACGAAGCCAACGCTCGGTTGGATCGGATGTTCAAGCAATACGTTCATCCTCCGATCGCCTTTGACGGCGCGAAGCTGCGGACGACTCAGCATCTGGAAATCATCCGTGACATCGAATCCATCGCCGGCGCGTTCACGAATGATGGGAACGACCCCACCGATTACCTGCCGTCGGTGGGTTGATTTTGAACCCATCTTTATAGTGTGCCGAACCCGGCGGTTGCGAGATCGTCTATTTCTTATGCAGACGATCGCCCTTAACGTGACTCGCGTGGAAGCGAATACGACCCAGACGACGACCGATCTTCACTCCGACCTCCGTCGGGCCCGAGTGCTCGCAAATTGGTTGGATGCGAAGTTCAGCTTCGCGGGGATCAAGTTCGGAATGGATGCGATCATCGGCCTCGTGCCGGTCGTCGGTGACGTGCTGACGGGCACCGCAGCGATGTACCCACTGTACGTGGCGCATAAGCATGGGCTTGGGACGACCGTGATCACGAAGATGGGCATCAACGTCGCCGTCGACGTGTTGGCGGGCTTCGTGCCGGGCCTGGGCGACCTGGTTGACGTCGGGTTCCGAGCGAACCTGAAGAACGTCGCGCTACTGGAAGCAGCCGCCGAGGCGGCAAAGAACCGTGATATTGTCGGACGGTAACCAGGAGCGCAACGGGCCTGCTAAAGCGGGCCCCCTTCGTACCCGATGGTGGGGGCATGAGCACCTCTGCCGTCACGCGTCAGGACACCCCGGCGGATTCAAACGAGAACCGCCGTCGCAGTGAGCGTCGA
Organism: Tepidisphaerales bacterium; assembly: GCA_038223165.1. Taxonomy (GTDB): domain Bacteria; phylum Planctomycetota; class Phycisphaerae; order Tepidisphaerales; family Tepidisphaeraceae; genus DASYHQ01. The sequence continues at coordinate 3,388 of JBBRHE010000227.1, forward strand.
CCGTACGTCATCGAGGCCTTCCTCTCATCCCCGACCGCGGTGGAACCGGTTCAACGCATTGAGGCAACCGCTGTGAACCTGTCGCGCCATGGCATCGCGTTCGACATCGAACAACCCCTGCCGACCGGCTGTTTCTACACGATCGAGGTCGGCATGGGCGACCAGCGCCTCGTCGCCGAGGTGCGTATCGTCTCGTGCCGCCAGACGGACGAAAACATCTACGCCATCGGCGCGTCGTTCTCTTAAACCGCATCCAGCCGTCAAAAATGCTCTTGTCGCGATGTACCGCCCGCTCGGTTATCGTCTCACGCGCCCATGCGTTCTCGACAAACCTGCCGCCAGCTCTGGTCCAGCTTCCCCGATGAAAAACTGTTGGATCTGCGCGTCTGCGACTTGGGCGTATCGCTAGAGGACAGCCCCGTCGGCAAGGCCGTCGAGCAACTCTACGTCGAATTGCAACTGGCGGGCCTGAAGTTTCGTCCGCACGCATGGTTGAGCAGCGAGTGGTTCACGCCCGACCGCGTGCCCGGCATCGCGATCCCCTTTTACCTCGCGCACCCACGACTGTTCGACCTTGAGCGCAGCCAAATGCTCGAAGTGGAAGGTGGCACCGTCGACTGGTGCATGCGCATCCTGCGCCACGAAGCGGGCCATGCGTTCGACAACGCCTACCTCCTGCATCGCCGCAAACGTTATCACGACCTGTTCGGTGATTACGGCGACCCTTACCCGAGTTCCTATCGGCCACGTCCCTACTCCAGGAACTTCGTGGTTCACCTGGACATGTGGTACGCGCAGGCCCACCCAGCCGAAGATTTTGCCGAGACTTTTGCGGTGTGGCTCAAGCCCAACTCGCGCTGGCAGATGGAATACGAAGGCTGGCCCGCGATCGAAAAACTTTTGTATGTCGACGAACTGATGGCCCACGTCGCCAACGATCCGCCCCTGGCCAGGTCCCGACGACGGGCGCATCCATTGCGATCGTTGAAGATGACCCTTCGCGAACACTACGCAACCAAGCGCGCCTATTATCGTCAGGAGCAACCGCGTTTTTACGATCGCGACCTGCGCAGATTGTTCAGCACCGACGCCAAATATGCCCGGCGAATGACCGCGGCGACCTACCTGGAAAGCATTCGCCCTGAAGTGCGAATGATGGTTTCCCGATGGACCGGCGAATCGCAGTACACGATCGACCGCACGATTGCCGATATGATAAAACGGGTTAGTTCGCTTAAAATGCGTCTGGCCAAACCGCCACAACAGGCAAAGACTGACGTAATGATAATGTTGTCCGTGCAGACGATGAACTACCTGAACGACGGCCGGCACCGCGTCGTACTATAATGAACAGGTTTTCCGCTGCTTCTTGTGTGTTTCAACGGTGATTGCGATTATTTGAATCATGAGAAAGCTTCGCGTCTTAGTGATGATGGACGAACTGCTCGTCCCCCCCGCGTCGATCGACGGATTGTCGCCGGCAGAGCTTGCGCGGTTTCGCACGGAGTATGACGTGCTGACAACGCTTCGCGCGATGGGCCACGTCGCCGAGCCTTGCGGTGTGAAGAGCGACCTGGGCGTTATCGTGCCGGCGCTAGAGCAATTTCAACCGCACATCTGCTTCAACCTCATCGAAGATTTCGATGGCATAGCAACGCACGATCAGCATGTCGTGTCGTACCTCGAACTACTCAAACAGGCTTACACGGGCTGCAACCCGCGCGGGCTGACGATGGCTCGCGACAAGTCGGTGGCTAAGAAGATTCTGGCCTACCACGGAATCAGTGTGCCGTCGTTCCAGGTCTTCCCGATCGGCCGGAACGTCAAACCTAATGAAGACCTGCCTTACCCCACGATCGTGAAATCGCTGACCGAGGAAGGATCGACCGGCATTTCACAGGCGTCGATCGTCAATTCTCATGACGAATTGGCCGAGCGCGTCGCGTTCATCCACGAAAAACTCCAAACCGCAG
>JBBRHE010000228.1:0-5297 GCA_038223165.1 Tepidisphaerales bacterium
AACCCGCTTTTTGCCCTAATTTGAGCGTTTTTGACGCTCTGCCCGACATTTTTCCCTCGCAAGAAGCGTCCGCGAACCGACACACAACCGACCTGAAACCGACCGACAAACGACACAAACCGACACGAACCGACGGCGGTCGATATGAAGTGAATTTGCCGACCCGCGCGCCGACGATCCTCGCGTCGGTGGTCGGTCGGACGAAGGCGCGCATCGGGTACCTGCATACCCTTTCGGACGCATGGCGCGCCGGCGCGCTGGCGAGCGCACCAGATCCCCGTGGCGATGTAGAAACGCAGAATATTCCATTCTTGATCAGTGCGCGCAACGAGGCGATCTCGCGCACCATCGGCTTTACATCGACGTTCAATTGGGACGCCTTTACCTCTGGCGGCACTTCGGAAGACGACCCGGCTCGCTTGCGTTCTTCACCCCACTACGCCCATCGTGCGCGGCGTCACTTCGGTGATCGGTTCGATCTCCCCACCACTGATCGGATTGCCCAGCGCTGCGATCAGGGGGACCGCCAGGGCCGCCAGCGCCTGACAGATGCCGACGGTGATGAATGGCGCGTAGTACGCAGCGCGGTCGCTGGCAGCGGGACCGAAGCTGTCGGTCCAGGTGCCCATGATCCACGGGCCGACACCCCCACCCGTGCCGGCGATGGTCAGGAACAGGCCCACGAATCGCCCGCGAAATTCAGGGGCCACGCGCTCGAGCATGGCAGCGTCGTTGACGGCGCTACTGCCGAGTTGGAAGGCGTAATAGAACATCAGCACCGGAAGGATGTACGCCGGTGCAACGTGCGGGACGGTCGTCACGACCAATCCACCGGTCAGCATGATGACGACACAACTGACGATTCGCCTCGGCCCGCTCGTCACGTAGACGAGGATCGGGTTCACGACCACGGCGATCAGCATCATCGTGCCGAGAATAAACCCCGTCTCCTTCGGCGAGCGAAGCAGCGCTTTCTGCAGATAGACGCTCGCGAGCGTCACAGTCGAGATGCCCGCGAACTCGCGCAGGCTCAGCGCGGCTGCGATGCCCACACACCGCCAGCGAAGCGCGCGACCGAGTGGGGTCGCTGTGGCTTTGGGCGCGTAGCCCTTGGCTTCGCGCGCGACGAGGATGAAAATGATGCCGACGATCAACCCCGCGACACCGAGTTCGACACACGGCCGTTGCCAGTCGGCAACGTCACCCAACTGCCACGTCGCACTCTGGGCCCGCCAGCCCGCGTACTGTGGGCCAGCCCAGAAGCCGATGCCACTGCCGATGCCGAGCATGCCGATCGCCATGCCGGGGCTTTTCGGGTAGTGCGCCGGTACCAGCGCGTTGGCAGCGGGATGGAACAGTGTGCCACACAGACCTGCGATCACCGACAGCGCCACCAGCAGCTCGTAGTGTTTCGTGAACCCCATCAACACAATCGCGATCGCATTACCGATCAACCCGATGCCCAGCAGCAACCGGCGGTCATGCCGGTCGGCCAGCACACCGGCAAAATAGCTCAGCAGCATGTAGACCGTGCCGTAGATCGTCACCAGCATGGTCGCTTGCGCGACGCCCGTCAGTTTCAGGTCGACGACCATCAACAAATACAACGGGACAAGCAGTGTCCCGTACGCGTGCGTGAACGCGTGCAGGATCGTGCATAACACCAATGTAACGTGACTGCGAAACGCGCCGGCGGTCATGGGGTGGGGATTGTATGGGATTCAGCAGGCATTTCATCCCGACTTGATGTGTCGACGGCCAGAGCGCAATACAATCGGTCGTCATGGCCAAGCTGAGCGTCAACGTCAACAAGATCGCCACACTGCGTAACACGCGGCCGCAACTGAATATTCCGAACATCCTTCGGTTATCGACGATCGCGCTGGAAGCGGGCGCGCATGGCATTACCGTTCACCCGCGCCCGGACCATCGCCACATTCACCCTGCGGACGTATTCGAGCTGGCCAAGCTGGTCGCGATGTTTCCGAATGCCGAATACAACATCGAAGGCAACCCGTTCCACCACTTCGTGGACTACGCGCGCGACGTCCGACCCGCCCAGTGCACGCTCGTGCCCGACAGTGTCGAACAAAGCACCAGCGACCACGGTTGGGATTTAGCGCGTGACGGTGATCGATTGCGACCGGTGATCACGGAGCTGAAGTCGTTCGGCTGTCGGGTGAGCCTGTTCGTCGACCCCGACCCGCACGCCGCTGAGGGGGCAAAGAAGGTCGGCGCCGACCGGATCGAGTTGTACACCGAGCCTTATGCCGCTGCGTTTGCGCGGGGGGATAAAAGCGTCCTGTCGTCCTACACTGCCACGGCTATAGCTGCTGCTGGGCTTGGATTAGGCGTGAACGCCGGACATGACCTGAACCTGGACAACCTCGCGCCGTTCATAGCGGCGGTTCCAGAAACCGCCGAGGTGTCTATTGGTCACGCGTTGATCGCCGATGCGTTGGAACTCGGGCTTGCAACGACAGTTAAGCGATACATTTCACTGGCCATGGCTGGGTCTGCCATGCGTTGACAGTTTTTGGCATCGCTCCTACGATCGGTTATCTGTTAGATAGATCGAAGAACCAGGAGTTTTATCATGGCCAGTGAGAACGTCACGACGTTTACCGACGATAATTTTGAAGAAGAAGTCCTCAAGAGCGAGCAACCGGTGCTTGTCGATTTCTGGGCCGAGTGGTGCATGCCCTGCCGCATGCTCGCGCCGACGATCGAGAAGATCGCCAAGGATTTTGCGGGCAAGGTCAAGGTCGGCAAGATCGACACCGACGCCAACCGCGACGTCAGTGTGAAGTACGGCATCAGCGCGATTCCGACCGTCATCCTGTTTAAGAATGGTCAGGTTGCCCAGAAGTTCGTCGGGCTTCGCAAGGAAGCCGACTTCAAGCAGGCGCTGGAAGCGGTCTAGCCACGCAAGACCTTTGAAGGCAGTTCAGAACGCCGGCCCATTGGGTCGGCGTTCTTTGTTTTTGTAGAGTGTTCGACCCTTGTCAGGCTATCGGACGTTGTTGGTTCAGAGCCTGCGGCGCAAGCGGTCGGTGCATTTGACACCTTCGGTAGGCCCCGGCACAATCAAGACTTGGCGGATTTTCTGCCCTCGGCACGTGGGGCGCAACTCCCTGCGTGCGACTGCTGCCATCCTGCGGAGACGACATCCATGCGAACTTCGATTGCGTTGCTGCTCGGCGTGCTTCCCCTGACTGCTGGCCTGGTCGGTTGTGACACCGAGGAAGGTCGGGCCGACAAGGATGTGAAAAAGATGCTCGCTGAGGTCGACAAGGCGAACGGTCCGGGGCGCATGACGGCGCTGACCAAAGCCGCCGACTACGCAGGGCAGTCGTCGGTCAGCAAGGTGCACGCCAAGGCGCTCGTCGGTGATGAAGAGCTGGCCGCAGCGCGCGTCGAGGCGGCTGCAGCCAATGTCTACGCTGCCCAGATCGGTCAACTGATCGCCAACCTGCGCCGGATGACCGACAGCATCGCCAACGCGTCGCGCATCTCGGCCAACCTCGCCAAGTTTGAGCCCACACCGGCCCGCGAAGCGATCAACAAGAAGATCAAGGAACTCAACGAAGGTGAGGACGGTCAGTGGATCGCCCCACTCGCTTCGATCAGCGCCACGAGCGCCACGATCGACGAACTGTCTAAGAAAATCGCCGACGGGCAAGCCAAGATCAAAGAGCTCAACGACGCCCGCACCGCGGCGTTGGGTGAGGCCAGCCGTCTGGAGAGTGAATCCAACGCGGCTCAGGGTCAGCCGTCGGTCGACCTGTTCAAGCAAGCCAGTGGCAAACGAAAAGAAGCCCTCGACCTGACGTCACAAGCCGACGTCGCGACGGCGAACCTGATCCCCCTCAAGCAGGACCTGGCAATGGCGCAGGCCCAGCAGGAACTGCGCGCCTCGGCGGTCGGTCGATTTGAAGCACAAGGCAAATCGGTCGACGAGGGTTGGGCGCATGTGCAGGCGGCGCAGGCAGGCTTGGCCGAGGACGCCCAGGCGGTGGTGAGTGGTGACGAGAAGACTGTCGGCTCGTTGACGAAACTTGCGGCCGATCTGGCCAAAGCCAACGACGAATTCAAGAACCGTGTGGACGAAGCAAACAAACATTTCGAGCTGGCCCAGGCCCACTACAGTTCGGCCGCGACGGAAGCGGATAAGTTCTCCAAGGAACTGGCCCAGCGGATCGGTCAGAAACCCGACGCCCCTGAAGCGGCTGCGTTCAAGGCGATGCAGAACACGTTCACGGTCGGGTCGTTCAACTTGAAGAAGGCGCGGGCGTTGCAGGGTCAGGCGATCCTCGTCGCGCGGCAGGCGGAACTGCTTGACGCGCAAAGCAAAGCCGTCGACGCGATCGGTCCGGTGCTGCTGGCGGCGGCGCAACAACCCCCCGCGGGCCTGGTCGATGCACAGTTGAAGGAAGACGCCAAGACGGCCATGGTCAAGGCCAACGAGATCTTCGGTAGCACGGTAGAGATTTTGACGACTGTCTCACAGGCCGGCGCCGCGGGCGCTGGTAGCGCCAAAGATGCCAAGACGGCCGCTGCCGTTGAGTTGATGCTGACCGAGTACGTCTGGAGTCAGTTCGCGACCGCAACCGGTGACACCGCCGCCGCCAAGACGCACTTGGCGTCAGCGATTGAAGCGCGTAGCGCCGCAGTCGAGGCGCAGGCATCGTTCCCCGCCCTTCCGGCCGAGCTCGCACTGCCCAAGGCCACTGCCCCGACTGCCCCGGGCGCCGCCCCGACCACCGCGCCAACCGCCAGCGCGGTGTGGTAACATTAGAAGTGGTGGAACGCGCGACGCGCCCCATCACGTCCTCTCGAATAGCGAGTTGGCGTTCTCGTCCAGGCACATTGCACAGTCGAGATCCCTCAAGTCGCTTCCACTCCGTTCGGGATGACATCGCTGGCCTTTTGTCTATGCAAATCCCCATTCGGCGTTCCCCATTCCCCATTCCCCACTTCGCATTCCCCATTCCCTTGAATTCGCGCTTCACTTCGCTACCGTACTCTTTAGCCCAAAGGCGGTATCCATACCCGTCGACCCGACCGCACGGTCGAGACGACGAAGGGAAGTCGGTGAGAATCCGACGCGGACGCGCCGCTGTGAAGGACGATGTTTGACCCGTTTGACGTAGGCCACTTCCGGTGTAAACCGGTGGGAAGGCAAGACGGGTGTAAGTCCTAAGCCAGAAGACCTGCCTGTGGGCGTATCGCTGATCGCTGTGCAATCGTTGCGCGGCGACGGTGACGTTCGGATTCGTCCTCGCGATATGGGACGG
>JBBRHE010000229.1:0-5208 GCA_038223165.1 Tepidisphaerales bacterium
GAGGTCACGCGCTACATCGAGCCCATCATGATCATGGTCATGGGCCTGATCATCGGTGGCGTCGCCCTCGCGCTGCTGCTGCCAATCTTCTCGATCAGCAAGGTGATGGCGCACTAAACGCGGTTGCACTTCAACGCAGAGGCGCAGAGAGAGAAACGCAGAGTTACGCAGAGTGAAAAGCTTGCAAACTCGCGCCCTCTATCCGCTTCAAACGTGGATTGAGGTTGGTCGTTTGATTCCGAAGCTATACCTCGGACTATTCCTCTGCGTGCCTCTGCGTCCCTCCTCGGCGCCTCTGCGTTAAATGCATTTCGTGACTTAGAATCTCATGCCGATGCCCAGCGAGTAGTTGAACTGACCGTCCTGGAAGACGTCGTCGATCTCGTCGCCTTTGTCGAAGTAGAACTGGTATTCCACCCGACCGAAGATGAAGACGTCGGTCGTTTCGCCGAAGTAAATCTTCAGGCCCGCTTCCGGACCGGCCGCGCCCGTGTCGTTGACGCCTTCACCGTAGATGTAGCCGACGTTGGCGCCAATGAACGGAGCGATGCGCCCGATGTTGAACTGCAGGTCGACGAACCCGCGGGTCGACGCGTTGACGGTCGTACCCGAGTTGTCGTCGGCGTACCCGACGGACTGGCGAGCGCCGATCGAGAGCATCGGTCCGATGAAAAAGCCGATGCCCGCATCGATCGATGCCGTGCCGGCGTCCACATCCTCGTTGCTGTTGCCGATGCCGGCCAGCGTGAACTCGATACCACCGTCGGTGGTGTTGTCAGCCTGTGCAAAGGCAGGCACCAGCAGACAGCCCGCAACGGCGGCGGCGCAAAAACGTTTGAACATGGGTTCCCTTTCGGAAAAGAGTGAGACGTGTGACGCGTTGCCTACGCACGACGGTCGTGCCATGACAACGCAAGCGATCGACGACCAAGTTCGCCGATCGTATCGACACTGTTCCATCTAGGGCCGAAACTGGGAACGTATGAAATGCCCTTCTTCGCAGAATATTACACTTGGACTCGTCTCCCCCCTGGAGACCACTTTTCATGTCCCATCATGCAACTCGCACCGGTCGACGGTCTGGCGCAAGCGAAGGCGCACGCATTAGTTCGATCGCGAGTGAAGGGTCAGACAGTGACCTGGGGGGCAAAAACTCGACGCACCCAAGGATCGGCGGTACAAGCGCCGGCATGCGGATCACCGAAAAGCACCTCGCCGGGCTTCAGCGGCATGGCTATGCGATCGTTCCCAACTTTTTGACGAAAGACGAACTGGCTGCCGCGCGGGCGAACGTTCTTCAATATTTTCCGGACGCGGATGAGCTCAAGGCCACACCACAGCGGTACGCGTCGGTCTTTGAGGACCCCGAGCACCTGCAGGTCGAGTTCCCATTTGCTGGCGACACGCTGAACGATATCAGCACGCACCCCGAGATCGTGTCGTTCGTGAAACGGCTGCTCGCGACCGATGATGTGCTGCTCAGCCAGGCGGCGATCTGGGCAAAGTACGCGGGGACGGGTGATTTCGAGCAAGGGCTGCACTTGGACTATCAGGGCAACACGCTGGTCGTCCCGCGCGACGATGCGTCGTATCGGCAGGTGAACATGATCCTGTACTACACCGACGTCGACGCCGAGCTGGGCCCAACGTATGTGGTCTCACAAGAGAAGACCGCCGAGCTACCGCTGTGGCCCACGCACCGCCCGCGCAAGAAGGACAGCGCCTTGTACAAGCTTGAGCGCCCCGTCCTCGCAGCAGCGGGTGACCTGTTTATCTTCAGCATGCGCACCTGGCACCGCGCCAGCGACCTGACGGCCGACCACGGTGTCCGCTTTAGCCACCACCTCGTCTACCGCGCTGCGGCCCACAATTTTCAGGGCTATCACCAGTACAGCCAAATGGGGGAGAACGAAGAGCTGCAACGCTTCATCGCATGCGCAACGCCTGAGCAGCGGGAAGCCCTCGGCTTCCCGACGATGAATGACCCCTATTGGACCGAAGAAACCCGCGCCGCGGTTAAGCAGCGTTATCCGGGGATCAAGCTCTGAAACGCTCCGGCCTTTCTCCCATGCGAACATGGGAGAGGGGCCGGATTTACTCCTTCTGCGCAACGAACAAATAGTTAAACCCGCGCAGATAGAAGTTCTCCTCTTCTGCGGCCTTGCGGTAGTTGCCCATCTCGAGCGTTTTGTTGTGGCGAACGACGCTGATGATGTCCACCGGTGTCAGCTTGGCGCGGATCTGGCTGAAGAGTTCGAAGCCGATCGGGTGAAATGGTTCGCCATGGACGTAGCTGTCACTGACGTAGAGGCCCAGGTGTCCACCGGGCTTCAGGACGCGGTGAATTTCACCAATCACTTGCTCCATCGCTTTGTAATACTCACCGCCGGCGGCGTCGAGTTTGCCGATGTCGCGGGGGTCGTCGCCGTAGTCCAGGTGGGTGCTGTAGGGTGGGTCGATGAAGACAAGATCGACTTTATCCGTCAGTTCGACAGGCAATTTACGCGCGTCAACGCGAAAGATGTCCTTGCGGGCTGGGTGCACGTCGTAACCAAGCGCGCGGCGGTTGCAGTCGCGCGCGACGTCGAGTGTCGTGCCACTGCCACAGCAGGGGTCGACGACGAGGTCCTTTTCCTTCGTGTATCGCTGAATCAGGTTCCAGATGATGTAGCTGGGCGTCGCGCCCTTGTACCCGGGCAGACCCTGCTGGCCTTCACCGTAGTCCTGCGAGGGGTAGTCCCACAGTGTCGTGGGTTGAATGCGCAGCGGCGGACGTTTGAACTTCATGACCGGTGTTGTACCGCGACCGCCGTCATCCGACCACGATGGGTTGCTCGCTGAAAACCGTGTTGTTGGTCAGGGTCAGGAAGATCAGCATTACGCCTCTCGGCTCTGGCGGTACTTTGCCGGGGCAATGCCGGTAATCTGGCGAAACTGGCGCGTGAAATAGGAGACATCCGCATAGCCCAATTGTTCCGAGATCGTCTTAATCGGCAGATCGGTCGTGCCGAGGATTTCTTTGGCGTGTTCGACTCTGCGGGCGATCTCGTAGTCGCGCGGGCTGTGACCGACCAACGCGGTAAACTTTCGGCGGAAGGATCGGGGCGCCAGACCCGCCTCACGCGCGAGGGTGTCGTGGTCGCCGTTGAAGCCGAGGGTTTGCATCGTCGCGAGTGTCGTGGTCAGCCAGGGGGGCGCGTCGGTGGTCGATGGGGTCGGGCGCGAGCGCAGTTCGGCTAATTCGGTTAGCAACGTCTCGACACCGAGCGCGGCGCGGGTCAGGCCCCAGCGGTCGGTGCGGCGGGAAAGTTCCAGGACGTCGTCGAACCGCCGACTGTACTCGGCGTCCAAGGGCGCGGGCTGCGGGGGGACGGGGAATAGACCGTCCTTCGTCCATTGCTGCACGAGCGGCCCAGTGAACGCCAGGTACCGATGCACCCATGTCTTGTGCGGCGGGGCGACGTGAAAACGAATCCGTGGACCGGGATAGCTCGACCAGAACCATCGACCCTGCATCGAATAACGATCCGTGCCGATCTGCAGATTGACCGCGCCACCATCAAGGTATTGCAGGACGGCATAGTCGAAATGCTTATCGATGTCGTGCGTGCATCGGGGGACGAACTGCCCAAAGAGAAATCGAATATCCGCAACGGCCATGTTGGCCTAAAAGTACCAGAAATGGCCTTGGAATGTATGGCCATGCTGAATTTATGAGGTAATATTTGGCCAACAAGTCACAACTGGCGGAGCAATCGAACATGGAAAAGCGAAGCGTTGGCATCATTCTGAACGGTGTAACCGGGCGCATGGGCACGAACCAGCACCTGGTGCGCTCGATTCTGGCGATCATTAAGCAAGGGGGCATCAAGGTCAGCCCCGATCTCACACTGATGCCTGACCCGATCCTCACCGGTCGCAACGAGAACAAACTGGCCGACCTTGCCAACAAGCATGGTCCTGACGCGATCGGCAAGCCGTTGACGTACACCACTGACTTGGATGCCGCGCTGGCCGACAAATTTGGCAAGGTCGACATTTTCTTCGACGCCTCGGGCACGCTTCAGCGGGCGGGGTTTGTCGAGAAAGCGGTCAAGGCGAAGAAGGCCGTATATTGCGAAAAGCCAACCGCGGTCGAAGCGAAGGAAGCGCTGCGCCTGGCAGAACTGGTCGAGAAGGCCGGCATCAAGAACGGTGTGGTGCAGGACAAGCTTTGGCTGCCCGGGCTGCGCAAGCTCAAGCAACTGATCGACTCAGGGTTCTTCGGCAAGATTCTCTCCGTTCGCGGTGAGTTTGGTTACTGGGTCTTCACCGGCCACGTGCACGACCAGCCGATCCAACGGCCAAGCTGGAATTATCGCGTCGAGGATGGCGGTGGGTTGATGATCGACATGTTCTGCCACTGGGAATACGTCATCGGCAACCTGTTCGGACCGATCAACAAGCTTGTCAGTTACGGCAACACGGACCTGCCCGAGCGCATTGATGAATCGGGCAAGCCGTACAAAGCCACCAGCGACGACAGCGCGTACGCGATCTTTGTGCTGAAGGACGGCACGGTCTGCCAGTTCAACAGCAGTTGGGCGACGCGCGTCCGGCGGGATGATTTGCTGACGATTCAGGTCGACGGCACGAAAGGCAGCGCCGTCGCCGGGCTGCGCGAGTGCTGGATTCAGAGTGAATCGACCACCCCGCGCCCGACGTGGAACCCCGACGTGCCACAGCCGATCAACTTTTACAGCAACTGGATGCAGATGCCCGAGGCGACGACATACGACAACGCCTTCAAGATTCAGTGGGAGATGTTCATCCGCCATGTGATGCTGAACGAACCTTGGCGATGGAGCCTGCGCGAAGGTGCCAAGGGCGTGCAACTGGCCGAGCTTGGGTTGAAGAGCTGGAAGGACCAGAAGTGGGTCGAGGTCGGCGGGCTGTAGTGCCTGGTGGCCTGACTTTCTAAATGGTGGCACTGACATTCTTGTCTGTGTCTCCCCCCCAAAATTCATCCAGACCAGACAGCCAGAGGCACAGACAAGAATCTCCGTGCCACCGAAGAGAGCAGAGACCATGGCCGACCTTTCCCGATGCGCGATCCACACGATGACCAACAAAAGTTGGTCGCTGGCTCAGTGCGCCGATGCCTACGCGAGAGCCGGCATTGGTGGCATAAGCGTCTGGCGGAACGTGATCGAAGCCGTCGGCACCGAT
>JBBRHE010000230.1:0-5202 GCA_038223165.1 Tepidisphaerales bacterium
GATCCTCTATCGCGCCGAACTCGGCGACCCCGCCAAGATCAAGAAGCGCATCGACGAATACCAGGCGCGCTTCGCCAATCCGTTCGTGGCGGCGGAGCGGGGCTATATCGACGAGGTGATCCTGCCGCGCGGCACGCGCAAACGCATCGCCCGGGCGCTACAGATGCTGCGCAACAAGCGGGTCGAGAACCCGTGGAAGAAGCACGACAACATCCCGCTGTAGGAACCCCGTTCTGCGGCGCTGGAAAACGTGGCATACTGAACGGCAAGGCATCGATGGGCCGCCAATGCGCCAAGGAGAGGTTGTCATGCTCAATCGTTCAAAACTGCTGTCGTTTCTGCGCCTGCTCAGCATCGTCCCGGTGGCAGCCGCCGGCCTCATTGCGTCCGGACTGGCCGCGGTCGCGGAGCCCCAGGAAGTGAAGATGGTCGAACACGCCACGACCGATGCCGTGACGGACACGGGCGCCGCGGGCGACAGCGCCGGCGATATCCTCACCTTTGCCAATGAGGTGTTCGACGCCGACGACAAGACCAAGATCGGCACCGACCAGGGCGTCTGCTTCCGCACTCTGCCAGGCAAAGCCTGGGAGTGTTTCTGGACGGTCTCGCTGGACAAGGGTCAGATCACGGTCGAGGGGCCGTTCCTCGACAGCGGCGACTCGGTTCTGGCGATCACCGGCGGCACCGGCGAATTTGCCGGCGCCACGGGCGATATGGCGCTTAGCGCCATCGGCACCGACGGCAAAGCCTATAATTTCACCTACAGGATCAAGTAGCTGCGGATTGGCGAAGCGGGGCTTTATCGACCCGGCGATCCTGCCGCGCGGCACGCGCAAGCGCATCGCCCGGGCGCTGCAGATGCTGCGCAACAAGCATGTCGAGAACCCGTGGAAGAAGCACGACAACATCCCGCTGTGAGGCAGCAGTGCCGATATACGATAAGCCGACCAAAGTGCTAATGCGAGAGTTTGTGGACCAACAGCTCGCGCCGGGTCAGGTCTTCGACAAGCGACAAGCCATCGATTGGTTTGGGAAACACTATCCCGACATCAGGCCAACGACCGTGCAGATGCATGTTGAGGGCATGGCTGTGAATTCCGGCGCTCGCAAGCACCATCCGAGCATAAGGCCGGGCTCGGGGCACGATCTGTTTTACAAGGTCGCACCTGGGAAATTTCGGCTTTGGGATTCCGACACTGACACCTCGCCCATTTATCGCGAACAGGGTTCATCGACCCTTGGAACACAGGCCCAATTCGAGACTGAAGAAATTGGGGACGACCCTGACTTGCCATCGAGCGAGTTCGCCTTTGAGCGTGACCTAAGGAACTATCTGGCGAAAAATCTCGGATCGCTTGAGACAGGCCTAAAGTTGTTCCAAGAGGAGGGCCTCACCGGCGTTGAGTATCCCGTTGGGGGTCGGTTCATCGACATATTGGCCGTGGATCGCAATAATCACTTCTTTGTAATCGAGCTCAAGGTGTCTCGAGGCTACGATCGAACAGTGGGCCAATTGCTTCGATATATGGCTTGGGTGAAGAAGAACTTGGCCGAAGGGCAGCAGGTACGCGGGGCCATCGTTGCGAGCGAGATTACGGACGATTTGAGGTTGGCGGCTTCCTTGGTTTCTGATGTTCAACTCGTTGAATACGAGATTGCGTTCAAGCTGAAGCCCCTAGGCCGATCTGAATGACCCAGGGCCGTCCCACGGGCTCTCAGAGGACAGATTCCGAGCTGGACCGGTATCAAACAGAGCTGGAAGGAATCCTATCCCGCTTCACTCACACTCGCGATGGTATTCATATCAACCGGGCTGACGACGCTGTTTTTCGCCAATACGTGCACGAACTTGTCGACTTGTTTAGCGACACACTAGGGTCAAGCAACCGATACAGCCCGCAGGTAGCGCAGGAGGCCAATGAGGGAGTCTCCAACTTTACGGGATCGCCATCATATAAGTCGGTCGAAAACATACTTTCGATTGTTCGAGCTGCTCGAACCCGTTTGCTAGGGACCCCAACGCATTTTCGGATGGCAAAGCAATTCGAGATTCTCGGGTTAGGGAGAACGTCTTTATCATTCACGGTCGAGATGAAGCGAAGTGGCGCGAGCTTAAGGACATCATCAAGGATGAGTTCGGGCTCAATCCTCTAGTGCTTGTCGAACTGCCGGATGCAGGTTGTAAGACCGTGATTGAGAAGTTCGAGCATTATGCGCCGACCTGCAGCTTTGCCATTGCAGTTTTCACACCTGACGATGAAGTGACTTCGGCATCTGGAACGTACTTACAGGCTCGCCCGAACGTCATCTATGAACTTGGGTGGTTCTGCGGAAGCCTCGGTCGTTCACGAGCTATGCTCCTACTGAAACAGGGTACCTCGCTGTTCTCGGACTTCGGCGGCATCATCGAGAAGCGCTTCATGCAAAACGTGTCTGAGAAGGCGAACGAAATGCGTAGAGAGTTGGTGACTGCTGGGATAATCAAGTCGTAACCTGAAAGTTTATGCTGGACAAATGCTGCGTAACAGGCGGGTCGAGAACCCCAGGAAGAAACACGACGACCTCTCCTGGCAGGGTTTGGTCCGCCAATTCACCCAGCGCGAACTTCAACCACCTCGCCGCGACTCTTAATAAGCGCGAGTTCTATGCCGGCTAGGGCGCAGCGTGGCGCCAGTCGGGTAGCCAACCGAAAGGTCGCCTCCGTATGGGGAACCACTGCCACCTGTCGACCAGGTGACGGCGTTGCCATTAGTAGTCCGATGGTTTCGCACAGACCTTTATAGAGCCGCGACACTTGCCCAGAATGCTTGGTGTTTATGATGCCGCCCTTGCATTCCGCCGAGATAACGCAGTCGCGGACCTCGGCGACGACATCGCCCACGCCCGATTTCGGATTGACGATGATCGACCGACCCTCGCAATCGGCATAGGTCCCGCCGTAGGTTGTTTTCCCGATACCTGACACCATCGAAAACCCTCGGCGCTGGAGCCAACCTGAAAAATCGAACTGCTTGCCGTGCTCGCCGTCAGGATGGATGCGGACCTGTCTGGTCTCCTGAGTTCGTAGCAGGTGCATCGCATAGGCGACCATCACTGCACCTTCGTACAGGTGATGCTCGTGTTCACCCTCAGCCTTGCCCACGCGGTTCGGCGGTGGTGCCAGCGATGTGACCAGTCGTCGAAATCCATCGCGTCCACCTCATTCATGAGTGGCATTTAAGAGCGCCGTCGATCTCCATGATACCATCGGGCGCTGAGCTTCGACTATTTGTACGGGGTTCAAAAAAAAGCGACGAGCTCATCCCCGCCTCTAGGCGTGGGGTTAGAATGCTCCCATCCCTCGTCCATGAGGACGCGAGCTGTAGACCGTCTGTATCTTGGGACTTCGGACGCGGCGCCTGAGGTGCGCGTACGCCAAGGGTGGCGACAACGCCTGCGGGACGCGCGTGAGGCTAACGGAGGGGCGTGGTCGGATTCGGGCGCGCTATGGCGCGGGAGGGTCGCTGGGTTTCAGGAAGGCCTTGTAGATCCAGCCGGTCGTCGCGCTCTTTGGGTCGGTCACCTGCACCCAGTCCTTGTCCCGCGCCGTCACGACGACCTTGATGCCGCCTTCGGCGACCTTCACGGTTTCCGACGATTGCTGTGCCTTGGCGTGCATGTCGACGGCGGTCTTGGTCTCCATCCACTCGGCGGACGCCTGCGGCGCGTCGGCCGGGCTGCCCAAGGCATAGGCGCCGTCGTGGGGACGCGTTGGCTGCGGGGGCGCCGGGATGGTGACGACCTTTACAGTCCTCACCACGGGTGCGGTTCCAGCCGACGCGGTCGGCTTCCGTTGCGGAAGCGGCACGGCCACTTCCGATTGCGCCGTTCGCTCGGTCTTTTCGAAGGGATTGCTGGCGGCCGCGTCAGCCATCTCCGTCTCGGCGGGCGAGGGGACCGGGCTCAACTGCATCTCCGACCGCGCGAGCACAGGACCATCGCCGCTATCGGCGTTGGGGGTCACACCCAGTGTACCGTTTTGCGCCGGCACTGATAACGGCAACGCGCCAGTCTCGTCGGACGCGAAGCTCCATACCCCGGCGCTACCGGGAGCGCCGTCGCTCGCGTCGACACCGACGGACGATGGGGTATCGTCGCCGTCTTCCACTGCAAACCTGGAGCCATCCTTCGGGTAGTCGAGGCCGGCCGAGCGCGGCGGCTCGGCTGTCGGGGGAGTCGTCACCGGCAGCGTTACGCTGTGCGGCCGCATCATGTCCTGCCACAGCTGAACGAAGAGGATCGCCGAGGGTACCAGAGCAATGACGACCAGGGCCGACATCAGGGCGCTGGTGGGTACGCTGGACTTGCCTCGAGCCAAAGGCCCGGCTGGCGCCATCGGCCGGTTTGGTATGCTCGCTCCCCCTGGCTGCCCGGTGAAGCGCTCAGCTCTTGCGAGCAGTGTCGATCCCGAGCGGGTCTGCCGCGTGGGCGCGGGCGGCTTTACGCGAGGCAGCGGCTCGACGAAGCGCGCCGCCAACGCAACAACGTCCGGCCTTTGAGGCTTTGGCGGCCGAATGGTCTGGATTTTAAGCGGTTGCACTCTATTGCACCTGTGGGCACCGCCGGCCGGCCCTGAGCCAAGCCAGCGGAAACTGTGTCATTCCGGTCACTGTCAAGTTTTATAATGACATTTCTGGGGCAAGGCCGGGTCCCGACCAAACTTATCCCCGCCTCTCGCAGCGGCATTAAACTCCGCCCATCCCTTGTCGGTGAGGACGCGAGCTGCGGATCGTCTGCTCTTGGGGCGGCGAGCGCATCAGGACACCCTCGGGTTTCCTACACGCGGGCGCGCGGCGAAGCGCGGCAGCTTGGCCGGGCCGGAACTTCCGCTATAAGGCGTGGTGAATTCCCTCATGGCGTGCACGCCAACGGTTCTTGTACAATAAGGTACAGAGCGCCATACTCGGGCGCCCGGTGACGTCAGCCGCCCTTTTCCCCCAAAAGTGATAGCCATGGATGACAATTCTCCGAGTTTGCGCGCCTGGTCGGACATCCTCGCCCGCTATCGCGAGCCCAACGGCGCCCGCAGCTTGATCGAGATCGTCATCACGGTTCTGCCGCTCGTGCTCTTGTGGCTGCTGATGTGGGCCTCGCTCGATATCAGCTATTGGCTGTGCCTGCTGCTGTCGGTGCCGGCGGCCGGCTTTCTCGTGCGCCTGT
>JBBRHE010000231.1:0-5149 GCA_038223165.1 Tepidisphaerales bacterium
AATGCCAGGATCAGAATTAGCGCCGGCTTGAGGAATCGAAACTTCGGAATCAACGCCGCCAGGCAGAAGTACAGCGCACGCAGTCCGAGAATCGCGAATATGTTGCTGGTGAACACGATGAACGGGTCGGGTGTGATCGCGAAGATGGCCGGGATCGAGTCAACCGCGAACACGAGGTCGGTAATCTCAACCAGGATCAGCGCCAGGAATAGTGGCGTGATCGCCCAGGCGGCGCTCAGCGAGCCGTCTGGTGGCGGGTCCATCACATCCTTGCCGGCCGCATCTTTCGTGTAGGTCGGCTTGAGGGTCCGCTTGGTAAAGAACTTCTGCCCATCGTAGAACTCGGTCACGCGGAAGAACTTCTTGCATAGCCGCACCGCGATGTTCTGTGAGACATCGTCGCTGCCCTTGATCAGAGCCATCTTCAACGCCGTGAGGATCAGGAAAGCGCCGAAAACGATCAGGATCCACTGGTACTTCAGGATCAACCCAGCGCCTAGGAAGATCATCCCGCCGCGCATGACCAGCGCGCCAATGATACCCCAGAAGAGCACACGGTGCTGGTACTTCGGCGGCACAGCAAAAAACGTGAAGATCAGCGCGATGACGAAGATGTTGTCCATCGCCAGCGATTTCTCGACGACGTACCCCACCAGATACTGCTTGGCCGCTTCGAATCCCTGCACCTCACCTGACACAATCAGCGGCGCGCCGGCCTTGATCGCCTCAATGGTGCTGTACTTGGCGGTGTCCAAACCCAGCCCGAGCCAGTGGTTCTCGTACGCCATGTACACAAACCCACTGAACGTAAGTCCGCACGTCAGCCAGATCACCGACCAGGTGACTGCTTCCTTCATGCCAACTTCGTGGGCTTCGCGGTGGAAAACACCAAGGTCCAGGGCCAAAAACACAATCACAAGCGCGATGAAACCGACATACGCCCAGACTTTCAGGTTGGCAGGATTGGACGCGGTGTCGGTGGCAAGCAGCAGCATGTCGATCATGCCGACGTTATAGCCAGTTCCGCCAGCCTCGGAAAGAACATGGCGTCCGCGGGACCGCCACTGAAGTTGCAGGTATGACCGCCGAAGTTGCAGGTATACAGCTCAATTGCCCTCCGGGAGCTCTTCATACGTCGATGGTTGCGGGGTGAACCATGGTTAGAGTCCTGTCCTGGGCACTGCTGAAGGCGATTATTTCAGGTCGCCTTCTTTGTTTGTTGGATCGAACTCAACCGCGGTTAGTCGCCAGTCGTGGATTGGGGCGTCCAAGGGGCGTTTGACCTGTTCGTGGTAGGAGGTTGGCAGCATGACGCCTTCGATGCGGATGTAGTCGCGTGGGGTGATGTCGGCAATTGCGCCGCGGGTGCTGCGGAGGCCCTCCAGGGTGATCCGCACGCGGCGGACGAGGTGGGTCTTCTTGTCGATCGAGAGAATCACGCGGTCCTCGGCGCTGTTGCCCAACCCGGGGCGCAGCACGGCCAGGAGGTGGTCGCAGTCAAAGCCGTCTATTCGACCCGGCTTCAACATCCGCACGACGGCCTGCCGCTCGCGGATGAACGCAGGACCGAGTAGAAACAAACGGTAGGCGTCGGCGACCAGGGCGGCAGCGTCGAGGGTGTCCTTGTCTTGCGTGGGCTGACCGTTGTATGAGACCCGAACGCCGTTCGCGTCGCGGGTGACGTCCTTGGTTCCCTTCGCGCCGAAATGCGATTGTGTCACCGATTGCGTCGGCTGAATCGCGTATCGTTCTTCGGAGGTCCCTCGATAGCCGGTGTCGCAGAGAACCGGTTGCACGCGCGGTGTGAACCAGTCCCATGTGCCCTCGAAGCGCACTTCTAACGATTGATGTCGCTGCAGCGCGTCCCAACCATGCGCGGTGGCCGACCTTTCCAATAGCGCCACGGCGTTCGTATCGCGCGGCGCGTCCACTGCGGGCATTGGGACGCTGACGCAACCGGTCAAACCGACCAACATCACAACGACGGCCACGATGCGCAGCGAGGGGATGAAGGTCATGCTGTTCACTGTAGTCCATCGCACGGGGAAGCCCAACGAAAACGGGCCGACCGGTGGTAAGCCGGTCGGCCCGTGGGGGACGAAGCGTGAAGTCTTTAGGCAGCTTTGTTGAATTGGCTGAAGTCACCCTCGTCGTCGAACGGGATGGCCGCAGCGGCCTTAGTCTTGTTCGACGCCGGAGCCGTGCGAACGGGCTTGGCCGACGGGACGGTGATCGTGCGACCGTTCTCGGGCGAGCGACGCGGGGTCGCGATTCTGTGCGACGATGCGGCGGTCGCCGGAGCGCGACCCGTGCCACTCACCAGCGCGACGAGTTCGTTGACCACACCCGCCATCTGTTCGGCCTGGGCTGACAACTCTTCCGACGCGCTGGCCGACTCCTCGGCGGCGGCGGCGTTGGATTGGGTGACCTTGTCCATCTGGGTGACGGCGATGTTCACCTGACCGATGCCGGTGGCCTGTTCATGACCGGCTGCGGCGATCTCGGCGATCAGGCCGTTCACCTTGTTGCTGAACGCGGTGATCTCGCCGAGCGTCGCGCCGACCTCGGTCGCGATCGTCACACCGTTGCGGGCGTTGTTGACGCTGCCCTCGATCAGCGACGACGTCGTCTTGGCCGCCTCGGCGCTACGCATCGCCAGGTTACGCACTTCTTCGGCGACGACGGCAAAGCCCTTGCCTGCCTCGCCTGCTCGAGCAGCTTCCACCGCGGCGTTCAGGGCTAGCAGGTTCGTCTGGAATGCGATCTCGTCGATCGTCTTGATGATCTTGGCGGTCTCCGACGCGCTCTTCTGAATATCATGGATGGCGGTCGACATGCGGCCCATCGCCGCGTTGCCCTTGTCGGCGGCGGCCTTGGCCTCACCACTGAGCGCCGCGGCCTGCTGGGCTGTCTCGGCGTTCTTCTTGGTCATGCTGCTCATCTCTTCCAGCGAGGATGAGGTCTCTTCGAGCGACGCCGCCTGTTCGCTGGCGCCTTGGGCCAGCGACTGGCTCGCCGACGACACCTGGTTGGCCGCCGATGCGGTCTGTTCGGCGCCGGCGGCGAGCGTGTTGGTCATCGTCGTAAGCACCTTGTTGATGCTACGGATGATGAAGATCGCCAGTACCGTGCAGATCGCCAGCGCGGTGGCCAAGCCGATCAAAACGCCATTCTTGCCCGTCGCGACCGCGGCGAGACTCTCTTTTGCGGCCGCGTCACCGTTGGTCTCGTTGTACTGGGCCAACTCGAGGACGGCCGCCCGCATCTTGCGAAAGGCCGGGAGCGCTTCGCCGTTAACGATCTTCATCGCCTCGTCCGTCTTCAGCGCCCGGCTCAGCACTAACGCAGCGTCGCGCGCCTTGGCCCATCCCGCTCGGGATTCAGTAACGATAGCGAAGAGGCGGCGATCCTCGGGCTGGCTGCTCGATTTCTCGTACTCCTGCGATAATGCGGTGATCCGCGCTGACGTCTCGCCCATGCGCCGCTCGATGTCCGCGATCGCGTCCTTGTCTGTCGCGATCACGTGTTGGAGCAGGAAACCGACGTTCTGCTCGGACAGCGCTGCGATCTGCCCGCTAAGCACCACGCCCGGCAGCGAGTCGCTTGCTAAGGTGGTGGTCGCAGCGCCGATGACGCCTAACCGGTTGTAGGCGAACAAGCCCAGGCCAACCGTGATGAGGATCGCGGCTGTAAATCCGACGGTGATTCGTTTTCCAATGGTCATTTTCATGCTGATCTCTACTTAAGTGAACTTAGGTTCTGATGAATGAATGTTTGCAACGGGCGGGCTATCACGAAGCGGCAATGGCCCCTTGAATCTCGTTGTACGCGACTTCGTCGGCGGCGAGCACCTTGTCGATGTCGAGCAGGATCTTGACGCTGTCACCGATCTTGCCCATGCCGAGGATGAAGTTGCCCTCGACCGACGACCCGAACTCGGGCGCGTCCTCGATCTGCTCGGCGCGGATGTCCTGAACTTCACTGACACGGTCGACGACGATGCCCGTGTTGAGCTTGCGCCCACCTGAACGTATTTCGACGACGATGATGCAGGTCTCCTCCGTGCGGTCCTTGGGTTCCATCTGGAACTTCGCCCGCAGGTCGACGACCGCGATGACCTGACCCCGGAGGTTGATCACGCCGCGGACATACGACGGTGTGCGCGGGATGGCGGTGATGTCCATGTACCCGATGATCTCCCGCACCTTGAGGATCTCGAGGCCGAAGCCCTCTTTCCCCAAGGCGAAGGTGAGATATTTGCCGGCACGAGATGCGCCGGTGGTCGATGGGGCCGTTGTCATGTGTTGCTGCTCCCTAAATGGCTTCCTGTGTCTTCTACGCCGCTATACTTTCGTCGAAATCTGTCGGGGACTTGAATGGAATGGAGAGCTTCCTTTTGTCAGACGGGGCGTAACCGACGTGGCAGCCATCGGTTTATCGTTCGACGGGCGGGGCAAGGCGTGGGCGAGCGGCCCTATCAGCACTGCGGTGAGCGTTTCGGGAGCAATGGCAAACTGCGGGGAGCGGTGGTACTCGGTTTGCGTCGTAAGTCCGGTAACCGGCTGCCCGCGGTGGGTGGCCGAGATGAAGCCATTTAACAAACGGAGTATCCCATGCGCACGTTCACCCCACCCGACCAGACCGAAGGCCCCATCGCCAAGGCGATCGAAACCCAGACAGCCAAGCTGCCCAGCGACACATTCCTATGGCTGGCAGGTGGTTCCATCGCAGCGAGTTTGACGTTGAAGATGATGGGCAAGGACCACCAGGCGCTGTTCGTGGGTCAATGGGCTCCGACGTTTCTGATCCTCGGCTTGTACAACAAGCTGGTCAAAGTGGCCGGTTCCGACAACGAATGACGCAGGCGCTGCGATGAATCTGGCACTTGCTCGCCGCGATTGAGAGATTTGAAAGTTGGATTTACCCACGGTCGCCTGAGGGCAGCGACCGTCGGGTGTTCTTTGCATTATCAGCTTGGGACTTACATATCTTTCGCTTTGATCTTTGAATGTTCTTCCCAATCGCGTGAGCGCCCCAGGGCCTCGGTCCAGCGACTACGCCGATAAGCCGCTTCGTCACTTGATAGATGGGGATCGAAAACGCGCTCGATCGCCCAGTTCGTTCTGACGTCCCCTTGATCCTTCCAGTA
>JBBRHE010000232.1:0-5053 GCA_038223165.1 Tepidisphaerales bacterium
GGGTGGTACCAGACCGCCCACGCCGACACGCAGATGCTCGTCGCGTACTTCAGCGCTGAGTTCGGGTTGCACGAGTCGCTGCCGATCTATTCGGGCGGTCTGGGTATCCTCGCGGGCGATCATCTGAAGTCGGCTGCTGAGATCGCGCTGCCGCTGGTGGGGGTGGGGCTGTTGTATCGCAACGGGTACTTCCAGCAATACCTGTCTGCGGACGGTTGGCAGCAGGAATCGTATCCCGAGCTCGACTTTTACAACCTGCCCGTTCAACCGTGCACGAACACCGATGGGTCTCCGATCCACATTCGCATCGACTTGCCGGACAACGCGGTCTTCTGCAAGGTGTGGAAGGTCAACGTCGGGCGAATTCCTCTGTACCTGCTGGACACCAACATTTCCGAAAACTCGCCCGCCGACCGCGACATCACGGCGAAGCTTTACGGCACGGGGACGGACCTGCGCATCAAGCAGGAGATCGTCCTGGGCATCGGTGGCGTCCGCGCGCTCGAGGCGATGAACGTCAACGTGAGCGTCTTTCATATGAACGAAGGTCACGCGGCGTTTCTCGCGCTCGAACGCATTCGCACGCTGTTGCATAACAGCCCGCTGACCTTTGATGAAGCCCGCCAGCAGGTGATGGCGACCAACGTCTTCACGACCCACACCCCGGTGCCCGCGGGCATCGATATGTTTCAGGCGGAGACGATGATCCGGTTCTTCAAGAACTTCATCCCCGGTTTGAAGCTGAACGAAGACGGTTTCCTCGCGCTCGGTCGAGAAGACGTGACGAACGCAAAGCAGGGTTTCTCGATGGCGGTGCTTGCGATTCGGCTCGCCGACAGCGCCAACGGGGTCAGCTGGCTTCACGGTGACGTCAGCCGGCATATGTGGCACAACATCTGGCCAGCGGTGCCACCGGACGAGGTGCCGATCGAGCACGTCACCAACGGCATCCACACGCGCTCCTGGTTGGCGCCGGACATTCAGTTCGTTCTGGAACGGTATCTGTCGGACAAGTGGAAGAGCGACCCGACCGACCAGAGCGTCTGGGACGACGTGGTACAAATTCCCGACGAGGAACTGTGGCGCGCCCACGAACGCTGCCGCGAGCGGCTGGTCAGTTGGGGCCGACGCACACTGCACCAGCAGATTGCCAGGCGCGGCGGGGGTTATGACGACCTGACCGCGGCCGACCAGGTGCTCGACCCTGAGGCGCTGACAATCGGTTTCGCTCGCCGATTCGCATCGTACAAGCGCGGCGCGTTGTTGCTGCGCGATCCCGATCGCCTCAAGGCGTTGCTGGAAGACACCAAGCGTCCGATCCAGTTCGTCTTTGCGGGCAAGGCCCACCCTGCCGACAACGAAGGCAAGGAACTCATCCGCGCGATCGTGAATTTCGCCCGCCAGAACCCACAGGTTCGTCGGCGGATGGTCTTCATCGAGAATTACGACATGAACGTAGCACGATACCTCGTGCAGGGTGTTGATGTCTGGCTCAACACGCCCAAACGTGGCATGGAAGCCAGTGGCACCAGCGGCATGAAGGCGGCGGCCAATGGCGTGCCGAACCTGTCGATTCTGGACGGTTGGTGGGTCGAAGGGTACGCCCCGGACCTCGGTTGGGCCATTGGACGTGGCGAAGAATATAAAGGCGACCTCACCGACAAACTTGAGAGCCAGCAGCTCTACGACCTCATCGAAAAGCAGATCATCCCCGAGTTCTACAACCGCGGCGTCGACAACCTGCCGCACGAGTGGATCGCACGCATGAAGGCCTGTATCGGCAAGCTCGCGCCGGTCTTCAACACCAACCGCATGGTCCGTGAGTACGCCGAGAAGTTCTACATCAAGTCCGCCAAGCGCGGCATTCTGCTCAGCGACAACGGTGGGCAACGCGGTGTCGCATTGGCCCACGCCAAGGACCGCCTGCGCCAACGGTGGGGCGGTGTGAAAATCATCGGTGTTCATCAGAGTGGCAACGGCCACTTCAAGGTCGGTGAAACGATGAACGTCGAGGCCCTCGTCGATTTGCCAGAGATCGACCCGAAAGAAGTCAGTGTCCAACTCTACAGCGGGCCGATCAGCGCGACCGGTCAGGTCGAAAAGCCCGGCGTGACCACCATGACCCTCTCGCGCGAGATGGCACCGAACCGCTATGTTTTCAATGGCGTGCTCGAATGCACGTCATCGGGCCGACAGGGATTTGCGGTCCGCGTCGTGCCCGGTGAAGCCGACATGGCGACACCGTTCGAACCGGGGTTGATCGCGTGGAACTGACGGGTGGCTCTAAATCACCCGATCCGTCAGTGGAGTCCCCGCGACGAACTTTTGCAGGTTGGACAAGAACTGAGCGACCAGTCGTTCCAGTTCATCGTGATGTCCACCGGCGGTGTGCGGGGTGATGTAGCAGTTGGGCGCGTTCCACAACGGATGGTCGGGTGGTAGGGGTTCGGGGGACGTGACGTCGAGGTATGCGCCGGCGAGGCGCGCGTGCGTCAAGGCGTCGATGAGCGCGTCCTGGTCGACTGTGTCACCGCGCCCGATGTTGTAGAGGACGGCCGACGGCTTCATGCGCGAGAGCTTGTTCGCGTCGATGAAGCCGGTCGTCTCGGCGCTGGCAGGCAGGATGTTGACGATGTGATCGGCGTCCGGCAGCAGTTCGGCGACGCGGTCGACCGGCACCGTCGGGACCACCTCGTCCCCCTTCACGTGTCGGCGGACAGCGATCATCTCGACCTCGAGCGGACGCAGGTAGTCAATCAGCTTGCGCGCGATCGCGCCGTAACCGAGGATGAGGACACGCTGCCCATTCAGCAGCCGCGATTTAGCGCGAAGTGGCGGGGTCGGCCAGGCACGCGGACCGAACTGATCGGCCCATGCCAGGGGCAGCGCCCGCGCCTGGGACAGGATGTACGACAACGCATGTTGAGCACAAGGCTCGGCAAAGACGCTCGACGCGTTTGTCAGCCTCGCTCCGCGGGCCTTGAATGCCGCCCGCAGGTCATCACGGTCGTAACGGGTATAACCAGCGCTGGTCAGTTGAACCCATTGCAGATTGGGAAGGGTAATCAGTTGCTGTGGATCGGGTTGGCCAAACGCCACGTCGGCGGACGCAAGCAGGGGGTCGGGCCCGCCGGGCACGAGGTTCGAGGCCTTCATGTCACTGGCCCAGACCAGCTCGTTCTGCCCGACGGCGGCCTTGAAGCCCAGCGCAAGGGAATCAGGAAGCTTAAAGTTGCACCAGATAGT
The DNA here is from genome assembly GCA_038223165.1 of Tepidisphaerales bacterium. GTDB lineage: Bacteria > Planctomycetota > Phycisphaerae > Tepidisphaerales > Tepidisphaeraceae > DASYHQ01. The sequence continues at coordinate 3,247 of JBBRHE010000232.1, forward strand.
CAGCGGTCGGGTCATGGGTGCTAGAATTAAGCCAGTTTCCGCTCGGATGCAACCCGTACGTGCATACAGTTGGCCTTGCAGATCGGGGGGAAGCGCGATGGGCGATAACAAACCGGCCCGACTGGCCATTATCGCGGTTCTGGCGAATTGACATCATCTGTAAGGGACATATACTGTCCGCCCTTCTACGCTCCCGGTACGCCCCGGCGGGCGTGTCGGGTATTTCCCGATGACGCGCGTGCCACCGACAGCGGTTGACGACCTCGTCGACAGGAAGTGAATGATCGGACGTCGTTGGCTTGCCAGCCGCTTCGGCGTCAGGCTTCGTCGACGGTTGACGACGCTAAGTTGTGTGGCTGGCATAGCTCAGTGGTAGAGCGCCACATTGGTAATGTGGAGGTCCTGGGTTCAATCCCCAGTGCCAGCTTTGACAGTGTTGTGGATTGCGGATCGCGGTTTTCGGATTGAACGGGTCAATCTGACGCATGGTGCCGACAATTCACAAACCGTATATCTGAAATCCGCAATCTCTTTGGAGGCATCTCATGGCTAAGGCCAATTTCGAACGTAAGAAGCCGCACGTGAACGTCGGCACCATCGGTCACATCGACCACGGCAAGACCACCTTGACGGCCGCTTTGTCGGCCCGGTCGCAGGCCAAGTTCGGCACGACCGCCAAGAACTATAAGGACATCGCCAAGGGTGGCACCGAACGTGACGCCACCAAGACGGTGACGATCTCGGCGGCCCACGTCGAGTACGAGTCGCCTGAGCGCCACTATGCCCACGTCGATTGCCCGGGCCACGCCGACTACATCAAGAACATGATCACCGGCGCCGCCCAGATGGACGGCGCGATCCTCGTCGTCAGCGCCGCCGACGGTCCGATGCCGCAGACGCGCGAGCACATCCTGCTCGCCCGTCAGGTCGGTGTGCCCAAGATCGTTGTGTTCCTGAACAAGATCGACCTCGTCGATGACGCCGAGCTGCTCGAGCTCGTCGAGATGGAAGTCCGTGAACTGCTGACCAAGTACGGCTTCCCCGGCGACGACACCCCGATCATCCGTGGTTCGTCCAAGCCCGCCCTGGACGCGCCGAGTGACGCGACCGCCAACAAGCCGATCGACGACCTGATCGCGGCGTTGGACAGCTACGTCCCGATCCCGCAGCGTGAGGTTGACAAGCCGTTCCTCATGCCGATCGAGGACGTCTTCTCGATCAAGGGTCGCGGCACGGTCGGCACCGGCCGTATCGAGCGCGGCGTGGTCAAGGTCGGTGATGCGATCGAAATCGTCGGTCTCAAGCCCAACCGTCCATCGGTCGTCACCGGTATCGAAGCGTTCAACAAGACGCTCGACAACGGTCAGGCTGGCGAGAACGTCGGTGTTCTGCTGCGTGGCATTGAAAAGGAAGACCTCGAGCGCGGCCAAGTGCTGTGTGCTCCGAAGTCGATCACCCCGCACACGAAGTTCACCGCCGAGGTGTATATCCTGACGAAGGAAGAAGGCGGCCGTCACACGCCGTTCTTCACCGGTTACCAACCACAGTTCTACTTCCGCACGACCGACGTGACGGGTGTCGCCAAGCTGCTCGGTGGTGCCGAAATGGTGATGCACGGCGACAACGTCGCGATCGAAGTGGAACTTAAGGCCCCGATCGCCATGGAAGACAAGCTCCGTTTCGCTATCCGTGAAGGTGGCAAGACGGTCGGCTCGGGCGTCGTGACGAAGGTAATCGCTTAAATTCAAGTAGGCGGTCGGCAGTAGGCGGTAGGCAGAAAGGGCGATGTACGTCGTTTCAGCTACTG
>JBBRHE010000233.1:0-5030 GCA_038223165.1 Tepidisphaerales bacterium
GATTCACCATACGCCAACCGGTGCGAATTAAACGGGACGCGAACGATAAGGAAAATCTAAGGGGACATCACGAATGCCATTCACTTAAGCGATTTGCAGACCCCGGAAACCGCATCCTGACTCGATGATCACAGTTGAGCACGCCATTTTTGGGGCTTAAGTGAATGGCATTCGGGACATCACTCTTTCTTGCCCTCTGTCAATGAACGAACCTTCTTCAGCCGACTTCTTCTTTTCGCTTGCTGCAAGTTCGCGGTATTGATCGATCCACTCCAATTTGGCATTCGCCAGCGTTACCGGGATGCGCAGCTCGTTCGTTGCACCACTCAATGGCTCGGCGTACGCCGCCACACGATAGAGCCGCTTTTTCACACGAATGGCGCCGACGGTGTAGTTAGCCGTGAAGAGGTATTGAAAGTGGTCGCCGCGCGTGCCGTAGACGACGTCGGTCACCACCAGGCGTGCGGCGCCGGGGACGGGAAAGCGGTCGATGATCTTATTCGCTAGCTGGAACGGGTCGTTCGGCGCATAGTTCAGTTGGAATTCACTGGCGATCTGCCTCAGCAGGACCTGGCGTCTGAGGCGCTCATACCGACTGATCGCATACGCCGCGAGCGTGATGGCGATGATCGCGTAGAGGTGGAACAGGGGGAGCATGGGTCAAACAAGGATGAAGGGTGAAGGCTGAAAGATGAAAAGAGACGCATTACATCCGTCTTCATCCTTCACAAACTGTCACTTCGCAGCCGGTTGTGTGGCCGAGGCGGCGGTCGGTTGCGAGGTGGGGGCCTTGTAGTTGATGCCGTAGTCGGGCACGACCACGTTCAGCGTCTTGCCCATCCAACTGGTCACTGCTTTATAGGTCGGGTCTGCCCGGTTCTTGAAAATGCCGCGATAGCTGCCGACCGCGGGGTGGTCGACTTCCGCCAATTCAGCAGGCAGTCCGAACTGCACGAGCAATGAGTTGTCCGGCGCGGCGCGGTCGATCATCGAATAGACACGCCCACCAATGTTCTTGCTGTAGTTCTGCAGGATGAAAAAGTTCGTATAGGACACGACCTCGTTGTCGGCCGGTGTGAAGAGCTGAAACCCACCTGCGCCAGAGCTGTTGTGGCAACCGGCACTGGCACAACCGGCCAGAATTTTCGGTTGCACCGCCGCCCGGCGATACTCGGCTAGCGCGAGTGGATCGCTGACGATCTCAACATCCTTGGCCATCTCGGGTGTGCCCTCGCGCAGGATCGCCCACCCTTGATCGACAGGCGTCATCGCATTGAATTGACGCGTGTCGAGCGCCTTGTAGTCGACAAACCGCTTCTTCACGTCGCCCTTCAACCGCACGCGCACGTTGGGGTCACTCTGGTTCCATTCCAACTGACGAATAACGTTCACGTCCGCAGGTGTGAGGAATTTGCTCACCTCTTCACGCTCTGCAGGGGGCGCGTCACCCACGGTGGGCGAAGGATCGCCCGGCCGCGCAGGTCCAACTGCCGGTGTCGCGCCCTTTTCCAGCCGTATCTGCTTTTGAACGGTATCGAGCAGGTCGGTCGCAGCGCGGTTGTTGGGGTCGATCTTCAACGCAGCGTCGAGTGCCGTGCGGGCGTCGTTGTACTGCCGCTGGTCGTAGGCCCAGCGAGCAAGCTTGATGCGGCCTTCCACATCCTTGGGCGCTAACCGGGACAGCGTTTTCGAAAACTGCTCTTCGGCGTTGGCGACGTATTCCACTGGCTTGACGTTGCGCTTGTCGAGCTTGGTTTGAATGCCACCCTTGTTGGTGATGTAGACGTGCGTGTCGTCTTCGGTCACATCCCCTTGAAACGTCGTTGATCCATCCAGCAACGTCACGATGCCCGGCTTGGCACTCAGCCAGACCGTGGCCAACAACAGAGTCGTTCCACCAATCAATAGGCATCGTCGCAGCATGTCAGAAGCTCCTTCGCCAAGGTGAGCTTCCATCGTATGTTGCACGGCACAGGACGGCAACTTTGCAAATGGGTGACGTCAGAGGAAGGGAGAGAAGATTGAGGATAGAGGATCGGGAACATTGCCGCGCTATCGGTTGCGCCGTGGCGATCGCACCCTAATCGGCAAGTTCGTTAGCCCATCGTCGGAACTGAGGCCCCAGCAGACCACGAGCGATGGCGCGGGGCCGTCGGAAGATCGAGAGAGGTCCGCGCCACACCCCGTCACGGCGCAACCTGGCGATGCTTGCTCCGAACTGGCGCCGACTATGCGGAATGCCGCGGAATACGTGCGACAGGGGCAGGATGATGACGCCCGGCGTGCGAATCGTTCGCAGCAACCGCACCACGTCGACCGGTCGAACCGTCAACACGAGCACCGCCGACGAGACGGCCAGTGGGATGAATCGCAGGACGAACGTGCGCAGCAGATCGATGACGCGGTCGAAATCTTGGTGCCACAGGTAGCTTGCGCCGGCAAACACCACCCAGCCGTACACCAGGCCCGCCAGTGCCTGCAGCGCCCGCCAGCGCAGTCCGGCCATTACGCCATACATCAGGTAGAGGCCGGCGACGATCGACAGCGCCACCCAACTGTTCAGCAACATCGGCAGGAAGCACGCGACGAACGACATGCCGATCCGCAGCCCGGCCGCCAACCGGCCCTTACCCCGTGTCGACTTGGCAGACACTCCATCCCGCGCGGGCGTCGCAGAATCGATGGACGTCACCGAAGGCGCAGTCACATCACCGATCTGCGGCATCCCAATCGAGGTGGGTGGCGTTTCACTTGGGACCCGCAACGCGACGGGCGCGACTAAATCGTTCGCTGCTCGATCGCGAAGGAATCGCATTGCCAGCCATACACCGACAATCGCACCGATCATGCGCAACGGCCACTCGGCGAACCACATGCCCCACAAGATTGGCTCATTGCCGTCCGTCGACAGCCAGATGCGAATTGGCATGCCAAAGCCGGCAAAGATCTCGTACACGACCGCAGCGACACCGACGGCCAGCCCAAAACTGATCGGGCTCAGAACCCGGCCCACGCTCGCAGCGATCAAGCCGCTTAGCGCGATGACCGCAAACACGTACGGGTTGCCCAACTGCAACAGCAGCACCAGCCCATACACGATCGCCGCCAATGACAGGCATCGCCAACGGCTCTTGTGCATCAGCAGCGCGATCACCGCACCGTCGAGCACCGCCTTGGGCCCGCAGTGCGCCAGTGAGCTGTAAAAACCCATCGCGATCGTCATCCCCATGATGATGACGAAGCCACCCACGACCAGCATGAGCGCCGCAACTCCCGTGCGCCTCAGTTCACGTCGTGTGAACCGACCGGCGGGCAGTTCGTCAGTCCCGTAGACCCTTCTGATATTGGATGGATTCGACGTCATGTGATGGTCGAAAAGAATCGAACGATGAAGGCTGAAAGAGCGGTCGCGCGGCAGAATGTTGCCACCGTCCTGATCCTTCAGCCTTCGTCGCACTTAGGTTCACTGCCTTACAGCTTAAAGCGATCGCGGATCGCTTCGAACTGGGCGACCTTTTCCGGTGGTGGCGCGTCACCGCCGAAGGTCAGGAAGACCTTGAAGGCGCTGCTGCCACGTTCGTCGAAGAACTGGAAGCTGAGGGTGTTCACACCGTCCATGTGCCCCGGCTTCTTCACCGCGAAGACGGCCCGGAGACCCCCATGACGGATGTGCATGTCCAGCGACTTCGTCTGCACGTTAAAGTACGGCCCGGTCAGGCTGAAGTTGCCAAACTGCCCAAACACTTCCAGCGTGCACGCCGCGTTGGTCGCGATCACATGCACGCTAGCCAGCGCCTCGAACGAGCGGAGGATGTCCTCCCACTTGGTGATGTCGAGCTCGACGGACAGACCGTCCGGCAACGCCCGGATGACTTCCGCTTCGGGCACGCCCAACTCACGGGCAAGCACGACCGTCATCTTGCTGCGATTGACGTTAAAAGCTTCGCGGATCTGCTGCACGCGCTCTGCGGAGAGCTCGGACTTGGCGGCGAGGGTGGGACCTGTGGCGGTTTGCATGGATCAAAACTCCTTAAGATTTATGTCGGCATTACAACGGATTGGCCTTACGGCGTCCAATTTGGGTTGCCCGACTTCGCAGCGGCATTGTTCCACCGCGTCATGTCGCGCATTTCCGGAACGGTCAATAGTTCGCAGTGGCCGTCGAACATTCCGACGACGGCCTTCTTCTTCCAACGGAAGTCGACGTTGCCCCAGGCATCGGGTGGGAACGTGACGGGATCGTAGTTGTTCACGGGCGTCCAGCCGGCCGCGCTGAACGTCGAAGACATCGTGGGTGGGTACATCTTAAACGAACCCTGTGGCGCCGCGGTCACGTAGGTGGAACGCGCCGAGGCGAATACGATCAATCGACCAGACTCCTTGGCCTGACCGAACTTGGTAATGCAACCCGGCAGGCTTGCAGCGCTCACTTTGCCGGCTTGGTCCAACGACCCACCGACGCAATAGATGTTGTACGCGAAGCTTGGCGAAAGGCTGACCATGTATTGCCACGCCCCACTCCAGACCGGCGACCCGCGATCAGCAAATGCGACGGCCTGGTCGTTGACCATGATCGTGCCGAACAAGCCTGCCTTCAGGTAAGCGTACAACCGCCACGGGTAACGCTCTTTGGCCAAATTGGCGGCGATTGGTTGCCCCTGATCGTCTTTTAAGTCCAGCTTTCCGAACGCTTGCGGGCCGGGGCCCTCGAAGTACCCTGGCAACAACGAACCGCGATGGTCGGTCGCGTAATTAATGTACGCCGCCATGATTTGGCGGCAAGCGGCCAGCTCGTTGAGCTGTCTTGCCTGCTGGCGTGCCTGGCTTATCGCCGGCAGCAGCACGCCAATCAACACCGCGATAATGCCGATCACCACCAGCAGTTCGACCAGCGTGAACGCGCGGCGGCCCGCGCAGTCGTCGTTGGCGCAGCTCGTGATTCGCCAGTCCAGTTCTCGCGTAGGTCCGTTTCGCATGACCATGCCACCCGGGTGCTGAAAACGCCCACCCATTCCTGTTCTTACAGTCCC